>DCAZ01000064.1:0-2218 GCA_002313925.1 Gemmatimonadales bacterium UBA1120
CTTCTGCAGGAGCACATAGCTCCTTGGGTCCCAGCTTATCTGGAGCGCATTATCGAGATTGCCACTGGACCCTATCGTAGCTGGGCACTTCTTCTCGATAAAGTCTTACGATTTGAACTTGTCCGGGTGGGCTGCCCAAAACAATTACCCCTACACCTTCGTGAGTCATTGCCACTTGCTGATCCACGGACTGATGGAGCGGATGCTTTCCTCTCGGGGCTTCTTGCTCCCGTGCGGGCTGGAATTATCCTGGCTAGGTTTGACCTTGCTCGTCTCTCTTCTGAGCTCGACCTGGGATTGAGAGCTGGTGAACGTCGGTACGCTCTAGAGCATCTTCTCGGTCAGGACTCCACTGGATTTCTACAATCACTTGCCGCCGAAGCAGCTCGACAGGCGGTGGGCCACGAGGATCGCCGGGAACTACTCGGAATTACCGCTGACTTTTTCTTAGATCGAGCTCTGGCAACCTCGGAATTACTGAGAAAACTTTCAGATGGAGGAACAAAAATCACCGCTGGAACTGTGTCTTGACCAACTTCATTTTCGCTGAGCCTACTCACCAACTCTCGCTCAGAGATATCTTCGCGGGACTCGGGGTTGCACTCATGTTAATCCCAGGGTCTATGGCATATGCTGAGCTAGCTGGTCTTCCGAGCCATCATGGCTTATACGCCGCGGCTGCCGCACCAATTGTGGCGGCACTGTATGCTTCGTCTCCCTATCTTCAAACCGGGCCTGTTGCGATGACTGCCTTGCTCACGCTTGGCGCGTTACTCCCTCTGGCTGAACCGGGTACGGCTGAATTCACGAGCCTGGCAGCCTTGCTGGCTGTGATATGTGGGCTTGTGCGCCTGGCGGTAGGACTGACGAAATCTGGATGGGTCAGCTATCTGATGTCACGCGCAGTAATGACCGGATTTACCTCTGCAGTTGCCATCCTGATTGTGTGTGCACGGCTTCCTTCGACATTCGGTGTTGATGTGTCGGACGCCAATGTTGGTGTGGTTAGGGGGGCGGTCTTAACCCTATCAGATCCAAGTTCATGGGAATTCCTAGCCTTAACACTTACGGCGACATCCGTAATCATCATTGTCATTGGAAGAGCTGTACACACTTTGGTACCAGGTGTCTTGATCGCTGCTCTATTAGGTCTCCTCTTTTCAATCATCTTTGGATACGAAGGTTCGGTAGTTGGTGAGATACCAGTAGGCCTGCCAGCAGTTTCTATTGATTTGCCGTGGAGCAGTTTGCCGGCGCTCCTTCTACCAGGAGCAGTAATCGCTGTTGTAGGCTTCGCGGATTCTGCGTCGATTGCCCGTGTATTTGCCAATGAGGATCGTCAGCGCTGGAATCCGAGTCGAGAGTTCCTAAGTCAAGGCATGGCTAATGTTGCTGCAGGACTTGTAGGGGGATTACCGGTTGGAGGTTCTTTCGCGCGTAGCAGTGTCAATCGGCTTTCGGGTGCTAGAAGCCGTTGGAGTGGTCTCATTGCAGGTCTTGTGGTTCTGGCTTTTCTACCTTTCGCTGATGTCTTGGCTCCGCTTCCGCAGGCGATCCTTTCGGGGATTGTGATCGCTGCGATTTGGCCGCTTTTCCGTGTGAAAGAGTTGATGAATCTGTGGGCAATGTCGGGACCTCAAGGCATGGTTGGTTGGGGCACTTTCGGGATTACGCTGATTCTAGCTCCGCGAATTGAACAGGCTGTTGTACTCGGCGTAGTCATGGCGACAGCAGCACATATGTGGAGGGAACTCTCCACAGCCATCGAAACTCGCATTGAGGGAGAGGAGCTTCATTTCCAGCCGAAGGGAGTGCTCTGGTTTGGATCGGCTCCAGCACTTGAGGACGCACTGTTATCGAGTTTGGCTCAAGAGCCTGGTGTTAAGCGAATCATCGTACACTGCGGTGGTTTGGGACGTATTGATCTGACTGCAGCGCAGGGTATCGCTAGAATTGCTGAACAAGCACAGGTGGCTGGGCTCGAGATGGAAATAAGGGAAGCCCCAGAGCATGCATATAGGGTGCTGCAAGCTGTAGGTCTCGAGTCGATACAGTATCCAATCCCGAATGGGGATTGAGAAAGAAATCACCTTCTTCTCATATAGGTGAGCACATTGCCGGAGAATTACCCCAGGGGGTTAAGGCGGGCGATCGGCCCTAAGCAAGCGACGGCTATGGTCGTTGGCACCATCATCGGTGCGTCAATTTTTGTTCAACC
>DCAZ01000064.1:2520-50103 GCA_002313925.1 Gemmatimonadales bacterium UBA1120
GTCAATTTTTGTTCAACCATCTGAGATCACCGGCCAAGTGCCAACCGTTGTTGGCATTTATGCCGTTTGGCTGGTATGTGGGATACTCACCCTTTTTGGGGCCCTGGTATGCGCAGAATTGGCGAGCACGTTCCCTGAGGCTGGTGGGGTATATGCGTACCTTCGGGAGGCCTTCTCGCCCGCTGTAGGCTTCCTCTGGGGTTGGGCGATGTTTTGGATTATGCACTCCGGAATCGTTGCGGCGATTGCAGTGGTATGTGCGAGGTATCTCAGCTTCTTCGTGGAACTTGGCGACTTAGGCCAGCGGGTAGTGGCTGTTGTTATAATCTTGGTACTTAGCCTTATCAACTACGTAGGGGTAAAGCATGGAAGTATCCTTCAGGCTGCGATCACAGCTGGTAAACTTCTAGCAATCTCGATAATCGTGGTTCTCTGCTTCTTGTTTGGTGGTACGGCACACGAAGTCGCGGTGGAAGCCTCTCGTACTGCCGCACCGGGGAGTTACACGGCTCGGGATTTCGGGCTTGCTTTGGCTGCTGGCCTCTTCGCTTTCGGTGGCTGGCATATGGTCACTTATAACGCTGAGGAGACTAAAGAGCCGCGCAGCACGATTCCCAAAGCCCTTATCTTGGGTACGCTTATTGTTACGGGCTGCTACATCCTCCTGAATGCAGTCTATTTGTATGTACTGCCGATGGAGACGGTCGCTTCATCAGATCGTGTCGCGGCGGATGCAGCGGATGCAGTCTTCGGTAGAGGCGGTGCTGCTGCGATGTCAGCTCTAGTTGTCTTTTCAACGTTTGGAGCGCTCTCCGGCATTGTTCTCGCAGGACCTCGGGTCTACTTCGCAATGGCCAGAGATGGTTTGTTATTCAAGTGGTTCGGGGTGGTTCACCAAGAATATGGGACACCCCACAGAGCGATTCTCCTGCAGGCGATCTGGGCTAGTGTACTAGCTTTAACTGGCACATACCGTTCCCTGTTTACCAGGGTGATCTATACGGAGTGGATTTTTTTTGGGATGATGGCTTTGGGTCTTATCCTGCTCCGCAAACGCCCAGAAGTAACGCGTGACTACGAAATGTGGGGGTACCCTTGGGTACCGATCATTTTTGTAGCAGCTGCTTTTGGTATTGTTGGGAACCAACTTCTGACTGACCCAGCAGAGAGCCTAAAGGGTCTTGGATTCGTTCTTCTCGGTTGGCCGGTGTACATGCTATGGACCCGTAAAACCCAGGACCTATAACCGATCGACTCTGCTCTCCAGTAAAGATTCCTGGAATTTTAAAAGGTTTAGCCGCCTAGATGGTCGGCATATTCTTGCCTTGCACTTCTAACCTCTGGCCTGAGAAGCGAGCTGACCTTATAGCTTCGAATTCTCTTGAGCTATTTTGCCTGGAAAGATTGATGATTCTCGACTTCCACAACCACTATTTTCCACCGGAGTACCTTGATGCCCTGAGTAAGGGCGGCAGCCACTTCAGGGTTACCACTGATCGTGATGGAAATCCAGTTCTGCACTCTCCTGGTGACTACAATGTGATCGTTCCAGGCCACCGGGATCTGAATGTTCGTGAACGTGTCCTTGATGAGGCAGAGATCCAAATGCAGGTAATCACGTTCACGGCCCCAGGAACGAGCATTGAGACTCCAGAGCGTGCTGTCGAACTGTGCCAGATCGTGAATAACGCTTTCGCGTCTGCATGTCGTGCTCGGACGGACCGATTTACCTCGTTGGGCACCTTACCGATGAACGCACCTGAAGCTGCAGCTGAGGAAGCAGAGCGCGTAGTTGGGGAGTTGGGTCTTCCCGGTGTAATGCTTCTTTCTAACGCAAGCGGTGTCCCGCTCCACGAGAAACATTTTTGGCCAGTTTACGAGCGACTCAATGAAGCGGAAGCAGTGATCTACATACACCCGACTTATCCTGTCGGGGTGGAGGTCATGGAGCGCTTCATGCTTATGCCAATGGTCGGCTTTCTAATGGACACCACACTTGCAGCAGCAGGGCTGATTTATTCCGGTGTCGTAGAGCAATTTCCGAAAATCACTTGGGTGTTAGCCCATCTCGGCGGCGCCGTACCGTATCTGGCCGAACGTTTCGACCGAGGGTTTGAGGCGTATCCTGAATGTCGAGAATACTGCAGCGTACTTCCTAGCGAGCAACTGCGGGGTTTCTATTACGATACCGTGAATTTCGATGACGCCTGCCTGAGGCTTGCTATTGAATTCGCCGGCGTTGATCACCTAGTTGCTGGTTCGGACTATCCTCACATGATCGGAAGTCTCGACAAGATGATATCTAGCGTAACCACTCTTGATTTATCCGAGGGCGAAAAAGATAAGATTTTTGGTGAGAATGCAGCCCGGATTCTCAGTTTAAGTTGATTATAATTCCGTTGGAATTTTTTCTGGAGATGGTTACCACCTAACGCTGAGGTGCTGGAAGAAATGGCGTTCGTTCAGTGATCGCTGAATAGATCAAGCTTCTTATATTGGAGTGGTCGTCGAGTCCGGACGCTGGGATTACTTGAGTCAAGTACACTACGATGAGCTGTTCCACCGGATCCACCCAGTAGGTGGAGTGGTACGCACCACCCCAACCAAATTCTCCGATGGAGCCAGGGGCCCCAGACGCGGCGACATCTTCCCGAACTGAAAATCCCAGCCCGAATCCCATCCCGGGTGCTCGGTATAAGTCTCCCACATGATTCACTGTCATGAGGTTGACCGAAGCTATCGATAACAACTGGGTCCCATTAAGTGACCCTCCATTGAGCAGCATTTGCAGAAAGCGAGTGTAGTCTCGATTGGTTGAGAGGAGGCCCGCTCCACCGGAGAAGCTCTGACGAGGACCTTCCACGTATTGACCTTGAGTCTCCATACCAGGGCCTTCGGGTGCTCTCAGCAGTGTCTCTCCACGGCGGAGGTTGTAAACGGCTGCCAGACGGTGACTCTTCGATGGTGGAAGATAGAAATGCGTATCGTGCATTCCCAGCGGATCTGTGATTCGATTCTTAATGAACTCGTCAAGCGGCATACCTGAAACTTCTTCGACAAGTGCACCTAGGATGTCAGTGCTGTAACCGTAAACCCAAGCTTGTCCGGGATGCGTGGTGAACGGTAGATCAGCTATCCGGTCAATGGTGAGGCGGATCGGTTCTGCACGATGTGCGAAGTACCAGCCAGTGATCTCCGCTGCTGCCCAAGCGCTGCCAGCTGGTCCCGTTCCGTAGGAGATCCCTGCGGTGTGAGTGAGTAGATCTCGAATAGTGATCGGTCGATTGGCCTTAACAACATCATACTCTGTTCCTTCACGAGCGACACCGACCGTGGTCTCAGAGAAAGCAGGCAGATAGCTTGCCACTGGATCCGAAATATCGAGCAAACCCTCCTCTTGGAGCATTATGACGCCTACGCTGACCAGTGCCTTGGTCTGAGACGCGATCCGGAAGATCGCATTAGACTGCATCACTTCGCTTTCTTCACGATCCCTGTAGCCTACGGCCTCATTATAGACGACCTGACCTCGACGTATGATGGTCGTAACAGCCCCTGCTAAGCGTCCTTCAGCCACATACTCCTCAAGCGCTGTCGTCAGGTATCCTAGCCTCTCTGACGACATGCCAACCTCTTCGGGTATCGCCCTCGAAAACTCTTGGGCCGATAGCAGTTCCGTCGCCAGAAAAAGGGATATAGCGATGGTGAGGCATCGAAGTCTGCATGCGTTCATGAAGGATTCCTTAGTCTGAGGATACTCAGGGGATGTAATTGGCGGACCAAGAGGGTATTGCGCTACTGTCAGGTATAGAGCGGCTAGCCTTGAGCTGTGCCAGAGCACCATTCAATTTGCTGAGTACTACTTGATAAGCTCCGAAAAGCCAGGTCAATAATGAGTGATCCCCATAATTCAGATTTCTTCGGTCGACGCGAACTCCTCAAGCTTGGCGCGGCTGGCCTTGGACTTGGTGCGGCGTCGGGACTTTCTCCTACACCGGCTGCGGCGGATCTTGATCACCAACAGCAGCGCCCTGATTTGGGCCCGGCTCCCATCAAGCCATTTGCTGCAGATCCTATCGATATTGTGCGTGTTGGCTTTGTAGGTGTGGGAGGAATGGGGGGAGCCCATGTTAGGAACTTTCTCGGGCTTGAAGGCATTGAGATTGTAGCTCTCTGTGATATCGACTCAGCACGCAATGAGGAAGTCTCGAGTTGGGTGACCGACGATGGTCGAGCACCGCCGGCGATGTACGGGCGTCACGAGACAGACTTTGTTCGCATGTGCGAGACTGAAGACCTGGATCTTGTGTTCACTGCCACACCGTGGGAATGGCATGTGCCAGTTTGTGTATCTGCGATGGAGAACGGAAAACATGCTGCCACCGAGGTCCCTGCCACATACACGACGGATGACTGTTGGAGACTTGTCGAGTATGCTGAAAAATACCGCAAGCACTGCGTTATGATGGAAAATTGCAACTATGACCGTCCTGAGATGATGGTTTTCCATATGGCCCGCTTGGGCTTGTTCGGGGATATACTTCATGCCGAGTGCGGATATCTGCACGACCTTAGAGAGATCAAGTTCTCTGAGGTCGGAGAAGGCCTCTGGCGGCGTGCGCACTCCATGGTACGAGATGGTAACCTCTACCCAACTCACGGCCTGGGTCCAGTGGCCAATGTGATGGATATCAATCGTGGAGATCAGTTCGAATATCTTGTGTCAATGAGCTCGCCATCACAGGGATTACAAGAATGGGCGATGGCTAACTACCCCGAGAATCACCTGAAGCGTAGAGAGCGTTATGTCCTTGGTGACGTGAACACGACGATGATCAAAACAGTCCGGGGTCGAACGATTTATCTCAGTCATGACACAAACCTTCCCCGGCCGTATTCACGGATTCATATGGTCCAGGGGACTAAGGGGCTATTTCAGGGCTATCCTCACCGGGTGCATATCGAAGGCCTGAGCCCCGGACACGAGTGGCAGGATTGGATGGATTTGCGAGACAAGTATGATCATCCACTGTGGAAAGATCTGGAGGAGCAGTCAGAGGGAGCCGGGCATGGAGGTATGGATTTCATAGAGGACTACCGGTTGGTGAAATGCCTACGGGAGGGCAAAGCTACGGATATGAACGTCTACGACGCAGCCGCGATGTCGGTGATCACCCCATTATCGGAGTGGTCAGTCGCTAACCGTAGTCGCCCGATCGATGTGCCCGATTTCACACGAGGGCGGTGGGCACAGTGGCCGAAACTGGAAATTCTTAGAGCGTAGATAGAGGAGAATTGTGATGAGACAATTTCGTGTCGCCGGGCTAACTAGCCTCGCGCTAGGCTTGTTGGTGGTCTCGACCCCGGCTCAAGAGATTACACTTGCCTTAACGGGGGACGCGATCATCACCAGGAGATTGTCCGTCTACGAGGAACCAGACTTTCTCGAGCTCATTGATATGATTCGTGGGGCGGACGCGGCCTTTACTAATCTCGAAATCCTCTTCCACAATTACGAGCCGTATCCAGCTCACCAGAGTGGAGGGACTTGGATGCGGGGTGAACCAATACTTGCTAAAGAGCTTGTTTGGGCAGGTATCGATATGGTATCGCGCGCGAATAATCATACTGGTGATTATGGGGTTGAGGGTCTTCGCCTGACCACCAAATACGTAGACGAAGCAGGGCTAGTGCACGCGGGAGCAGGTGAGAGTCTTGCGGAAGCCCGAGAGGCCCGCTTCCTGGAGACCGCGCGTGGTCGAGTGGCTCTAATCTCTATGGCATCAACGTTCCCTGATCATTCCCGAGCTGGAAATGCACGTGGGAGCATGAAATCCCGCCCTGGCTTGAGTCCGCTTCGGTACACGACCGAACGTGTCGCCACCGCAGATCAGCTTGATCGTTTTCAAGTGCTAGCAGAAGAAATGGGGTTGAATTTCAACCGTAGTGACCGAGGGGCACGCACACTTTCGACCAATTTCATTGAAGGTTCAGAAATGGGTGTGGTGACTCGACCGAATCCGGAAGATGTGGCTGAAATTGCTGCAGTAGTGCGAAGTGCGAGCCGCCTCGCAGACCAGGTGATTGTTACCATTCACGCACACGAGAGTGGCGGAGCGCGCTCGGTTCCAGCTGGTTTTCTAATAGAGTTCGCGAGGGCCATGGTGGATGCTGGCGCTACGATGTTCGTGGGCCACGGACCCCACGTACTTCGTGGTATAGAGATCTACAAGGGCAAGCCGATCTTCTACTCTTTGGGTGATTTTGTATTTCAGAATGAGACATTGCTCCGGCTACCCGATGAGAATTACCAGGCGTACGATCTCGATGTGAATGACCACGTAGCGGATTTCAATGCCATGCGCTACCAGAACGAGACAGTCGGATTTCCGGCAAATCCCGAGATTTGGGAGGCCGTCATTGCTATGCCGACATTCACCGGCGATAAGCTGACTGAACTAGCACTTCACCCGATAACCTTGGGTTACGGGAAACCAGCTTGGGTACGTGGACGGCCTATGTTGGCACATGGTGTTCTTGCGAAAAAAATCCTGAACGATCTTGTGGAACGCTCGAAGCCTTTCGGAACGGACATCGACATTAGGGAAGGAGTCGGTTACGTACGAGTGCGGTAAGTGAATTGGACCAATCCGCGTCAAGTGGACCGGTCACCGTTGGAACTCGTATCCGGGGAGGTTTTTGCTAAAGAGTTCGGCGTACAGCCGACTCATTTTGCTCGGGCTCCGGGGCGCGTGAACCTGATCGGTGAGCACATCGACTATCATGATCTGCCAGTATTCCCAATGGCTATTCAGCGTGAGGCGTATTTGGCTTTCCGGTGTCGGGATGATGGATTTGTCCGGATCCGTAGCGTTTGTGAGGACTTTGAAGAAGTCGAGTTCGAGATTGTTCCGGGAATAACTGCGAGCTCACCAGGTCATTGGGGAAACTACGTGAAGGCTCCAGCCGATGAGTTAGCGAGACGATTCGCTATCTCACGCGGCTTTGATGGTGTTCTTGTCTCTGATATCCCTATAGCAGCCGGGCTTTCATCGTCCTCCGCGCTTGTCAACGCGGTTGGGCTGGCTCTTACCCATATCAACGGAGTTGTGCTAGAAACACTGCCCTTCGCGGATGTGATGGCGGATGCAGAACGCTATACAGGGACCCGCGGAGGTGGGATGGATCAGGCGATATCAATCGGTGGCCATGCCCACCATGCGGCTCAGATCGAATTTAGTCCCCTAACGATGAGTCATATGCTGGTTCCAGAGAGATGGCGGTTCATAATTGCCAATTCTGGGGTGCGAGTTGAGAAATCGGGTTACGCGATGGGGGTATATAATGCGCGCCGTGATGAGTCTGAACAGGCTTTGAGGATCGTCACCAATACTGCATTAGACCGCGGTCTGATTCGCTCTCAAGTCACTGGGTACAAGAACCTTCTTGAGATTCTTGGAGAGGACATAGCGATCGAGATGGCAGAGGCTGTACTCGAGCGAACTCTTTTCCAACGTTTCCGACATGTGATTACAGAGGCCGTTCGAGTAGGAACCGCTATCGACCTTATGGCCAGGGGAGACGTGCAAGGCTTCGGTTGGTTGATGGACGCTTCACATAAGAGTCTCCGTGTCGACTACGAAGTCAGCTCAGTGGAGCTTGATGAACTCGTTGTGGTTTGTCGTGAAGCTGGAGCGGCAGGTGCCCGGCTCACCGGGGCTGGTTTTGGTGGATGCGTCATCATGCTTACTGAGCAAGACAAGGTAGATGTGGTTCTAGAAGGCTTGTCACGGGGATATTATGGACCTCGGGGTATGAGCACGGATACCGATCAAAGCCATTTTGTAGCCAGACCTTCTGCGGGGGCTTCTATAATCACGCTGTAATCCTCAGTGTTGGGTTGACGCCACTCGACAACCTCGCCTTTTTCAGCTTTCCGAATTCTACTGAGGCGCCTTCTTGGATAGATATTTAAGCATTCTAGTAAAACATGGCCGGTCTCTTATGACTGCCAAGACAAATAGGATGTGGGCCCTATCTGCCTTTTTTTCTGTGGTTTCCTCGATTGCTTTAGCAACAGCTTTGCCGAGATTAGTGCTCGCCCAAGTACCCATTGGGACTGATCGTCCTGACTTTGTCGAATCGAGTTCAACAGTGGGTGCGGGTGCTATTCAGATAGAGGGCTCTTTCGCATTTGATACGGAAACAATAGGTGTCGATAATGTTGATACCTGGACTACCCCTTTTCTCTTCAGAGTTGGGATATCCAACTCTTGGGAGCTACGGCTAGAGTCAGACTGGTTTACTCGGTATCGAGTTACTGACCAGACTCTTTCGAATTCGCCATCCGAGGTCAGTACAAGACAGATCACCACTAACGGTGTTTCCGACGTCTCGGTTGGCGTTAAGTGGTCTTTCCTCCCTTCCGATGAATCCGGCAGACCCGCGATGGCTGCGCTGGTTCACGCAGATCTGCCAATCGGGTCTGCTGAACTAAGGGGGTTTGGGATACGCCCATCCTTTCGCGTGGTGGCGGAATGGAGTTTTCACATGCCTTGGATTGATGGGGACTACCTGGATCAAGGCGATTTCAGAGGTGACTGGGGGATTGCTGTAATGCCTGGGTTACAGTTTGATCAGGATGAGTTCAGTAATTACCCCTCAGGTGTTTTCGGGTTAGTGATAAGCCGAGGTCTTCTGTCCCCTCGGTTCAGAGTTTTTTCTGAGATGGCTTTTGAACAAATTAGAAAAGATGAATACGGAGGACATGTTGGTGTCATACGAACTGGGGGCACATTCTTGTTGAATGATTGGTGGCAAATTGATTCGGCGATCGCCTTCGGACTTACGGATAATGCACCGAACTTTGGAATGACTTTTGGTCTATCCGGGTTGCTCCTTGGGTGATGAGTAATATCAACTTAGCAATAGATGCTTAACCCATCGTCAAAAAAGAAGCTGCTAGCAGTTTTGGTCCTTTGTTTTCTGGTCCAGTCGATCTTCGTGTACAGGGATGACGTGGATCTAGAACTCTCTATGGAGGCGATTGAAGGTCGTCAGATCTACCATGAGTCGGCCTGCCAAGTTTGTCACCAACTCTGGGGGCAGGGAGGCTTCCTTGGTCCTGATCTAACGAATGCTGCGAGCCGCGTCGACGAGACGCGGCTCGTCTCGCTTCTGACCGTTGGGAGTGGTCAGATGCCAGCCTTCAATTTCAACTCACGACAGATTGATCAAATGAAGGCCTTTATGAATGAAATTGACCGCCCGGATATCGGGAGAGGTGAACTAAGGATGGGTGACCCCAGTACTGGTGTAAGTGTACAGGAGGCATTTGAATCCGCGATCATCGACCTTGTACTCCCAACCAACACGGCTGCGGGGTTTGAAACATTTCGAACTGGGCTGTGCAAAGCGTGTCATTTTCCCTTTCAGACTTCGATTGTGGGAGCACCTGATCTTTCGACTACCGTTGAGAGGCTTAGTGAACGCGAGCTAGTTGATGTGCTTACCAGTGGTAAGCCAGAGACTGGCATGCCCCCACCAATTCCTGAACTCTCACCCTCACAGATCGATGATTTGATTGCTTATTTCTTCTGGCTAAACGGGCATAGGGGAGAGTTAGAAGATGACACGCATGCCAGGCAGGTGGATCGTAATGTGAATTGGAGATTGCTGCCTTGGTGGGAGTACAGGTAAGTGAGAGTTATGTCACTAGTAATCATCTACTCGCTCCGCTCTTTGTTATCATGAATCCTACCCTGGAGCGAGAGTTGGTACCCAATGAAACCAGCAGTCACTTGCTTTCCTTTGCCCAGGGTCATCCGGTCCGGCAATTCGCCACAATCATGTTTATCAGGGGCGGTTTGATCGCAATTGCGGTTACGCTAGTTGGAGGAATACTCGCCGCACTCTACTCGGTGCCTGCCCTAGCTCCGAGCTTTCAATCAGTTGGCCTCGACCTGCGCCAGCTTCGGCCTATTCACACAGCTTTCGCATCTGCCTGGATTTTCCTTGGGGGCGTCGCAGTCGTCCATCGTTGGCTGCAGGATCACGGTGGTGTCGTCACTTGGGGAGATCGTTGGCGGTTGCGAGTACAGGTGTTGTCATGGGCGGCCGCTGGAACTGGAATTCTTCTCACCCTTAGCCTAGGTGTGGGATCAGGCCGGGAATACGTCGGATTCCACCCAATTTTTAGCGCGCTGATACTGGTTGGCTGGCTCTGCTACCTATGGAATTTCTTTCGTATCTCTGGGCCAAACTTCTTTCAGCGGCCGGTATACATAACGATGTGGGGCGTGGGAATGTTGTTTTTTGTTGTCACGTTCGTAGAGCAGCATTTGTATCTGATACCGAGTTTTTTCGGGAATCCTGTGCAGGATCTCCAAGTGCAGTGGAAGGCAACAGGTACGCTAGTGGGAAGCTTTAATCTCTTTGTCTACGGCTCGGTCATTTATATCGGAGAACGCATCAGCCGCGATCCTAGCTATGGCCACTCGAAGATTGCATACGCTCTATTTGCAGTTGGTCTACTCAATTCGTTCACAAATTTCGCACACCACACGTACCATTTGCCTCAGGATCACTTGGTGAAGTGGATATCATTTGTTGTTTCGATGGCTGAAATCACGGTGTTGTGTAGAGCTGTTTACGACGTTTGGAGGCTCGTGAGCGTAGCTGAATCCGGCGAGTTCAGTGCGACCCGAGATAGCTTTGCGGCATCAAAGTACTGGACGGTCTTCATTCTCTTTTCAGCAATCCTGATTTCGATCCCTCCTCTTAACGCGATAATACACGGGACCTATGCGGTTACCGGACACGCGATGGGTGCCACCATCGGTATCGACAGCATGATTCTGCTGGGTGCGATTATCTGGATTTTGGGTGAGCACCTGCGTGCGAGAGAGGGGGATTTGGCTGCTGAGAGTTTTAACACAGCGGGAATGCGTAGGATTGTGCTTTGGCTGAACCTAAGTGTGGCAGCTTTGGTTGTGTGGCTCCATGTCTCAGGAGCCGTAACAGGAGTAACACGAGTGATACTCAGCCCGGGTGAAACGTACGTGCCTCCTGCATGGTTAGCAGGGTCAAATGGAGTCCTCTTTGCCGTTACTGGAGGTGTCGCCACAGTGTTTTTCGCTGCTCTCTTATGGCGACTCTGTCCGACTGCTTTCCGTTATTGGTGGGTCAGCGAAGAACGTGCTTAGTCGATATGAAAAGGGGTTTGACTAGCGGAGATCAATTTTCGGAAGCAGCCGGAAAAGCCAAAAAATTGCTAGGGCTGCTGCTGCAGTGCAGAGAAGCGATAAAGTGTTATGTCCATACAGAGCGTAACCAGTCCCGAACAGTGCTCCATAGATTGCGATACAACCCAGGAACCATGCCAGAAATGCTGCAGTCGGACTCGATCCGTTTGGTTCAGGTTCTAGGCCAAGGCCAGCCCCTCTCCAGCCTCCGCCCATCGGTCGGATGAGCTGGTGAAAGCTTTTCAAAGTCTCTGGACTCGCTGGGGGTGTCAGTAGCGTCACGGTGACCCATCCGACGGATGTTAAAAGTACCCCGAAGACAAGCTGAAATGAGGGTTCCAGGGGCTCCAGGCCCAGTATGTTTGTGTGAACGAACTGGAAGTACACAGCGATGAGAAATGATATGATCATCGCAGAGATTTCACTCCAAGCATTAATGCGCCACCAGAACCATCGCAGAAGGAATACCAAGCCCGTTCCAGCTCCGATTTGGAGAAGAATTTGGAACGCCTGCAATGCGTTTTCGAGCCAAAGTGAAACGATTCCAGCAAGTATGATTAGCCCAATTGTTGCGAGTCGAGCCAGCCGGAGGTAGTGGCGATCCTCTCGATCAGGTGAGATGAAACGACGATACCAGTCATCGATAATATAGGATGCTCCCCAGTTGAGATGAGTGCTAATTGTCGACATATACGCTGCTGCCAGAGAAGCCACGACGAGCCCTAGAAGTCCGGATGGCAAGAAAACCAGCATTGCAGGATATGCTAAGTCATGTCGCACGATAGAAGGGTCGACTGTCGGGAAAGCTGCCTGGATAGAATCGAGTGTCGGATAAACGATCAGGGAAGCGAGGGCCACAATGATCCACGGCCATGGTCGCAGGGCGTAGTGGGCTAGGTTAAACCAGAGAGTAGCCTTAAGGGCATGAGATTCATCCTTCGCCGCAAGCATCCGCTGTGCTATATAGCCGCCGCCTCCGGGTTCGGCACCAGGGTACCAGGTGCTCCACCATTGGACTGCTATTGGGATGATAAAGATCGCAGCGGCGCTGTGCAGGTCTGTGAAGTCAGGGAGTAGTGCAAGTTTGCCCTCTAGTGCGGGGTTAGTGAATAGACCGTTTAGTCCACCCACGGCAGGTTGTTGTACTGCATAGTAGGCAGCCGCAAGCGATCCAGTCATTGCAACGATAAATAGGAGTAGGTCGGTGACCACAACTCCCCAAAGCCCAGATGTAGCTGAGTATAGGGCTGTTACAGTTCCTGCAATCAGTATGACCTCATACTTGGATACACCCAAAACAACGCCGCCGATCTTGATCGCGGCGAGAGTCACTGTCGCCATGATCATCACATTGAAGAAAATTCCCAGGTACAGAGCGCGGAAGCCACGCAGAAAAGCTGCCGGACGTCCGGAGTAACGGAGTTCGTAGAAACCCACATCCGTAAGGATATTTGATCGGCGCCAGAGTTGTGCATAGAAGAACACTGTACACATCCCACTGATTCCCATCGCCCACCAGATCCAGTTCTCACTGACACCTCCTGTTCGTACTAGATCTGTTACTAAGTTTGGAGTGTCAGTGGAAAAAGTAGTTGCGACCATGGATGTGCCGAGAAGCCACCAGGGCATAGAGCGTCCGCCAAGGAAAAACTCGTCGGTCTGGCGGCCTGCGCGACGCGCAAAGTATAGACCCGTCACAAGTGTTACAGCGATGTATAGGCAGACGACAATCCAATCCAACTGGGTCAACTGCATGTACTAGACGCCCCCATATCTTGTAGGGTGCACTATGTAACTAGTGGAGCAAAGCCGTCCGCAAGTGGCCGATGATAGACACCTTTATCAATTTGTTTCAGTAGCATGGTCTGGGCTTGGTCTTTATCCGAGGCGTGGGTTACTCCAAACCACTTATCCTCTGCATGAAGCACACGCATAGAGGTTGAGCCAACTTGAATCTGTCCGTTCACTGCAGTGGATAGGAGAAACTCCTGCAATGTGTCGGAGGCGTGGTATTCAAGGAAGTTGTGGAACTGTGTTCGCATATGGTCGATTGTTGATTGGGTGAATCCCCACAAATTCATCGATACGATAGAATCTCCTGAAAGCTCTACATGGTGTCCGTCCAGGCTTTGCCCAGTGATACACCCGTTAACGAGGCGCACATCCTGAGTTTCATCAACATGAGATAAAAGGCTGTTTTTTTTCAGTACACAGACACCTCGGGAGACACTTCCGCTCCCGGAGAGCGTATCTGCGAGTGTATATCCGACTAGTGCTCCATCTGAGGCTCGTTGGTCGGAAGACAGATGAGAGTGGAGTGTCGCGAAAGCGCCCGGTCCATAAAGGTCGTCAGCGTTACAAACTGCAAAGGGTCCGTCAGTAAAGTCAGCCGCACACAGCACGGCGTGACCCGTCCCCCAAGGTCGGACTCTGTCAGGAGGGGCGTGAAATCCTTCTGGAAGCTGGTCTAAGCTCTGTTGTACATAGTCTATCGGCAAAGCCCCCTCAACGATTGCGGATAGGTGAGCCCTGATATCGTCCTCAATCTCAGAGCGCGTAACCATAATGATGCGGCTGAATCCGGCTCGGGCAGCGTCATAGATGTTGTAGTCCATGATAGCCTCACCATCAGGCCCCAGTGGGTCTAGTTGCTTCAGTCCTCCGTAGCGGGTTGAGAGGCCTGCAGCAAGCACCACAAGCGGTAAGCTCATGAGCCGAGCTGTGCTTTGAAAAAGTCGACTGTCAGTGGCCAGGCCTGCTCAGTGGCGCTCTTGTTCGCTCCTTCTTGTCCAGATTGAGCACGAAGGAATCCGTGTCCTGCACCTTCGAAAATATGAGCTTTGAAGTTTCGCCCTCCGCTCGACATCGCTTGTTCCGCTCGTGGTATAGTAGAGTTCACGCGATTGTCATTGCCTCCATAAAGGCCAAGCACTGGTGCTTGGATCTGGTCAAAGCCTCCCTCGGGCGAAGTGCCGTAGTACACGACAGCAGCATCCAAGTCAGCGTAGTCCACCGCAAAGCCGAAGCTTGTGCTTCCACCCCAGCAGTATCCCACTGCGCCCACTTGATCACCAGCAGAGGGGAGCGCGGTAGCGTAGGCTGCCATTGCTCGGAGTCGTCGGTTGACGTCAAGTGGATCAAGTGTACGAATTACTGCTACCGAAGCCTGTCTATCCATTGACTCCGATCCTCCACCGTTCGGCCCTGATCCAGATAGTAGATCCGGCGCAACAGCTATGAAACCTTCAGCTGCAAGTTGGTCGGCAACCGACCTGATCCAATCTGTCAGGCCATAGATTTCGTGGATTACAATGACCACTGGAGCTTGGTCGCCGCGCTCAGGATAGGTGATCCAAGCCCTTACCATGTCCCCTCCTCCCGCATCATAAGTAGCCCACTCACCATGCCTTGGAGATGAGTTTAGCCTTGCAAGGGCGCCATCTTCATCTGGTGGAAGGGACTGCGCTGCAACTGTACCACAGAGACTTGTGGCGATTGCCACACCTGTAATTATCGTGAGTTGCCTGAGGCTCAAAATCATGATGGACTCCTTCGTGGCTTAGGTCCTCGTATGATGACCCGCTAATCTCGTGATTCGGCGCCGTACTGCCTTAACAGCCCAACGACTGCAGGTTAATCAGTGTACAAAGATGAAGACGAGCAGGTGCATACGCGAGCACCCAAGACTGTTCCATAGCTCTGAGACTCTTGGGTACTTGTGAGCTCTTCAGGCACCAGTCGAATATCGAATATGGAATTTCGTTATCCAACGTATTAGCACCCATGTCTCAGAGTGAAAGAAACCCCCACCCTAATTGTTTGGGGTGGGGGTTAAGAAATGGCTACAGGTGACTCCAGGGCCACCTGTAATAATCAGGCAGATTCAATGTCGTAACAGATGCGCCAGTCACTCATGTTTTCAGGATCGCCTATACCCTCATCTGTTGGCTGATGACGGCCGAGCCACTCAGAGTGATCTCCCGTGAATGATTTGGAATAGTTCTCCAAGTGATCATTAGCGGTCATTGTATCCAGTTCAACCCCGGATAACTCAACCGTAAGTGAATCTCCTGCGTAACCCTCAAAAAGTATCTTGTCGATCTTATCGACCTTATTCCTTTTCGGATGATCAGAAATTGACCAATAGCCCTGCTCAGGGAATTCTAGCTCGTGACTTACCCCCTGAGTCGTAACTTTAGACTGAAAGCGGAACTCCCCCTCATCATCCCATGCCGCCTCTTTGTTGTCCTTAATTTGAATCCAGCGCAGGACGACTCGAATTCTCTCCGACATTCTTACTCCTGTTTTCGTTCTAACCCTTTTGTAGAGGCGACAAATAGAGCCGTTGTGTGCTTCGGGTCAAGTGCAGATTCCACCTGAGGTCCCTAGGCCTGCTCGCCAAGGACATCTTTCTGGAAAGGCTATACGGTGTCGGGCCTGTAACCGGTTTCCTATGTCCTGACCTAAAACCAGATTACAGGCTCCATCCCAAACAGAATTTGGAGAAACCATGAGCCGCTGGAACTCCCATATCTTGAAGGCACTGCTGATCGCCCTGTTAGTAGCTCAGCCCGGAGCAGGACAGGAGGCTCGAGCACGCTGGGAGAGGATGTGTCAGATCCGAGCTGAGAAATTTGATCTCGTGCTTCCCAAGGCGATGCGCGATAACCAGCTCGATATGTGGATCATCGTAATGAGAGAAGGACTGCTTGACCCAATGTGGGATGCACTCGGTAGGGGGTATGTGGGTGATTGGGCTTATTACGTGTTTACAGCTCAAGGAGCACGAGTTGAACGTTCAGCCCTTGGGGTTGGGGGTTACATGCTAGAACAGTGCGGCGTCTACGACTATTTCGGGAGTGCAGGGGAGCTAACCGATTTCGTTGCTGAGCGAAATCCCGACCGTATTGGTGTGAACATCGCTGAATCAATCGGGGGAGCAGATGGGCTTTCTCACACATCTTATCTGCACTTGAAAGAGAGACTGGGGCCCTACGGTGACCGTCTTGTTTCCGCAGAGCGTTTCGTCTCGGATTTTCGAGCTACTAGGGTAGCTAGCGAGATCTCGGCTTTTGCTGAAGCAGGTGAGTTCTCGCGAGAGATTGCCGAGCGCGCCCTATCGAACCAGGTCATAACACCTAGTGTGACTACGCTTGAGGATGTCGCGTGGTGGATTCAGGACCAACTCCTAGAAAGAGGCTTAGAGTCTTCATTTGATATGCCCTCCGTGTACATCACAGGTCCAGAAGGGATAGTAGCAACATCATCTGATCGAATTATCCAGAGAGGCGACCTTCTCATGATCGATTGGGGTGTGGGGTTCCTCGATTTCTACACAGATATGAAGCGCATTGCCTATGTATTGCATGAAGGCGAGACAAAGGCGCCAGTGGGAATCCAAAATGCATTTGATCAAGCACTCAAAGTGCGTGATGTGATGAAATCAACGATCAAACCCGCTAACACTGCTCAACAGGCGTTGGACGTAACGTGGGAGGCGATCGAAGCTGCCGGCTTTAATCGGATTGAATTCAATCAGCCGTCTACTGACCCGGCGATAACAGATGTTGTGCTTGGACCTCACTCAGTAGGTAACTGGGGACACGGTTTTGGTCCGTCACTCGCGTTCTTCAATCCCACCAGATTGACCTATGAGTTGAGGCCGGGAACCTTGATTTCCGTAGAACTATTTGCGTACACATCTAATCCAGAGTGGGGTGGGGCAAAGGTGCGCATTCCACTTGAGGATGACGCAGTGGTGACCGAACGGGGAATCGAGTGGTTGTATCCTGTTAACAATCGCATCCTTCTTATCAAGTGATGTATGAACTCTGAGCCCATGAACTTCGAACAATTCGAAGCGTTTACCTTTGATTGTTATGGAACACTCATCGATTGGGAATTCGGTATTCTTGCTGGCGTCCGTATTATTCTTGGAGCCCACGATATGGATGACCAGGATGACAATCGGATTCTCGAGCGATTCGGACTCCTAGAAGCAGTTGCAGAGGCTGGAGCTTTCCGTCCGTACCGAGCTATTTTAGAAGAGGTAGCATCCGGCTTTGGGGAGGTGTACGGATTCGCTACCGGTACGGAAGAGGCAAGAAGATTTGCGGAATCAGTTTCGTTCTGGCCCCCGTTTCCTGACAGCATAACAGGTCTTCAGTTGCTATCATCAAGATACCGCTTGGCTATCGTATCAAATGTTGACGACGACCTCTTCTCTAACTCTGCCCAACAGCTTGGAGTAATCTTCGAACAGGTGGTCACGGCAGAGCAAGTCCAAAGCTACAAACCCCACCCTGCTCATTTTTACGAAGTCCTAAGGCGTCTTGAACTCCCCCCGGAGCGAGTCCTGCATGTTGCCCAGAGCCTCTATCACGACGTCGCTCCGGCGGCAGAACTCGGACTCAAGTCCGTTTGGGTGAATAGACGGGCCGGAAAAGATGGTCGAGGTGCTACAAAGCCATCCAGCGCGATTCCTAATCTTGAGGTCCCAAATTTGATGGCTTTAGTGGATTTAGTCCGTATCAAACCAGACCTACGAACACCAGAGTAGCCATGAACATTATGACTTGGGCTGTGAAGCACCTGTAGGCCAGCTTCTGGCAGGCCTTGAGGTGCCAGTCTATTCTTCTGGGCCCCGGAAGCGGGGATACGCAGTGGTTCACCCTACTTTCTTACGGAGGCTGTCGTGAGAGCAATTCTCTCCTTCCTTGGGTTCACCCTCTTGCTGACCGGCGGAGTCGAAGCCCAACAGGCGACCCGGACCGAGCCCGTGACTGGTATCCGAGACAACGGCACCGGCTTCCATGCGCTAGTGGGCGCACGGGTTGTGACGGCACCGGGGCAGGTCCTGGATGGTGCCACGATAGTAATCCGGAACGGACTCATCCAACGGGTCGGTCGCAATATGCAGCCTCCGGCCGGTGCGCGTGTCTGGGACCTGGATGGTCTCACGATCTATCCGGGGTTCATCGATGCCCATGCGGACCTGGGGATGGACGCAGTACCCGAAGGTGGTGACGTCGGACCGACCCATTGGAACCCACAGGTTCGGGCTTGGTTTAGCACCACGATGAACCTCCAGGATGACGCCGACCGTCGAGCGGCGCTCCGCTCGCAGGGGTTTGGAACGGCGCTGGTCGTGCCCAAGCAGGGTATTTTTCGAGGCACAGCTTCGGTCGTGAACCTGGGTGACACTGGGGTCCGAGACCGTGTGCTCCGCCCCGACCTGGCCCAGGCTATGGGCTTCCAGCGCTCTTTCCAGTTGGGTGGGGCCTACCCCAACTCGCCCATGGGGACCATCGCACTTATGAAGCAGACGTTTATGGATGCCGACTGGTACGTGAGGGCGTGGGGTGCGTACGAGGCCAGTGGTCGTGCATTCCTGCCACCCGAGACCAGCGCAGCCTTGGCAGCCCTCGAGGATGCGGTACGGGGAGATCAGCCGATTGTCTTCGAGACCGGCAGTGAGGAGGAATACTTACGGGCTCATAAGCTTGCTGCGGAGTACGGCCTGGACGTCTGGTACCGCGGGAGCGGTCAGGAATACCGCATTCTCGATGTGCTCCAGGGACGCACCGATCCGCTTATCATACCCCTGAGTTTCCCTGATGCGCCCAATGTTAATGACCCGGAGTCAGCGTTGAACGCCAGTTTGGCCGACCTGCGCGATTGGTATCTAGCACCCACGAGCCCCGCACAACTGGCCGGGGCGGGCGTCCGCTTCGCCATCACCTCCGATGGGCTTTCGTCGCTGAACGAATTCCTGCCCAACCTGAGGATCGCTGTGGCACGGGGGCTCTCCACTGCTGACGCCCTGGCGGCGCTCACCACCACCCCGGCATTATGGCTGGGACTCGAGAACACCCACGGCACCATTCAGGAGGGCAAGGTCGCCAACCTCGTCGTGAGCGAAGGCGACCTCTTCACCGAAGAGGCCACCGTCAGAGACGTCTGGGTGCACGGGCAAGCCTACGGGGTCACTCGCTCGCCCCAGATTGATCCGCGAGGCACGTGGCGCATCGCATCTGACGACGAGTGGGGCTTCGAAGCAGCGCTCCGCCTTGAGGGCCCATTGAACCGCCTGCGCGGGTCCATTGATATCGCAGGTCCTAATGGTGCCACTATAAATCTGGCCTCGGCAGAGGTCGTGGCCGAGACCGGCCGCATCGAGGTGCGCTTTGACGGGGAGGACCTGGGATATGAGGGAGTTGCCCTCCTAGCAGGTTCGGTACGGGGAGAGGAATTCTACGGCTGGACCTCCCTCCCCAACGGGGCAAACCCGTCTTTCCGCGGGTCCCGCACAGAGGCGTACGAGGGAGCCGCACGCGGTACGGTGGCGATGAATGTCCCCGAGATCGACCTGCCGTTTATCCGACCCATGATGGAGTTTGGGCGGAGCTCCATCCCCGAGCAGCCTGCTGCCGTGGTGGTGCGCAATGCCACCGTATGGAGCCAGGGTCCGCTGGGACAGATGGAGAACGCTGATCTCTTGGTCCAGGCGGGGAAAGTGGTGGCGGTAGGTCCTGATCTCGACGCCCCCCGGGGTGCGATGGAGATCGACGCCACTGATAAGCATGTGACGCCCGGGCTCATCGACCCCCACATCCATGCCGGGGTCAGTGCGGTCAACGAAAGCGGTTTCGCCATTGTTCCCGAGGTGCGGATGGGCGACGTGGTGACGCACAACAACATCTGGATGTACCGTCAACTCGCCGGCGGGCTCACGACCGCTCATATCAAGCATGGCTCGGCGAACCCGATCGGAGGGGAAAACGTCTTCGTGAAGCTCCGTTGGGGCTCCCTGCCCGAGGACCTCAAGCTGGAGGGCGCCCCCCGGACGGTGAAGTTCGCGTTGGGGGAGAACCCTAAGCGGCGTCAGGGGCGTTATCCGGATACCCGAATGGGAACGCAGGAGATCATCCGTGACCACTTTCTTGCCGCCCGTGACTACGAGCGGGAGTGGCAGCGCTGGGAGGCCAGCGGTGAGGGGATCCCTCCTCGCCGCGACCTGCGAATGGAGTCAATCCTAGATATCCTGAACCAGGAGTTACTCATCTCGTCGCACGGTTACCGTGCTGACGAATTCCTGGCTCTGGTCCGTCTGGCCGAGGAATTTGGCTTTCGGGTTCAAACCTTACAGCACGGGATCGAGGCCTACAAGATCGCCCCTGAACTGGCTGCCTCTGGTGTGGCCGCAGTCGTATGGAGTGACTGGGGCGGATTCAAGATGGAAGCATACGACGCTACCGTCTACAACGCTCGTATCCTGATTGAGGCGGGTGTGGTGACGGCGCTCCACTCTGACAATAATGAGATCT
The DNA here is from genome assembly GCA_002313925.1 of Gemmatimonadales bacterium UBA1120. Lineage (GTDB taxonomy): Bacteria > Gemmatimonadota > Gemmatimonadetes > Longimicrobiales > Gaopeijiaceae > UBA1142. The sequence continues at coordinate 23,090 of DCAZ01000064.1, forward strand.
CCAGCCGTATGAACTGGGAGGCGGGCAAGCTGCTGCGCACCGGTCTCACCCACGAGCAGGCGCTTTCGACGGTGACCAACCAGGCCGCAAAGGCCGTAGCCATCGACGCCCGCGTGGGCTCACTCGAGGCGGACAAGGACGCTGATTTCGTTATCTGGAGTGGCAACCCCCTATCTCAGTTCACCCGGGCTGAGCAGACCTGGGTAGACGGCCGACGTTACTTCTCTCTCGAAGAGGATGCTGCCATGCGGGAGCAGATTGATCGTGAGCGGACTCAGCTCATACAGGCCATCCTTTCTATCTCGGAGAACGGGGACATGCGCGACCTGCGAGGGAGTAACTGACTATGACTATGACCATGAAGAAGCGAGGAGTCATGATAGGCTATCTGTCCAGGACTGGTGGTGTGACCGCAGTGACCTTTGCGGTAGCAATGGTAGCTGTGGCCACCTCTCTGTTGTCACCAACCGTGGCGAAGGCGCAGGTACGGATGACCGTCCCGCCTCAGTCCGAAGCGGTGGCATTAAGAGGGGCGACCATCCACACTGTCACAAACGGGGTGATTGAAAACGGTACCATCTTGTTCGAGAACGGCGTGATCAGGGCGATCGGCACCGACGTAGAGATTCCCACAGGGACTCGCGTCGTGGACGTTTCCGGCAAGCACATATACCCCGGCCTCATCGATGCCTACAGTACGGTGGGGATCAGTGAGATTGGCTCTGTTGACGTCTCGAGTGACGTCAACGAGCTAGGCGACTTCAACCCCAACGTGCGAGCCGAAGTAGCGGTCAACGCGGAGAGTCGCCATATCGGCACTACCCGCTCCGCCGGTGTGCTCGTGACCCTCACGACACCGGGGGGTGGACTCATCTCCGGCATGTCGTCGGCAATGAGCCTCGAGGGTTGGGATTGGGAAGAGATGTCTATTGAGTCTGCGGCGGCATTGAACGTGAACTGGCCCAACCCCAATTCCAGAGGTGGTCGGGGTGGTCGGGGCGGTCGGGGCCGAGGCTTCGGACCCGGCCCGCAAGAGTCCCCCCCCACCTACGCTGAGCGAGTCCAGCAGCTCAAGGACTTCTTTGCTGAAGCACGGGCATATCGTGATGCTACCGCCGCGGGTGAAGAAGTGCGGACGGATTCGCGTTATACCGCAATGATTCCCGCCCTCAATGGGGAGATCCCAGTAGTGGTGTCAGCGGACGGTGCCGCTCAGATCAACGATGCAATCACCTGGGCTCAGCAAGAGGGAGTGCGGCTCGTAATCCGTGGAGGGGGCGATGCTATTCACGTGGCTGACCGTTTGGTTGCCAATGATATCCCGGTGATCCTGACTTCGACCATGGCGGCACCAGGCCGGGATTACGAGGGGTACGACGGGGCCTACACCATGCCGGCTCGCCTTCACGAAGCGGGAGTACGGTTTGCCATCTCAGGTGGCTCGGGAGCCCTCTACACGAACCGGCTGCCCTGGGAAGCAGGGGTTGCTGTCGCCTTTGGGCTTCCCGAAGAAGAAGCCCTGAAAGCAGTGACGATCAACGCTGCGGAGTTCATGGGGATCAGCGATAAGGTGGGTTCACTGGAGCCAGGAAAGCAGGCGACACTCCTTATCACCACCGGAACCCCACTGGACATGACCAGTGATATCGAGCAGTCCTACATCCAGGGCCGCGAGATCGACATGAACGACATCCAAAAGCATTTTTTCGACAAGTACATGGAGAAGGTAAGGCAAAACAGGCGGGTGGTGAGCTAGAGGGCTGAGGCGGGCCCCCCTCTCTTATTGTGCTGCTTGAGTCCTGACGGGCTCCCAACCCTCATGGGTTGGGAGCCCGTGTGTGTTCAAGCATATAATTTAGTGGTAGTGAGATACCATCTTTGAGGTTTCAGGCCAAATTTTCCTACAACCAACTACACAGAACTGAACTAGAGGTAGGGGTTTTCGCCCGATGAGTGATCGGTAATGTCATGGACGCCTGTGAGCTCTGGGATAGCTTCTCGCAGCATGCGTTCCACCCCTTGTCGGAGAGTCGCAGCGGAAAGCGCACAACCCTGACAACCACCACTCATCTCGACGAAGATGTCTGTTTCCTCGACGTTCACCAGAGAGATCATTCCCCCATGTGCTGCGATTGCTGGGTTCACCTGAACCTCAAGGACCTCACGAACTCGGTCCGCAATTTGACCCTGTGGTGGATCTTGAGATTTCTTGGGTTCATCCGGCCCTACGGTGTGCACTTCAAACCCGCTCTCGTTAATCCTCTCCACGTAGTCGACTGTCGCACCCTCAAGTTGGCTTACTAGATATTCCTTGACCAAAATTGAGAATCCACCCACGTCTTCCTGTTGATCGTCCGACTCACGCTCATCAGCTCCGACCAAGGTGAGGTCGAAATGGGGCTTCAAGCCGCTGTCGGCCTGTCTCATGGTGATCCGTAAGGCCTCTAGTTCGCCCTCACTCTCTTCAAGCAATGAGAGAACAACCTCTCGAGCGCGGTCTGTAAAAGTGATCATAAGTTGATCTTAACTGTTGTAGTTAATACCCGGTAGCTCATACCCCGAGTTGTTCTCCCGGTTCGCTACAGATATGACGTTGATCGGGCTAGGCGCCTCCGGTACCTTTTCCAGCCTATCTGCTCCTGTCAGAAGGCCTTGAAAATAAAGGGATTTATGGTGACTGCGGATCTGATGGAGAAGCTTGTATCGCTCGCCAAGCGGCGAGGGTATGTCTTCCAATCATCGGAGATCTACGGGGGGACTGGCTCTGTATGGGACTATGGGTCTCTAGGAGTTGAACTCAAGCGCAACGTCAAGGAGTTGTGGTGGTCCTCGATGGTACATCAGCGTGAAGACGTTGAGGGTGTGGATGCGTCCATCCTAATGCATCCTCGTGTCTGGGAGGCTTCCGGTCACGTAGAAAGCTTCACCGACCCGCTAGTCGAGTGCACTAACTGTCATCGTCGCTTTCGGATGGACTTGCCTAAGGTAAGGGATGGGCAGTGTCCAGTATGTGGCACAAAAGAGGCTTTTACTGAACCTCGGCTCTTCAACTTGATGTTTAAGACATTTATGGGACCGGTTGAAGATTCATCCGCCACTGTGTATTTGCGACCTGAGACGGCTCAGGGAATTTTCGTGAATTTCTTGAACATTCAGGGTACGACGAGACAGAAAGTCCCCTTCGGTATCGCGCAAATCGGGAAGGCATTTCGGAATGAGATTACGCCCGGAAACTTCATTTTTCGCACACGTGAGTTTGAACAGGCTGAAATGCAGTTTTTTGTGAAGCCTGGAGATGACGAGCACGTTTTTGAGGAATGGAAAGACTTGCGTATGCAATGGCACCTCGGGCTTGGAATTCGGCCAGAGAAGTTGCGGTTTCATGAGCATGGGGCGGATGAGTTGGCACACTATTGTAAGAAAGCTTTTGATATCGAGTATGAATTCCCCTTTGGGTGGAAGGAATTCGAAGGCATCCACAACCGCACTGATTACGACCTCGCTCGCCACCAGGAGTACTCTGGAAAACGTCTTGAATACATCGACCCGGCTTCCAATGAACGCTATATCCCCTACGTAGTAGAGACATCAATGGGGGTAGACCGCACGCTGCTTGTTCTACTGGCGGATGCGTACCGGGAGGAAGAAGTCGAGGGTGAAAAAAGGGTTTTACTCGCATTAAAGCCAAAGTTAGCACCACTTAAAGCTGCGGTATTTCCTCTCGTGAAGAAGGACGGGATGCCAGAGATCGCGATGAAGCTGATGGGTGATTTGCGGTCGTCAGGAATACCATCATTCTATGATCAATCGGGTGCGATTGGTCGGCGATATCGTCGGCAGGATGAGATTGGAACGCCATGGTGTATAACAGTCGATGGACAAAGCACAGAGGATGGCACGGTGACGGTCCGGGATCGCGACAGCCTTGAACAGGAACGAATAGGGGGAGATCAGGTTGTAAACTGGATCACCGACCGGCTTTCTTGATTCTATAACTCGGACATCGATCCACGGTTAAGTCCGCAGCTCGGACTAATGCATATAAACCGCGAATAGCTTGAGTTGTATTTCTTGCTTGATCACGCGCTTTAAAACAAGCGCCGGTTAGACATATGAGGTGATAGTTAAGTACCCAGGGGGTCGCCTCGACCCTATACTCGACCTGCGGTCGAATGGCTCAGCCATGCGACCGTGCTTTGTTCTGCCAAGATCCGGAGATGTCCGTGACATCTAAATCCGAAGTCTTCAGTTCTCGTTGGGGTATGCTGCTTGCTATGCTCGGCATGGCTGTTGGCACCGGTAATATTTGGCGTTTTCCTCGGATTGCAGCGAGCAATGGCGGAGGATCTTTCCTTGTAGCCTGGGTGGTTTTTCTCCTCATTTGGTCGGTGCCACTCCTCATACTTGAGTTTGGCATGGGGAAGGGGACACGCAGTGGTTCGATCGGGGCCTTCGTTAAGACACTCGGACCAAAGTTTGCTTGGATGGGCGCGTGGATTGCCTTTGTAGCTACGGCGATCATGTTCTACTACAGCGTGGTAATGGGGTGGACGATTCGCTTTTTTGTTGGAACCCTGACGGGTGAAGTTCCTGGGACGACACCGAGTGCGTTTTGGGACTCTTTTCATTCCACGGGCGGGGCTCTCATTACCCATGTAGTTGCCATGTTAATGGGGCTCTTCGTCGTCTCAAGGGGAGTGAAGGGAATTGAAGCTGCGGCAAAGTTTCTAATCCCTAGCCTCATCATTCTTGTCATGGTACTCGCAGTGCGGGCGGTCACGCTTCCAGGTGCTAGCGCAGGCCTTGAGTTTCTGTTCACGCCTGACTGGGCTGCATTAGCGAACTACGAGATCTGGATCCAGGCTCTCACCCAAAATGCCTGGGATACGGGAGCGGGTTGGGGCTTGGTACTCACATACGCTCTGTATATGAGAGCGGATGAGGATACTGCACTGAACGCATTCGTGATCGGCTTTGGAAATAACTCGATGTCTCTTCTGGCCGGCATCATGGTTTTATGTACGGTGTTTTCGGTTATGCCGGAAGCTGCTAGCGAAATCGTTGGAGCCACGAACGAGGGACTAACATTCATCTGGGTTCCTCAACTCTTCCAGCAAATCCCAGGTGGACGGGTACTCCAAGGGCTCTTCTTCCTGGCTCTTGTATTTGCGGCCTGGACCAGTTTGGTCGCGATGATTGAGCTTGCGAGCAGGATTCTTATAGATCTCGGAATGGCGCGGAGTCGGGCGATTATGGCTGTCGGTCTCGCAGGGATCCTCTTCGGAATCCCAAGCGCCCTGAACTTAGAGATCTTCCAGAACCAGGACTGGGTTTGGGGCGTGGGTCTGATGCTTTCTGGTTTCTTCTTCGCTTTCGCGGTACTCCGTTATGGGGTTACCAAGTGGCGAGAGAAATTCATCAACCAGGAAGGTTCAGACATCCATATCGGTGCCTGGTGGGACTGGGCTATGCGATTAGTTGCGGTTGAAGCGGTTGTTCTTGCCCTCTGGTGGTTGTGGGGAGCTCGTTCAGATGATGTCACTGCGACATGGACACTGTTTAGTTCCTATAATGTCGGCTCAGTGCTGATCCAGTTTGTGATCGTCGTGGTCATACTCCGGTTAGCAAACAACTGGTTAGCTAAGACCGTCCAAGCCAGATGGCAAAGCCCTACCTCCGCTATGCTCAACTCAAGTGAGGAAGGGTCTTAAGCTGATTTTCTAGGGAAGTACTGCGCGCTATCTCTCCTTTAAGCCTTGTGATTCGGGATACGATTGGGTGTCAGCTTCCGTGTAGCGCCCATCCCGTCTAGCTTCGCGTCCATGACGCTCCACGACTCCTACGCCCGATTTACTCCATACGAACTTGCGTTTCCCGACCAAGATCTTCTTGATGAATTGATTGTCGGAATTGAGGAGGAAGCGAAGAATCAAGATGCGGATCTCTCAGACCCGAACACTTTTTTCGCGATGGGACGTGTGGATGCCTTTATAAGGGAGATTCAAGGGCCCACTGCGCTACCGGAGACCATCTATCAATACGTCACGCTGGTCTTCCATGCTGTGCATTTCAATCAGGCTGGATTTCCCATCTATCTGCTCAGTGAAAACGTGACCCGCGATCTGGTCGAGAATCATCAGGGCGGACAACCGATTCCTCCGGAATCTTCAGGGTATATGCAACTTCCACAGCATCTCCTTTGGATGTCTGGTGCAGATTCAGGTACTCCTGAGTCGATCGATGGTGTTTTTTGGGTACTTTCAAATCGTGGAACCCTCCACTCGCTCTTGATTGCAGGTCTTCGACCCGATCGCCCGGGTTTTGTTATCGTGCCGATCCCTGAAGCGCCAGTATCGGAGGCTAGTAGTTGGGTCCAAGCGGTCGTACGGAATGGAATGGATGATTTTTCGAGTCAGTTACCAGGTGGTGAGTTGGACCAACTTCATGCGCTAGAAACGTCTGGAGAGGTGCTTAAGCTCCTAGCTCGGTTCTTTGCATATGTGTCATCTGTGCCAGGTGCAGTTGAACTGGTGAGTCCTAATACCAGCGATCAAGCGGATCCTATTCCCTCTACTCTCCCTTTTTCCCGAGTTACTCAGAATGCCTAGAGAGTCCAAGAAGGCTCGTATTGCTCGGGCACAGGAGGTGTACGACCTGCTACTAGAGGAGTATCCCGATGCTCACTGCGAGCTAGAATTCGACGATCCGTTTCAACTGGCAGTATCAACGATACTGTCAGCCCAGACTACGGATGAGCGCGTGAATATGGTGACCCCCGAGTTATTCCGCCGTTATCCTGACGCGAAATCACTGGCTTCAAGCATCCAGAACGATGTGGAGAACATCATTCGATCCACTGGATTCTTCCGGAATAAGGCCAAGAACATCATCGGGTTCGCCCAGGGAGTTGAGGCGGAACATCAAGGTGAGGTACCAAGCACCATGGCTGAACTCTCAGCCTTACCTGGCGTTGGACGGAAGACGGCGAATGTGATACTTGGCAACGCCTTTGGGATTGATGAAGGAGTCGTAGTGGATACACACGTAAAACGCCTCTCCACACTGCTAAAGTTCACAAAAGAGAAGACTCCGGAGAGGATTGAACGTGACCTGATATCGATCTTTCCAAACGAATACTGGACGATGCTAGCGCACCTCTTGATTTGGCATGGCCGTCGAGTCTGCGACGCGCGTAAGCCTCATTGCGGAGCCTGTGCAGTAAGCCATCTGTGCCCCTCTTCCCGTATCTAGCTACTAAATCAGTCGGCTGAGAAGTAGCGAAAGCCAAGAGTGATCAGCAGATAGCGGGTTGACCGCCCCTAGCATTGCACGTACAGGTTCGGTCGAAAACCAAATTTTTTAGAAAGGTTAAGATGCCTGGTCGCCAAGAAGCTGTTGCTCTGCTTGAGGAATGGGTGGGGAATAAAGGTCTACGCAAGCACATGTATGCTGTTGAGGCTGCTGTTCGGTACTATGCACCACTCCGTGGTGGTGATGAGGACATCTGGGGCCTTGCGGGCCTTCTTCACGACCTAGACTGGGAGAAACATCCTGAGGAGCACCCACTTACAGCCGTCGCTCAGCTCAGGGAAGAGGGATATCCCGAAGAAGTTCTCCATGCCATCCTCGCACATCGCGCTGATTTCACAGGTGTTGAACCTGAGAGCGAACTCGATAAAGTGCTCATCGCCTGTGATGAGCTTTCCGGATTTGTGTATGCCACTTGTCTTGTCAGGCCCAATGGGATCGACGATATGAAGCCCAAGTCGGTGACGAAGAAGTTGAAGGACAAGACATTCGCGGCAGGCGTCAGTAGAGATGAAGTCCAAAAAGGTGTTGATTTGATTGGACTTGAGCGTGTAGAACACATTCAGAACATCATTAATGCTCTTCGGACTGTTGCTGATCAGCTTCAAATCCGGGGAGAGGATCTTCAGAGTTGACGTAGAATCCGAATCATCTTGATCCGATTAACTTTTAGCTGGAATGGGGGTCCGTTAACCATTCCGCTCCTCGAAAATCAGTGCGCGCACCCGCGGTTCTACTGAGTCTACAAGGGACACTGCGGATGCTGCGATACTGGTAAAGAATTAGTACGTGGCTTGCAGCCCTAACGCGCTTCTGCCACCTTACGCCGGCTTCGCACTTGGTAGTGTAGAAGCCCCACCAAATCTCTTTATAAAACCGACATCTGAGACCGCCCGCAGGGCCGGGAGCCACCTATGACGACAGCTACATGGATCACAATGGTCCTGGTCGTAAGTTTCGTCTGGGGTGGCTTTTTGTGGGTTCTCTTTACCGCTATTCGAAGGGAGGCAGGAAAAAGCGGTGAGGGATAACTCTAGGGATCTCCGCGTTGCGCAACCCGATTTAGTAGCTACTACGTGCCACGACGCGACGATCTAGAAACCATACTGATCCTGGGCTCTGGCCCGATTATTATTGGTCAAGCCTGTGAGTTTGACTATTCCGGTACCCAGGCCGTCCGCGCCTTAAAGGAAGAGGGGTATCGGGTTGTCTTAGTGAACTCTAATCCGGCAACGATAATGACTGATCCGGACCTAGCGGATCAGACTTACATTGAGCCAATCACCGCAGATTGGGTTGAGAAAATAATTGAGCGCGAGCACCCTGACGCACTCCTCCCCACCATGGGCGGACAGACTGCGCTCAATGTCGCGATGGATTTGCACCGCGCGGGCATCCTTCAGAAACACGGTGTGGAGCTGATTGGCGCAAACGATCGCTCCATTGAGATGGCTGAAGATCGTGAGCAGTTCACCGAGGCGATGGAGCGCATTGGGCTTGAGGTGCCCCGTGGTGGTTTTGCAGGGACAGTTGAGGAAGCGGTCAATATCGTCGAGGACACAGGGTATCCTGCGATTGTAAGACCATCCTTCACTCTCGGAGGAACTGGTGGCGGTATAGCCTACAATCGGAAGGACTTCGAAGATCAGGTAAAGAAAGGACTCGATGCCTCGCCGATCACCGAAATACTCATTGACCAATCGGTGATCGGATGGAAGGAATATGAGCTCGAGGTTGTCAGGGACGGTATCGACAACGTCATCGTTGTTTGTTCAATCGAGAACTTTGACCCGATGGGGGTCCATACCGGGGATTCAATCACAGTAGCTCCAGCTCAGACACTAACTGATGTTGAGTACCAGAGAATGCGCGACGCTGCGATTACGATTATACGGGAGATTGGTGTCGAGGCAGGTGGCTGTAACATCCAGTTCGCAGTGAATCCGGATGACGGTGAAATGCTTGTAGTTGAGATGAACCCGAGAGTGTCTCGCTCATCAGCTCTTGCATCCAAAGCCACCGGTTTTCCGATTGCTCGGATAGGTGCGAAGCTCGCCGTCGGGTACCATCTACATGAATTGCCGAACGACATAACGAAGACAACACCTGCATCGTTTGAACCGGTTCTCGACTACGTGGTTGTCAAAGTCCCAAGGTTCGCTTTTGAAAAATTCCCTGAAGTTGACGACACGCTCGGTGTCCAGATGAAGTCGGTCGGTGAGACCATGGCGATTGGACGTACATTCCGGAGCGCGTGGCAAAAGGGTTTCCGAGGTCTCGAAACTGGACGACACGGTTGGGTTACTTCAGAACGCCTCAAGGACGATGGACTAACTGGGGAAGATCGAGAATCACTTTTGGTGGCCCTGAGGCGTCCTACGCCACACAGACCATTCCAGATCAAACGAGCCCTCGAAGCCGGGCTAGGTGTACACGAGATTTTTGCTGCAACCAAAATTGATCCCTGGTTCTTGGATCAACTTGTCCAGTGTGTTGAATGGGAAAAGCGATATGCAGAGGCGGAGAAAGTGACGACAGAACTTCTCCGACATATGAAGCGTGAAGGATTCAGTGACCTTCAACTGGCAGCGTTGCGAGGAGAAGAGGAATCCGACGTCCGTGAAAGACGATGGGATAGAGGAATACGGCCGACCTACAACGTGGTTGACACCTGTGCAGGAGAATTTCCAGCCGAAACCCCTTACTACTACTCATCGTATGAGGATGAGACTGAAAGCGAACCCTCAGATCGTGAGAAAGTGGTGATCCTCGGGAGTGGACCGAACCGAATCGGGCAGGGCATTGAGTTCGACTACTGCTGCGTGCAAGCGGTTCTCGCTCTGCGAGAAGCTGGCTATGAGACGATTATGATCAACTCTAACCCTGAGACGGTATCTACCGACTTCGACGTGAGTGACAAGCTCTACTTCGAAGCCCTTACGCTCGAGGATGTTGCCGAGATCATTCATCTTGAAAAGCCAAAAGGTGTCGTGCTTCAACTGGGAGGGCAGACGCCCCTCCAACTTGCTCATGGACTCGAGGAACTAGGTGCCCATGTACTAGGGACTTCGGTGGATGCAATCGATCGAGCGGAAGATCGAGACCGTTTTGATGAGGTATGTAGAAAGATTGGTGCGCGCACGCCCGATAACGGTTTAGCAACTAGTGAGGAAGAAGCGGTCAATATAGCAGGCAGGATAGGGTTTCCAGTCTTAGTTCGACCGAGCTATGTACTCGGTGGGCGCGGGATGCGGATTATATACGATGAAACGTCTCTGCGGATATTTTTTGAGGATGCAATTCATGCTTCCTCAGATCGCCCGGTCCTGATCGACTCATTCCTCGAGAATGCTTTCGAGGCAGACGTAGACGCACTTTGTGACGGAACTCACGTCGTGATTGGCGGAATCATGCAACACATTGAAGATGCAGGTGTCCACTCAGGAGATTCGGCATGTGTGCTGCCCCCCTACTTACTCTCGGGTGCGGTCTTGGAAGAGATCCGTGAACTAACCAGAAAATTTGCGCTCGAACTTGGTGTAGTCGGATTGCTGAATGTGCAGTACGCGATCAAGGACGGGGTTGTTTACGTGCTTGAAGTGAACCCAAGGGCCTCTAGGACCGTACCGTTCGTGAGTAAGGCAACGGGCGTACCTTTGGCTCGTCTCGCATCTCGTGTCATGGTAGGTGAGAAGCTTGTCGATCTGGGCGTTCAAGAAGAACCGCCGGTTCCAGGTGTCGCAGTCAAAGAAGCTGTATTCCCATTTAACCGATTTGATGTTGATGTACTACTTGGGCCTGAAATGCGGTCGACTGGAGAGGTGATGGGCTTCGACGACTCATTCGGGATGGCGTTCGCCAAGGCTCAGATTTCAGCAGGGAACCCGCTGCCGGAAAAGGGGACTCTCATTGTGACAGTCAACGACAGTGATAAAGAGACGGTAACACCGATCTTGCGAAGATTCCGTGATTTGGGCTTTGAGATTATGGCGACTCAAGGAACAAAAAATTACCTAGACCGTTTGGGCGTCCCGGCGAAAAGAGTCTACAAGGTCAACGAAGGACGGCCGAGCATTGTGGATCATATTATTACCGGTGATGTCGCCCTCCTTATTAATACGCCCCTCGGCAAGAAGTCCCAGTATGACGATTATGCCATGCGCCGAGCCGCTATAACTCACAAATTGCCCTATCTGACAACAATGTCAGCGACTTCTGCTGCTTGTGATGCGATCATCGCGCTAAAGTCACGCCAAAGGGAAGTTCGTTCCATACAGGAGAGGATCGCGTCCCTCAATGCTTCTACCCAGAGCATTTAGCAGGCTGTTTTCTGAAGTCTTTAGTCCTTTTTGCCTCTGTATTGAAATCATGCTTCAGCGAAACCAATGAGTGAGAAAACGGGCTTCTTTCTTCACCCTTCTTCTTCCCTTCACGACACGGGTTGGAGTCATCCTGAACATCAGGGTCGTCTTCGGGCGCTCGCATCAAGTGTGGGAAATGACCTTTTGATGCTTCATGGTCATGCTGAGCAGATGGAAGCAGCAGATGGGACCGAACACGATTTGCTTCTCGTCCACACGAAGGATCATGTCAAGCAAGTGCGGGCGGCTTGTCAGCGTGCTGAGGACGAAAATTCCATTATCGCAATCGATCCGGATACCAAGGTGTCCTCCCAATCCTGGAATGCTGCATTAGGAAGCGTCGGTACAGCGATTGCTGCGACCAGGGCAGTTGCTCGAGGTGATATTCGTAATGCATTTGTTGCCACGAGGCCCCCAGGTCATCACGCTACGCCAGGACAAGCAATGGGCTTCTGTCTCTTTAATAATATCGCTGTCACTGCGCGGTGGCTTCAGGCAGAAGGTTACGCGGATCGAGTCCTCATTATCGATTGGGATGTACACCACGGAAATGGCACACAGGATGCGTTCTATGGAGACGCAACAGTATACTTCCTATCGTTGCACCAGTCTTCGCACTATCCGGGCACTGGTAGTGCGAATGAGAGGGGTCGGGATGATGGGGAAGGCTATACGCTCAACGTTCCACTTCCGAGTGCAACTCCACGAGCGGACTACTTGCACGCATTTGACCAAGCGCTTGGTCAAATTCTGAAAAAGTTTTCGCCGGAATTTGTGTTAGTCTCAGCCGGTTTCGATGTAATGGCCGAAGACCCGCTTGGGGGAATGCTTCTTGAACCCGATGATCTATATGTGATGACCAGACGTATCGTGGAGGATGCTGCAGCTGACTGTGACGGAAAGGTCATCGCTCTCTTGGAAGGTGGCTATAACCCACCGCGTCTTGGGCAGGGAGTGGTGGCAGTCATCCGTGGGTTGGCGGGGCTGGAAAAGCCTTGATAGGTGTCTCGTTGCCCGTCTTGACCCGTTAGCTACTTTTCTTCCCCATGCCACTGACTGAATATGGAACGATGGAAAGCTTGCCCAACGTTCCTGCGATGCTCGACCTCCTGCGGATCAGTCCCCGTAGACTTTTCCTCTCAGGAGGTGCTGAACTCTACCATCACATAGGGATCCTTACGGGCATGTCTGAAGGTGTCGAAGTTCTGAATGTCGCCTGTGGCTTGGGAGTCTCACTTGAATACTTCGTTAGAGAGTTCGGCGTCCAGGGCTTTGGAGTTGATATCACTCCGGATCTCGTGGAACAGGCCGCGAAGCGCGGCCTAAGTGAGGGGATCGCAGACAAAATCCAGTTCCAGTCTGGACCTTCATCAGCGCTTCCTTATCGAGACGAGATTTTCGATGTCACGATCGGTGAAATCGGGCTCGCAAACCACTGTGAGCCAAATGAAGCAATCGCTGAGTTGGTTCGAGTAACGAAGCCCACCGGGTTTATAGTATTGCTCCAGCTCATTTGGAAGGGCCCAGTGCATGAGCCCAGAAGGTCAATTTTGGCAGATTACTTAGGCGCGACCCCACTGAGGGCAGTTGAATGGAGAAAGCTCCTGCAAGAATCCGGGATCGAAAATCTACATGTTGAAGATTGGTCGAATGAACGGATGATGTTACGGTCAGACACGAGCGAGCCATTTCCTGATTTGATCAAAATCTTTTCGTTCCGAGAAAAATTGGAGATCCTTCACAGGACCTGGCAAAGATGGGGGTGGAAGGGAGTAAGAACGGGTATTATGAAAGGGCGAGAGATCCATCGCTTACTCACGAGAGAACGCATTCTAGGGCTGGAATTGCTCAAGGGGTGCAAGGCTGGAGTACCGGTCAGGGTTGCACCGAAGAGTGTAGCCACAGCTGAGCTCGGTTTGGCCTTGAACCTGACTCCTGAGAGTGAAGAGCCTGATTCCAATCACTTGAAGGTTATACCGGCTGCTCCAACTTCAAAACCAGAGGAAGATGGGGATCATGATCATGTGGCAGCCGATGACGTGAGACCTGACACCAGCGGACTCCCGCTTTTTCGCCCCGAAGAAGAACAAGGGTAAGACAATCTTTCCGCTTCCATCCTATTACTGCGAGGCGAACCTGGTGTGAGCACTGCTTTACTATGTAGTCCCGATGGAATTGAGCGAGTTCAACGGGCTTTGCGCGATCAGGATCTCGACGGCTGGCTTTTGTATGAGTTCCATGGAGTCAACCCGATAGCTGTTCAATTGCTGGGTATGGGCAAGACGACCCGCCGGGGGTTCGTATTAATTCCAGAAAAAGGCCGGCCCGTAGCGTTAATCCATGCAATAGAAGCTTCTTCTTGGCGTCATTGGCCTTTCGAGAGTCGCACCTACTCAAGTTGGCAGGAAATGGAAGCGGAACTCAGAGAGCTTCTAGATGGATGCACTCGATTGGCCATGGAGGTCTCTCCGGGTGCAGCCGTGCCAACCTTAGACTATCTCCCAGCGGGTATGGCAGGATTGATACTCAGTCTCGGTGTCGAGGCGGTGAGTTCTGGAGATTTGGTATCACGATTCCATTCGGTTTGGACCCCTGAGCAACTGCAGATGCATCGTCAGGCAGCAGAGATTGTGGCTGATGTTGCACAGCAAGCGTTCGCCCGTGCAGCAGCAGCCGTTGAATCCGGACCACCAACCAATGAGGGTGACCTTTCAGAATGGATCCGCTCACAGCTTCGTGCTCATGGACTCACAGTAAATCCGGATTGCATTGTAGCGATCGGCCGCACTGCGGCAGATCCTCACTACTCTCCCGAGGGAAAGGGAGAGACGATTGCAGCAGGAGATTTGCTCTTGATTGATCTTTGGGGAGCGTTTGATGGAGCAGTTTTCGCTGACCAGACTTGGATGGGTCTTCTGAGTGGTGTGGTCGATTCGCGCACCCAGGAGATCTGGAATGCTGTGAGAGATGCTCGGGACGCTGCCGTCACATTCTTGAGAGAACAGTTTGAATTAGGAGGAGAAGTCCGCGGCTACGAGGTTGATCAAGTTGCGCGGGCCTTAATTGCAGATCGCGGCTATGGTGAGTACTTCGTGCATAGGACTGGACACTCGATGGACATAGACCTCCACGGAAGCGGTCCGAATCTTGATAACCTGGAGACGAGAGATGACAGGTTGCTTGTTCCGGGAATAGGCTTCTCTGTCGAACCTGGTATTTACATCCCTGACGAGATCGGAGTTCGAAGTGAGATCAACGTCTATTGGGGCCCAGATGGTCCAGAGGTCAGTCCCAGGGATATCCAGCAGGAAATCTTTCTGCTAATGGATGTCTAACTTCGGAGCCTGCTTAAGAGAGCTGTCAGGTTGACTGACCTGGAACTCAGGGTGGACGTGGCCCTTCCTCTCCCCATACATCGCACCTTTACGTACCAGATCAATACAGAATCTCAGCCACAACCAGGAACGCGGGTTCTGGTGCCATTTCGGCGGAAAGAGCATATCGGTTGGGTGGTCGGCCCAGGTTCTGCACCGGAAATCAAGCAGATACGTCCAGTGCTCTCGATCCTGGATAACTCACCACAATTGCCTGCTGAACTTTTCGACCTTTGCCGTTGGATTGCTGAGTATTACATCGCTCCTCTAGGCATAGCACTCCGAGCTGCTTTGCCGGCTGTGCTTTCAGATGTTTCGCGGAACTACGTCAGGCTTCTGGAAGATGCACCTCTCAATAAGCTTCGACCTAGAGAGCAACGTGTTCTAGCGGCCCTAGAGCGTCACGGGAAACCACTTCGGGTTCGGACACTCCGGCGGCAGCTAGGGATGGGTTCGATATGGCCTGAGATTCGATCTCTTGTAGCACAGAGGGCCGTAGGTCACGAAATGGTGCCGCCATCACAGCCGCCGGTGAAGACCAAAGGGGTAGTGCGGCTAATCGACCGCCTCGGCACACTGCAGGCACGAGACGAGATTTTTGCTAGGACGCCACGGCAGCGAGAGGCATATGAGTTATTAGAACGTTCGGGAGGTGCCTCTGAATTAACACATATGATTAAAGAAGAAGGGTTCAGTCGCGGAGTAATAAGGGGTCTTGAGTCAAAGCGTCTGGTTGGAATCTTCCACGAAGAACAGCTTCGTGATCCGTTCGCTAACATTCCGGCAACCAAGCCACCCGAGCTCGTTCCTACGAAGGATCAGCGGAATGTGATCGACGCTCTGATTGGTGCGCTCGATGAAGATGTACCTATACCGTTTCTTCTGCAGGGTATCACCGGTTCTGGTAAAACACTTGTGTACATTGAGCTTCTCCGCGAGGTCCTTGCTCGTGGTCGGAGTGCAATAGTTCTCGTTCCCGAGATTGCCCTTACACCGCAGACTGTTT
The DNA here is from genome assembly GCA_002313925.1 of Gemmatimonadales bacterium UBA1120. Taxonomy (GTDB): domain Bacteria; phylum Gemmatimonadota; class Gemmatimonadetes; order Longimicrobiales; family Gaopeijiaceae; genus UBA1142. The sequence goes on from DCAZ01000064.1 coordinate 39,139, forward strand.
CAAGATTTCGTGCGCATTTTGATGACCAGGTCGCTGTGCTGCATTCCGGTCTCTCTGAGGGAGAACGCTACGACGCATGGCGGAGTTTGAGTACTGGTCGGCGTCGTATCGCAGTGGGTGCACGTTCTGCACTTTTCGCGCCCCTCTCGAATCTTGGTGCGATCGTTGTGGATGAAGAGCACGATGGAAGCTACAAGCAGTCCGAGGCCCCCCGTTACCTGGCGAGAGATCTCGCTGTTGTACGCGCACGTAAAACTGGAGCCGTATGTGTGCTTGGCAGCGCCACACCATCGCTAGAAAGTTGGACTAATGCTCGGACTGGTAAGTTCCGTCACCTTCAGCTTACGAAGCGTGTCGGCGGAGCAAGACTTCCCGAGGTACGAGTGGTTGACCTAAGGGCCCAAAGAAGAGAGTCCGCTGAGGTATCTCGAGTCAATGAACGTGGTGCTGGAGTGCTTTCTTCGGAATTGGTCTCAGCAGTGGATGCACGACTAGAACGGGCAGAGCAAGTGATCTTGCTACTAAATCGTCGCGGATACTCTTCATTCGTTCAGTGCAGGGAATGTGGTGAGGTTGAACAGTGCTTGAACTGCTCAATCTCACTGACGTATCACCGAGCTGCACAACGAATCATTTGTCATCACTGTCGGTACGATGCCCCAGCCCCGGAGCGGTGCCCTCGATGTGGGTCAAGAGACCTTTCCTATCGCGGGTTGGGTACCGAACAAGTCGAACGGGTCACTGTTGAGACATTCCCGTCTGCGAGAATTGCACGGATGGATGTAGACACTACTTCCGGAAAGTGGGCCCATCACCGGATACTCGACCGGGTAGCCAAGGGGGATGTTGATATCTTGCTTGGCACACAGATGATCGCAAAGGGTCTCGATTTTCCGCAGGTGACTTTAGTGGGTGTGGTGAACGCAGATGTCGGGATCCACTTACCTGATTTCCGGGCTAGTGAGCGGACCTTCCAACTCCTTAGTCAGGTAGCGGGGAGGGCAGGGAGGGGTAAGCTAGGAGGTGAAGTTTTGATTCAGACTTCACTTCCTGATCACTATGCGATTCAGGCTGCAGTCGCTCATGACTTCATAGCTTTTGCCGAACGAGAGACAGTGGCGCGTGAGACACCCTGTTATCCACCGCATTTGAGAATGGTCAACGTGATACTTAGTAGTCCAGATCAAAGGGCTACTGCTAAGAGCGCAGAAGCTGGCGCCGCCTGGTTGCGTCGGTGGCTTCGAGAGCGAAATCCAGAAGAATCTAAAGTTGTCGAATTGGTTGGCCCGGCCCCGGCACCGATTGAACGACTGCACGGCCGGTGGCGTTGGCATTTCCTTGTACGCAGTCCCTCACCGAGTGCAATCGGAAGAGCTATGCGCGCTTTGATCGACGGATTTAAGGTTCCTGGTGGAGATGTTCGCTTGGTAGTGGACCGAGATCCTGTCGCTTTACTTTAGATGGTCCCCTGGAAAGTGTAGCAGTGTGGTAACCCGGGGGCTCCAAGGGTGATCCAGATGTGTATCTGAGAGGCCGATCTGTAACATTGCAGTGGTAGGCAATCGCGGCGTACCTTCGAACTGAATAGCCTCTCGGGCGAATCGGTATCGATATCTGGAGGTGTGGTGAGTTGCTTAGCCTTAAATGCGTCTTTCGAGCCACTAACCATTGTGCCAGCCCGTAGAGCTGTGCGACTAATTCTGGATGGCAAAGCTGAAATCCTTGAGAAGGACACGGGTAAGGACTTTCGCTCCGAGCGGCAGGTGGTCCCTTGTCCTACAGTGATCCGTCTTGTTCGCTATATTCATGTCCCACAACGATTTAAGCGGCAGGTCACGAACATGTTTCTCTTCGCCCGTGATGGCTATTCGTGTCAGTACTGTGGAAGACGCAAGTCTGACCTCAAGGGCAGGCAATTTCTGACTCGAGATCACATTAACCCCCTGTCCCGTGGTGGGGACAATAGCTGGGAGAATGTTGTAACTAGCTGTTCGTCCTGTAATAATCGCAAGGGCAACCGATTGCCTTGGGAGGTGGGCCTTAGGGTTCGGACTGAGCCACGTGAGCCCAATTATGTGCACTTAGTGTGGGTTGTTCGGAAGGTTACTCAAACCCAGGCTAAGTACATTCGGATGTTCTATGGAGATCGCACTCTTCGTAGAGTGTCAGGCGGACGCGCAAACGACCCTCTTAAGATTATCAGCTAAGTCATTGTGGATTAATGTCTGATAGTAAGGACAGCGTTTCAGAGAATCAGGATACTCCTCGCTTGGAATCTGATCTCGAGGAAGTCATTCTTGAGGTCGACGGCAAGGAATGGACTGTTCGTGTAATTGGTCGCTCTCAAACACAAACTGCTGCCCTACTGATGCTCGGGTTTTGGATATCCGCTGAGGATGCCGGCGCACCGGACCGAGAGACGTTAATCGCAGGTCGCATACTTTCTGAGTTAAACCTAGACCAACTTCAGTCAGCTTATGAGCAGAGCAGGCCGCCCCGGACAGATCAGCCTAGAGATTTCTTTTCAGATATACGTAACCGAGGCCGTAATTGAACGCTCAAGTTGGATATCGTCCTTCTGAAGCGGTGGATTAGTCGATCTAGTGAGCTTAACGGAACTGCTTAGCTAGGTATCTATTAGATTGTAGCAGACGATATTACCTGTATTGCTCAATAGTGAATTCTACCATCAACTCCCATTCGATCATGAACCAACCTCAACACGGGGTTGCACTTCCGTGTCTTTAAGAACAACTGATCACCCGGATGATAGCGAGTTGGTCTTACGAGCTCGCAGGGGGGAAGAACTTGCTTTGAGCATGCTCATAGAGAGGTACCAGAAATCTGCCTATGCTTTGGCACTTTCTGTGACCGGACGCCATGAGGATGCGGAAGATGCCGCTCAAGAGTCATTCTTGGTGGCGTTGGATCAGCTTGACGAATGCCGGGATCCGGAAAGGTTCGCGGGTTGGTTCATGACGATAGTAAGAAATCGTTCACGGAACTTGATTCGTCGAGAATCCTTAAGAGAGACTAGTGATGTACCACAAGGGACGAGGTCTCGGATTCCCACACCGGATAAGATTGCGGAGACGTCAGAACTGAGGGGGACCCTTCAGCAGGCGATTGCTGCACTACCCGAGGTTCAGCAAGAGGTTGTGCTGCTGCATGACGTAGAGGGATGGAAACACCGAGAGATCGCCGAGAGGTTGGGGATTCCATCGGGGACAGTGCGGTCGCACTTGCACTTTGCGAGGAAAGCCTTGAAAGAGACCCTTATAGAGATACCAAATAGATTAGATTTGATTAGGAAAGTTCAATGATTACAAGGATGTCGCACGATTTCGACTCGAATGATGACTTAGGGCCTGACCTAGAGTTGGCTGAAGCGTTCACTCACTTTGATCCAGAGCATCATGATCCGAGTTACTGGTATCGTTTTCGCGAATGGATCCTAGAAAATGCAGCGGGCGAGTTGGCTCGGCGGAGGTTAATACACGAGTTGACCGTGGGTGACGTGATGACGTCCTGGGCTAGGACCGTTATCCCGGTAGCTTTACTTGCTGCCATTGTGGCTGGACTACTTCTCACAAAAGACCAGTCGGCTGTTCCTGTTAGGCCAGTCGGGATTGAGGAACTACTGGTGAGTGAGGTTGAAGGACAGACAATCCCTGCGGTGCTTGCTCCTTTGGAAACGAGCGATGCAGTGGCCTTTGCCTCGGAGGTTTTCTAAATGGAACATAGATCTCGAACGAAACTTTTGACTGCAGTGATACTTGCGGTGGTTCTCGGTGCGGGCGTCATGCTCGGGCTGGTCAGTGTCTGCGAAACCGGAGATGGCAGCACCCAATGCGTCATCAATATTAATAGTGATTTGGCGGCGATGCCGGTTGAAGAAGCTGTGGTGAGTGATGCTGCTAGGAGTAGGACGTCCGAGCGTCGTCGTCGCACACCCATGTATGAACAAGTGGGCCCCACCGAAGCCCAATTGCTCCTGATCGATTCTGTATTGGAGGACCAGCAGCAGCATATGAGATCGCTGCACGAAGAGTTCCGTACCACATATGTTCCCCAGTACCAAGCGCTGATCCAACAGACGCGGGAAGCAATTCTTGAGCTATTCACCGAAGAGCAGGCCTCTGAATACAGGGTGCTTCTGCAGGAGTTCGATGAAAGTCGGACCCAGGGTGACAAGAGGGGCAACCGGGACTAGACCGATGAAAAACACGTACCGGGCTGTAGTCCGGATTGCTTCCTGCCTGACGGCGGGTCTCGTTATTCTCTGGCCGGTGTCCATTTGGGGGCAGCAGGCAGTGAGCCTTGATGAGGCGATTGAGCTTGCTCTAGTTCGTAGCCCACAGATGCTCCAACAGGATCAAGCTCTAGATAATGCTGAGCTTGCAAGGAGGTCCGCATGGGCAGCGTTCCTACCGAGCCTCAGCGCCAGTACGAGTGGATCCTTGAGAAGTGCAAACGTTCTTGATCCCAACACGGGACAGATCGTAGGTGGGAGTTCGGACTCATACGGCGCAGGGGTATCCAGCCGGGTGACCATTTTCCAGGGTGGGACTCGCTTTGTGGAGATGAATCGGACAGATGCCGACATGCAGGCAGCGAGAGCACGACGAGAGAACCAACGTTTCGCTGTAGCACTGCAGACAAAGAATTTTTTCTTTAGTGCGCTTAGGCAAGCAGATCTCCTTGAGGTTGCGCGGCAGAGAGTAGAGCAGGCACAGCAGAATCTAGAAATTGTACGTGCTCGTTCGCAGGTCGGCCGGGCGACCATCTCAGATTCTCTGCGTGCGCGACTGGATTTTATAAATGCTGAGCAGGGAGTGCTGCAGGGAGAAACCACACTTCGTGCTGCAGAGTTTTCTTTGGGTAGGCAAATAGGGGAATCTGTAGCTGTGGCACCACTCCGTCCTTCGACTCTGGAGCCAACCATGCTGCCATTGGCTGAGACAGAGATCATGCAGTTGGCAGAATCCGGATCGCCGACTGTTATTGCTGCGACCCAAGCAGCTAATGCGGCGTCAGCCAACGTCCGCTCAGCAAAGGCTAGTTACTTGCCCACCATCTCGATGAACACCGGCTACAACTGGAATAATCAGAATCGCTCTTTCACAGGTGGTAAGACAAGTTGGAGTCTTGGATTTTCGATGTCCTATCCGATTTTTAATAACTTCCAGCGACAATCATCGGTTGATCGGGCACAGTTCAGCTACCGGGTCTCTCGTTTGCAAGAGGATGACGCTCGGCTTGCTGCACGTCAGCAAGCCGATAATGCCTTGTATAGCCTCCGCACTGCTGAGCGTGCCATCGAAATTGCAGGGGAAGCGGCCAGCGTTGCAGCTGAGGATCTTAGGGTTGTACGGGAAAGATATACGGTTGGAGTCGCGACGATCCTAGATGTGTTGATAAGCCAATCGGCAGCCAGCCAAGCAGATGCTACGGTCATTACGTCGCGATATGATTACGTGATAGCCCGGGCAGAGCTTGAAGCGATTCTAGGGAGAGAATTGTGAGTGAGGCCATGATCCGCACAGAGGGCCTAGTCAAAGACTATGTGCTTGGAGCAGAAACTGTGCATGCTGTTCGCAATGTGGACCTCGAAATCGGAGCAGCGGAGTTCGTGGCGGTCATGGGCCCTTCAGGGAGTGGAAAATCTACACTCATGAACATGATTGGCTGTCTTGATACGCCTACCGCTGGAGAGTATTGGCTAAATGGTCAGCCTGTGAGTGAACTTTCTGAGGACCAACTAGCGCGTGTGAGAAATAAAGAGATTGGTTTTGTGTTTCAAACGTTCAACCTACTTCCGCGAGCAACGGCCCTGCATAACGTCGAGTTGCCGTTAATCTATGCTGGGATTAGGGGCAAAGATCGCCGTCGCCTCGCTGCTGAGAAACTGGAGTTAGTTGGGCTGGCTGACCGAATGGATCACCGCCCACCCGAGATGTCCGGAGGTCAGCGTCAGCGGGTTGCTATGGCAAGGGCGCTCGTGAATAATCCAGCGATCCTCTTGGCTGATGAACCGACCGGTAACTTGGACTCTGTGACAAGCGGGGACATCATGCGCCAGCTTAAGGGTCTTAATGAACAAGGACAAACAATTGTTTTGGTAACGCATGAGAGAGACATTGCAGGATATGCGAAACGACAGGTGCATCTCAACGATGGCATGATTGAGAGAGACTTCTTAACCGAGCCGGTGGAGACGATGGTATGACGAAGAGAGCCCTAACGCTGGCCTTGGCCGGCATGGTTGCTGTTGTTACTACGGCATGCAGTAATGATGAGTCAGCAGATGAAGGATCGTCGCTCATGACTGTAGAAGTCACTCGTGGTGACTTATCTATCCGCGCGGAAGCTACCGGTACCGTTGAGCCGATTCGCACGATAGAAGTCAAGTCCAAGGCTTCGGGCGAAATCTTGCGTCTGCACGCGGATGTTGGGGATGAAGTGGGGCCGGGATCACTCCTGGCTGATATCGATCCGCGCGATGTGCAGAACAGATTCAACCAGACTGAGGCTGATCTAGCTGTTGCTCAGGCGAGACTCGAGATTTCTGAAGCTCAGCTCGAGCGGTCAGATAAGCTTCTAGAGGCCGCAGTGATCACGCCACAGGAGCATGAGAGTTCCCGTCTTGAGTTCGCGAACTCGCAGGCAAGTCTTGTGAAGGCTGAGACCAACCACGACCTCGCTATACTCCAACTGAACGACGTTCGTATCCGAGCCCCAGTTGCCGGTACCATCATCCAAAAAAGCGTCGAAGAGGGTGTGGTTATCCAATCAGCGTCACAAAACGTGTCGGGTGGTACAGCGCTGTTCCTGATGGCGAACCTAAAGGAGATGCAGGTCAGGACATTGGTGGATGAGACTGATATGGGCCAGTTAGCCTCCGGCCTGGAGGCCATTGTGACCGTTGAAGCATTCCCAGGTCAGGAGTTCCGGGGTGTGGTTGACAAGATAGAGCCTCAGGCGACTGTCGTTCAGAATGTGACGATGTTTCCGGTGATTGTGAGTTTGAACAATAGTGCAGGGCTCTTGAAGCCGGGGATGAATGCAGAGGTTGAGGTGCTTATAGACGAGGCATTGGATGTGGTATTGGTTCCAAATAATGCAATTGTACAAACCTCTGACGTCGGTCCGGCAGCGATGGCCTTAGGTCTCAACATCGATGAGATGGATTTGACGCAGTTCATGCGAGGAGGTCGGGGTGGCAGCCGAGGTGGGCAGGGGTTCGCTGGTGGTCGTGGCCAGGGTGGCAGGTCTCAATCTCAAGGGGCTGAGGCTGCAAGCGGAGAGGGTGATAGCCCCCCGGGAGATGGTCAGGATGATCAAGGCAACGTTATAGCTCAGCTTCAGGAGCTTCGTGCGCAAGTCGAGAGTGGAGAGATTAGTCAGGATGCGATGCGTGCTGAGATGCAACGCCTGGGAGGTGGCCGGGGTGGGCGTGCTGCCCGAGGGGGTGGGGCAGACGTTACAAGAGCGTCCACTGCTGGTACACGACCTGCAGTCGTCTTCGTGATGGGAGCGGACAGCGTGCCAGTACCAAGACTTGTCCAAATGGGTCTCAATGACTGGGACCACACACAGATAGTGATGGGAGTCGAAGCAGGGGATGTACTCGTTGTCGTGGGACCCGCTCAACTCATGGCCCAACAGCAGGAATTCCAGTCCCGAATGATGAGTCGAATGGGCGGAAACCTCTTCGGTGGGGGGATGGGACGAAGTGGCGGCTTCCGACCCCGGACCCCGTAGTAGGAGAAAGCCTGATGCTGATCTTTGAAATCATTAAGGTGGCCATGAGCGCTATCGGCACAAACATTCTGCGTTCTGTGTTGACGACACTTGGTATCGTGATCGGTGTTGGGGCAGTGATTACGATGGTCTCATTAGGAGAGGGTGCTCAAGTACAGGTTGAACAACAGATCAACAACATGGGTACCTCTGTCCTTACCATCCGGCCCGGTCAGGAATTCAGTCATGGAGTGTCTCGAGGCGATACTCAGATGTCGATTGAGGATGCCGAAGCGCTGAGGAATGAGACCCGTGGGTTCCTCAAGATCTCTCCTGAGCTTCAGTCACGGATGCAGGTTACCTACCTACGCTGGAATTCGAATAATCAGGTCATGGGTGTTTGGCCCGATTATTTCGATATGTATGATCACGGACTAATCGCAGGCCGCTATTTCACAGAAGGGGAAGTCCGCGGACGTAGGCGAGTAGCGGTACTCGGTTATACGATTCCAGAGCAGCTTGGTGAGATTCCTACGGACTCTTCCCAGTACTCGATCGCAGCGGAGCTCCTCGTCGGAAAGACCATCCAGGTACGTGGTATCCCGTTTGAGGTGATTGGCGTGCTTGAAGAGAAGGGTGATGCGATGTGGCTTCGCCCTGATGACCAGATCTTTATTCCTCAATCGACTGCTCAGTATCGTGTGATGGGTGGCCGCGATAGGCTTGGCTCGATTTACGCTTCCACAGAAACGCCCGAGGAAATGAACCAGGCGATTGCCGAGATCGACCGAATTATGCGGAGGGAGCATCGTATCCTACCAGGTGAGGATGCAGACTTCAGCATACGCAACTCTACGGATCTACTGGAAACCTTCAACGCGACAGCTCAGACTTTCACCTTACTATTGGCTGGGATCGCAGGAATCAGTCTTCTTGTCGGTGGCATCGGTATCATGAATATCATGCTTGTATCTGTAACCGAGCGAACCCGTGAGATAGGGATTCGTAAGGCCCTTGGAGCTACCCGTGGGGCGATCATGACACAGTTTGTTGTTGAGGCCTCGACTCTCTGCGTGTTGGGAGGGCTCTTGGGAGTCGGAATGGGTTACGGAGCCGCAGAGATGACAACGCGTCTTGCTGGTTTGGACACAGTGGTGTCTCCGCAAATAGTGGCTATCTCGCTGGCTATCAGTGCCTTCATAGGACTGTTCTTTGGCATCTGGCCTGCTCGTAGGGCGGCGATTCTCGACCCTATTGATGCACTTCGGTACGAATAAGAACTTCCCATTATTGGGTTAGCTGCTTGAGCGGTTCTTAGCTCCAGTAAAGCACTAAGATACCCCGTATCTGGACTAGGCGAGTACCTTCGTCGTTCTCGTCACTATCTTGTCTCCCGTATCAATCTCTAAGATGAGGAAAGCATGCCCCTATGACTGACCAAGACGGCTTGCACGGAGCAACGCACCTGGAATGCACCGGTACCGGCGAAAAAGTTGAGAGCGAAAAGCTTATTGGACTTTCGGCAGCTGGCAAACCTCTCTTCGCTCGATATGATCTGGATCTTATCAGTTCGAGCTTTACCCGAGAGTCCGTGGCGTGTCGTAGCGCAGATCTCTGGCGCTATCAGGAAGTTCTCCCTGTTCGAAATAGGGGTTCTCAGATCCGTCTCGGGGAGGGGTGGACCCCGCTTATCGATGCGCACCGAACTGCTGCTCGAATGGGTATTCGACGTGTCTGGGTGAAAGACGAAGGCCAAAATCCGACGGGTAGCTTCAAAGACCGAGGTCTCTGTCTTGCGGTATCACGTGCCCTCGAACTAGGAGCAGAGGAGGTTGCGATACCATCTGCTGGAAACGCGGGTAGTGCAGCAGCAGCTTATGCCGCGGCTGCTGGGCTCCGGGCACATGTTGTCGTCCCAACCGACACACCAGCGGCCATCCTTGAAGAAATCTCTGCTTTGGGTGCGGATCTCCAACTTTTGGATGGCCTTATCAGTGACTGCGGTCTCGTGGTACGACAGGGTGCAGAGGAGAATGGATGGTTTGATCTTTCTACCCTGAAAGAGCCTTATAGAGTTGAGGGCAAGAAAACCATGGGGTATGAGATCTGTGAGCAATTAGGATGGAGGTTGCCTGATGCGATTGTGTATCCCACGGGAGGAGGTACGGGTTTAATTGGAATGTGGAAGGCCTTCGATGAGATGGAGCAACTTGGATGGATTGGCAGCGAGCGTCCGAAGATGTTCACTGTTCAGGCTGCTGGCTGCGCTCCGATGGTGCGTGCTTGGGAAGCAGGCCATGATGCAGCTGAAGTGTGGAGTGGAGCTTCTACATACGCATCAGGGCTTCGGGTTCCAGGAGCAGTCGGCGACTTCCTAATCTTACGCGCCTTAAGGGAGTCTGGGGGTGGAGCCGTGGCTGTCCCCGACCACTCGATGGCTGAGTGGGTGGAGAACTTAGGCATCGACACAGGAATCTTTGCTGCTCCGGAGGGTGGTGCGACGGCTGCTGCGCTCCCTATCCTCTTGGATAAGGGCATGATAAATGAGGATGAAGAGGTCGTCCTCTTGAATACAGGCAGTGGGCTCAAATATGTAGGAATGAAGCCATTGGATTAGACTTGGTCCGCTAGTAGGAACTCTGATGTTAACATTATTCTGGTTAGTATTCTGGGCTGGGCTTACCGTCTTAGCAGTTAGTGCTGGGGTTAGCTTGCGGATACGGTTACGCGATCGGGTCGGAAAGAGCATGCCAATTGTTAATGATGCGGCTGTGGAAGAAATTCTCGCGACTGGTGCGCTTGTTACGGATGAGGATTCTCCCCTTGATATTGAGAAAATCGATGACGAGGAGCATAAGTTTTGGTCCCAGACGTGGGATGAACCCGACGAACGGTGAGTTCATATCGAAGGTGATTACCTAATCAGTGTCTCGTCATAAAGCGATAATAGGCTCCGGGCAGCGGCACCAATCTACCATTCAGTGGAAGTTGATCCTCAGGATTGCTACGCCGGACAAGTAAGGCCCGATTTAGGCTTACGCTCACTCCGAGGGCATGATGGCCCACGGGACAAGACCTGTTATTGCATGATGGGTCTGCATCAAAAGGAAAGCTCCAATCGATACCGATTGGAACGATCACACTGAGGGCAAGCCCTAGGCGTTCTGCTGGAGGCTTCGCCCCAACAACCCACAGCCCTGCACCTATAAAAGGGTGTATGGG
>DCAZ01000064.1:50485-50716 GCA_002313925.1 Gemmatimonadales bacterium UBA1120
CGAGGTGCTGATCTCCTTAAAAGACCACGTTCCAACCGTTAGCTCCAAGCTTTGGTTGCCGTTAAAGAACTTCTCTAGTACCACGCCGACCTTGCTTACCCCACCCACGGTCAAACCAATACGTAGACCATCTTGAGCCGAACTCAGCTTTGGTGAAACGCCAGACAACACCACGAAAAGCACCAAAATCAAAGACCCACCGGGGAGAAGCTTTGTGGCATATCCCTGCGA
>DCAZ01000028.1:0-2222 GCA_002313925.1 Gemmatimonadales bacterium UBA1120
GTCGCAGTAGAAGGGACACCGGATGAAGTTGTGAACGAGGAGGCACTGGCTGAAGTATACGGTTGGCCAGTTAAGGTTGAATGGGAACCAACCACCGGCTCTCCAAGGGTGACACCTCTCCGCTCTTGATCAAGTATCTCGACACGAAAGGAAAAGTTTACGTATCCTCGTTAGTCACCCATAGGAGCTAAGGTCTGCCGCCTCTGAGTGCGCCTTGAGATAGCTTCTGAATCGGGTTGTGGGGATTACTCCTTTTTCGACAGCTGCTTGTACTCCACAGTCCGGCTCAGAAACATGTGAACACCCCCTAAACCTGCATAACGCAAGATGGTCCCTGAATTCAGGGAAACAATGACCAAGCTCGGACGGCGGTATTCCCGCAAATGCTATATCGCCAAAACCAGGAGTATCAGCGACAAAACCCCCACAACTAAGGGATATGATACGCGCATTGACGGTCGTGTGCCGACCGGTTCCACCTTTGCGTGACAGCTCTCCAGTACGCAACTCCAGTTTAGGATCGATAGCGTTTAGCAGCGATGATTTTCCCACACCCGAGGGACCGATCAGCGTTGAAATGCCTGAACACAGTTCTTCCTCTAGCCGGCCCACTCCCACTTCAGCTATAGCACTCACAGGTAAAACGAGGTACCCGATACTTTGGTACAGATTCTTGAGCGGCTCAGCAACCTCTCCCGCACCCGGCAAATCTATCTTATTAATCACCAAAGTTGGCTTAATCCGGCTCGACTCACCTAGTAGCAAAAGGCGATCTACCAGTTCTGGGTTGGCCTGGGGATCCTTGGCCGCAACTACCATGAACGCTCGGTCGAGGTTCGCAGCTAGAACCCTATGCACCCGCTTACCTCGGCTCCACTTAACAAGTTCACTCGTACGCTGCTCGACTCTCTCTATGGCCCAGCCGTCATCCAACTGTTCCAGAGAAACCCTGTCACCTATGACAATCCTATCTTTCTTCGCTCCACCTAACTTCAGTCTACCTCGCAGTGATGCTTCCACCACAAGACCATCCTCTAGTCGAACTCGGTAAGAACCTCCACCGGTTTGATCTACCACCCCGATCATTGATGAAGTTCTAGAACGCAAGAAGCTGAAGAGGAGAATCTTTCTAGGGGAACAGCAGAAAACATATCCGACCGGGGTATCACCGGCCTATAGATCAAGCTGCGAAAGACTCCAGTGCGACGCCCTTGCCACCTTCACGCAAACGACGCAGCGCTCGGTCTCTAAGTTGACGAATCCGTTCCCGTGTAACGCCTAGCATATTGCCAATTTCCTCTAGCGTATGCTCTCGCTCACCCTCTAGGCCGAAATAGAGCCGCAGAACTTTTGCATCACGTGTCTCGAGAAGAGAAAGCGCATCAGCAATTGTTTCCGTTAAAAGACGGCTCTCAACTTCGAGTTCTGGCTCTGCAGCTTCTTCGGTTATGAAGCGCTCGACCAGTTGTGAATCTTCTGAGTCACCAATCGGGGCATCGAGTCGAATTTCGGCGGAATTCAGAGTCTGCAAAGATTCTACCAATTCCGGCGTAAGATACGTAGCTTCAGCAAGTTCTTCTGTCGAAGGATCGCGACCCTTCTCTTGCTTCAGCCGCTCTTTTTCCCTGAAAATCCGCGCAAGATCACTTGCTCGGTTCAAGGGAACACGCACAGCACGCCCGTGGTTTGCGAGTGATGCCAAGATTGCCTGGCGAATCCACCAAACCGCGTAGCTGATGAATTTCACACCCTGCTCAGGATCGAACTTACGTGCAGCGGTAACTAGGCCGACATTTCCTTCCTGAATCAGGTCCGTGAGTGACACACCGCGATTCTGGTACTTCTTGGCAACGCTAATTACGAAGCGAAGGTTCGCACGCGCCAATTCCTGAATCGCATCCTGGTCGCCTTTCTGAGCAAGTGCACCCAACTCCTTTTCCTTCTCAGGAGTGATTAGCTCATGACGACTGACATCTCGAAGGTATTGGTCAAGGGCACTCTGCTCCTCTACACTGGCATCGAATCCAGAGAGGAGTTTGCCCTTCCCGCGTCGCTTACTCCGCTTACTCGGAGTCGCAATGGCCATCGTGTTATTATCTCTTGATGAAGCCCGGTCAGGTGACTAAGCCGGCTCGGTTATCGTTAAGGTCTAGAAAGGCATAAAATGCAAAGCAATTTATGATGCTGTAATTGCTATATAATGTCAAGGAGTTTTCTGTTTC
>DCAZ01000028.1:2535-3876 GCA_002313925.1 Gemmatimonadales bacterium UBA1120
ATGTCAAGGAGTTTTCTGTTTCAAGAAGGTCACTATCAGGAACCCCATACCAGCTTAGACTGTTCCAGTCGGTCGAGTAATTCTTGCGATAATATCGTCTGCCAAAATGGAGCGTTGTTCGAAAGTAAAAACTCTAAGGACTCGCGCTGTCGTATACAGATTATCTGCCAATCGCGGCAAATCTAGAAGTCCTGGCAATCCTCCTGGGCCTAAGCGCTGGATTTGCCCATCACGCCGTTCAACAAGCACATTTAGCTGGAACATGGCTTTCTTAGCTGGAAAATCGATAACTACCTCTCCGGGTTCTAAGTCAAGATCGAGAGCTAGATCGTCTTCAATCGCACGCTTACGTGGTGAGCCACTAACTACCCACTCTTCTACTTGTCTACCTGTAAGGTCGGCTGCAGTCAATTCTAATGCTCTTTTGGGGAGCCGGCGTTGGCGAAGTGCCGGCAACCACCGAGTACCAATACGCTCTGCGGCTTCACCGTCAGCTTCATGTGCTCGGCGGCCAATCTCATGCAAGAGTTCTTCGTCAGTTGGGCCAACAAGTTCATGAGAAACAAGGAGCCCACTATCTACGGCTTCTTCAACAATGCGCTTGTAGAGAACGGTCGCGGCCCGTACAGCATGATGCCAGTAGACGTTTCGAAACATCTGGTACTTCGCAAATAAGAGAGATTCCAGAGCGGCCACTGCTTTCTCTTGAACTCCCACTTCATACTCACCAGAATCCGGGTCACGTAATAAGGCAAGCCCCTGTAATAACCGCGAAACGTCGACTTCACCGTAAGGCACACCGGAAAAATGAGCATCCCTGCGGAGGTATTCCATCTTATCCAAATCAAGGGCTCCACTTACCAGACCCCGTAGCGGAATTTGACTCTGACCAGAGATCAACTCCAAAAGCAACTCTGGAGCAGTGGATCCAAGAGGGACGAGGGCATCGCGTAGGGTGGGGGACGCTAAGAACTGTTCACTAACTTCCTCGTGATGGGTCGGCACATACTCCGCTTCTAGTTCCTCTAGTGCATGCGAAAACGGATAGTGACCAATGTCGTGAAGTAGCGCCGCATAAGGAATAAGATGTTCACCCTGCAATACTTCCGGTGGAATTCTTCGATTCTCGCGAATCCTACCTAGTGCGACAGTCGCGAGGTGATAAACACCCAGGGCATGGTCAAACCGCGTATGTGTCGCACCAGGATATACCAGATGAGTGAAGCCTAATTGCCGTATGTACCGTAGGCGCTGGAACTCCGCAGTATCAACGATTTGGGCCGCTATAGGGTCAAGTCTGATCGTATTCCACAGAGGATCCCTAATTACTTTTCCGGCAAG
>DCAZ01000028.1:4215-4354 GCA_002313925.1 Gemmatimonadales bacterium UBA1120
CAAAGATGTTCGGCGAGTAGACACCTATCTTCAGACCTCGTGCACTGTCCTGCCACCGAGCACAGTCCGGATAACCTGAATTTCCTTGATCAGATCCGGATCTACATCATGAGGGTCTCCCGCAAGAATCACGAAGTCA
>DCAZ01000028.1:4679-7683 GCA_002313925.1 Gemmatimonadales bacterium UBA1120
CCAACTTGCCAGCGGTAATCGTACCCTTCTCGTTCTCCTCAAACGATGCGTACGCCCCATTCACCGTACAGACTCTCAGGGCTTCGTCGACGGTGATCCTCTGGCTGGGACCCCAGACTCGGCCAGCAAAATCTTTGCGGGTCACCATACTCTGTATCGCCATCAATGGTTCATAGGGTCCCGGGGAATGGTCGGAAGCAGGAGCAACCGGAATTCCAGACTCGATAAAAGACTTGTGAGCAAACATCCACTCCATTTTCTCTTCACCGTATTCAATCCACTTTTCGCCATGATAGTGAGCATAGGTGTAGAACGGTGCGGGGATATAGCCACCGTTGGCTATGCGCTGGAGAAGTGTCGGATTCACTAAGGAGCAGTGCTCAAGTCGGTGGCGCGTATCCGGACGAGGATACTCTCGTTGCATACGTTCGTAGGCATTGAGCACCATGTCGATTGTGACATCACCGTTGGCATGGATAGCGATCTGCCATCCGGACCGGTGAGCCTCTTCGACAACCTCGTGAACCTCTTCTTGTGTCATCGTCAGGATACCAAAATCGTCTGGGCGACCCGCATATGGAGTGCTCATCGCCATAGTGCGCTCCGAGGCCGAACCGTCAGCGGAGAATTTCACTGGGCCGATACGAATCCACTCGTCGCCAACCCCAGTGCGAATCCCAGCTGATTGAAGCGCTGGGAAGGTCCCACCCCTAGCCATCAAATTCATGCGTAAGGAGAGAGTACCCTCATCTCTGGCGTCCTGGTAAGCGACGAACCCCGTTGATCCCGTACCCGCCTGATGAACTGACGTGAGTCCCGTAGCATTCATCTCTTTGCAGATCATAGAGACTCCAGCTGCACGTTCTTCACGCGTCGATCCTGACGGCACATCGAAGGCGCCACGCGCGCGCTCCGCAACCTTCCCTGTGAGTTCACCATCCTCACGATAAAAGTGACCTCCAAACGGGTCTGGGGTGTTGACGGTGATACCTGCGACCTCAAACGCCTTTGAGTTGTATACACCTGTGTGGCCACCACGATGTCCAACTACGATGGGATGTTCCCTGCTTACCTCATCAAGGTCCACACGGTTCAACGGACGCCCCTCTTCCTGCTTTGTATCATCGTACATGTAACCGGTAATCCATTCACCGGGCGGAGTGCTGGCTGCCCGTTCACTCAGAGCATCCTGGATACGAGCAACACTTCCGAGGTTAGTGTTCACATTCTTGAGTGCGTTCAGGCCCGCGCTAGAAGGATGAGAATGTGCGTCTATAAATCCTGGCAAAACCGTCATTCCAGAAGCATCAATCACCTCGGTATTAACAGACTGGAGGTTTTGGATGTCTTCATTTGAACCAACTGCCATGAAACGTCCAGCCTTTAGAGCAAAAGCTTCCGCGACTGGTTGATCAGCCTCCTGAGTAAGCACCTTGCCCCCGATGACGATAAGGTCAGCTCTCACATTTCCTGGATCCGCTATCGGTGCACACCCGCTGGCCAGACCCGCAGCAGCAACCGTGCTGAGTCCCAAAAAATCCTTTCTACTGACATCAGCCATCTTATGCCTCCTGCGAGTGATTCTTACCCATTTTTCTTGATCCAATCAGATCGTATCACACTGTCTGCACTCGAGCCACTATAGGAGTAAGCATGCAGAAATACTACGATGTTCCATCCGGACGTGAAGCATTCCATCCAGGGCTCAAAAGACTGGTCCCACAGCCCTTCGAATTGAGTCAACTTCGTCAGCTATATCCCTGTCAACGTCAGTCATCAAGCTCACCGAAATCGTACAGAAAAATCCCGCTATAAAGCCCGGAATCATCTCATAGAGGTCATAGAATCTTTCCTTAAACCAGATCGTCCATACGACGGTCACCACGAATCCGCCAATCATCCCTGCTATAGCTCCAAGCTTGGTAGTTCTTTTCCAGAAAAGTGAACAGAGAACTACCGGTGTGAAGGCACATGCGATACCCGACCAAGCGAAGAGTACGAAGTAGAAGATGGATGCCGGTTCAGTCAGTGCCACCACGAGCCCCACTACTCCGATCACCACCGTTACCCCTCGCGCTAAATTTGATAATGTGCGCTCCGAAGCTCGGATCCCCATCGCTTTCTGAACGATATCCCGAACTATTGCAGACGATGCGAGGAGGAGGAGTGAGTCGACTGTCGACATGATCGCAGCAAGCACGACTACAAGAAAGATTCCTGTGAAGAAAGCCGGGAAGAGGGCTGCACTCATCTCCGGCAAAATCATCTCTGGATCTACTAAGCCAGGAAATAGCGTCCGGCCTGACATTCCTCCAAGGACCGCTCCAACATCAAAGCCAATGACGCAGAGCACTGCCCAGAAGCCTCCATCAATAATCTGCTTCTGATCACGCGCTGCCATGAATCTCGTCAGGAGTTGTGGAGAGCCAAGGAAGGCGAAACCAATCGCGACAAATCCGAATGCGCTGGCTATACCGGCTGCCCCGAGACCAAACTGGCCCATCGGTCGAAGTAATGCGGGATCTGCAGCTGCCAACTCTGTAATCATCTCACTCCAACCACCAGCAGCTGCAATGCCAACGATAGGAAGAGCGATCAGGCACCCAAGCATCAGGACACCCTGTAAGCAGTCGGAATAAGCTACCGCCTTGAATCCACCAACCGTCGTGTAGAATAGGACGATGACCAGGCCAATCCAAACACCTTCTGTGTAGCCAGTACCAAGGAAAGAATCAAAAGCCTTACCAGATCCCGTTAGTTGCGCGGCGGTATACGCCATTACCATGCTCAGGATAATGATTGCCGAAATCCAACGGAAAACATGCTTCGTGTCCCGAAACCGATCAGTGAGATAATCGGGAACGGTGATTGAGTCGAAGCGATCCGTGTATTCCTTGAATGGGCGAGCAACCCAGACCCAGGCCGATGCGACACCCAGCACTTCCCCGAGAATAACCCAAAAAGCGTGGACACCAATCGCATAACCCATACCCGTTAGACCCAG
>DCAZ01000028.1:8070-9920 GCA_002313925.1 Gemmatimonadales bacterium UBA1120
CGCTTACCCGCAACGTAGTATCCTTTGAGGTCTTGAGATTCCTTACTACCCCAGAAGGCGATCCCAAGCAGGACAAAAGCGTAACCAACGAGAACAGAGATAACCGTGATGGAGGTCATCCAGTACCGACCTCATCTTGGCTCGGTTCTCGGTGCTTCGATGTGATGCGGCGCTTCTGGGCTCTATAGAATGCAACTTCGAGTCCAAGGCCCAAGCCCACAGCACAAAAAAGAAGGACCCATGCATCAATAGGTAGGCCCGATATCATGATCCCACCTTATCGCAAGCCCTCCCCAATTTCTCGATACCTTCAGCAATTTCGTCAGCGGTGATCAACAGTGATGGGCCGATCCTAATGACCGTACCGTTAAGCCCACCCTGGCCGACTAGTAGACCCTCATCTCTGGTTGCGGCCAACAGCGCTGCCGTGCGTTCCGTATCCGGATCTTTCGTCTCCGGATCCTTCACGATCTCCATGGCTTGCATCAAGCCCATACCTCGAACATCACCAACCCATGGATGTCGTTCTTGGATGTTAATCATCCCCGCACGTAACTCTTCACCTCGGGCAAAAGCATTTGTTGGAGCTGATTCCTCTTGAAGCACGTCCTGTGTAGCACAGAGAGCCGCCATGGATACGGGTGTGCCTCCGAACGTTGAAAGCGTCTTGCCCTTCCAAGCGTGTGCGATCTCATCAGTCGTTATCGTAGCACCTACAGGGGCTCCATTTGCGATGCCCTTTGCCATAACCATGATATCCGGCTCGACACCCCAGTGCTCTATACCGAACCAGTGCCTTCCAGTCCTACCGAAGCCCGCCTGGACTTCGTCGATGATCAGGAGGCCACCATAATGATGAATCACCTCAGCAGCCTTCTGAAAATAGCCGGCAGGTGGAACAACGTAGCCTGCCACACCCATAATGCTTTCCGCAATGAACGCTGCCGGACGACCATTTGTTGTTGTGATGATGACCTCTTCAAGGTCTTCCACAAACTTGTTCACACACGAGTCGTCACAAGGCTGTTTGAACGGACAGCGATAGGTATTCGGAGACTTGGCATGCTTGATACCTGCAACGGGAGTTGCTAGCGGTCTCCACCCTGAGTGAGCGGTTACGCTCGTAGCCATATACGAACGACCATGGTATGCAACACGTAGCCCTATGATTTCACTTCGACCAGTTGCCAGGGACGCCATCATTAAGGCTGTTTCAATCGCCTCCGTCCCTGAATTAGTGAAGAATGTTCGCTTGAGATCTCCTGGAGAGATCCTCGCTATCTTTTTCGCCGCCTCCACTTGAGGTCCGTTCGCGTAGAGTGTCGAAACATGGCCGAGGCGTCCCATCTGATCAGTCATTGCTTCCACAACTCGCGGATGGCAATGACCTACTGAGGTGGTCAAGATTCCACTGAAAAGGTCAAGGTACTCGTTCCCATTGGCGTCCCAAACACGAATACCCTGGCCTTCTGTCAGGCAGAGCGGTTCGGAGTAGAGATGCAGCATGGACGGAAGGAGGTACTCCCGCTGTCCATCAATAATGTCCTGGCCCAAAACAGCTGAGGTCACGGTTGGATTCATAGTACGTTTACTGAGGTCTTGATCAGCAGTCACAATCTACCAACGCGATATCACGACTCGCTGATCAGTGAAGAAGGAAATAGCATCCTTACCCTGCGCCTTCAGGTCCCCAAAGAAGGAATTCTTTGAGCCACCGAACGGGAAGAAAGCCATGGGTGCAGCCACCCCAATATTAACGCCAATCATGCTAATACCGGCTTGGTAGCGGAACTCTCTGGCAGCCTTACCACTCGTTGTAAAAATCGAGCATGCGTTCCCATACAAGCTGC
>DCAZ01000028.1:10333-14260 GCA_002313925.1 Gemmatimonadales bacterium UBA1120
CCGGTGGGACATCCTCAAAAACTGTAGGTCCAACCCAGTAGCCATTTTCTAGCCCTTCCACAGTGGCGTCTCGCCCGTCGAGCGAAAGTTTTGCTCCGTCAGCTACCCCCTGATCAATGAAAGAAACAACCCGATCACGGTGTGCTGCAGAAATCACTGGGCCCATATCTGTAGTCTCCTCAAGGCCATCACCAAGCCGGATTGAGGACGCAGTATCCAGCATCCTGTCTCGAATCTCAGCATGAGCATCACCCACACCCACAATCACGCTGCCTGCTAGACAACGCTGACCCGTAGAACCAAAAATTGAACCCGCACAAGCATCTAGGGCGACTTCCATATCAGCGTCTGGCAACACGATCATGTAATTCTTGGCTCCACCAAGCGACTGGACTCGCTTCCCAGCGGCAGAAGCTCGTCTATACACGATCTCTGCCACTCTGCTCGAGCCAACAAAGGATACGCCCGTGATATCAGGATGGTCACAAATTGCTTCAACACTCTCTCGGCCACCATGTACGACATTCAACACACCTGGAGGGAGTCCGGCTTCTTCCACTAAATCAATGATCTTTTGGTGTGTTAGCGGATCTTGCTCACTGGGCTTGAGGACTACGGTATTCCCAGTTGCCACAGCATATGGCCAAAACCAGAGGGGGATCATGACTGGAAAATTGTAAGGGGTAATGACACCGAACACACCGATTGGTTGGCGCCACGATGCGCTGTCGATACCCTCAGCAATTTGCTCAACGGTATCCCCCATCATGAGAGATGGTATTCCGCAAGCGTGCTCGACATTTTCGATACCTCTCTGAATCTCACCGCGTGTTTCCGCGATGACCTTTCCGTGCTCTGTTGTGAGCAGCTGAGCTAGATCTTCCTTATGCTCATCCAGCAGTGATTTGAGGCGGAAGAGGACCCTAGCTCTTTCAGGTGACGGAGTGGAGCGCCATTCTGGATAAGCAGCTCTTGCCGCCTGAACTGCTTTATCGACATCGGTGCCCGTGGACAGTGGCACACGCCCAATTTCTCCACCTGAGGCAGGGTTAGTTACTGTAAGAGTCTCTGAGTGAGATACCCCACACCACTCGCCTCCAACATAGTTTTGGACCATCGTACTCATATCAGAATCACATCCTTGAGCTGTCACGTGAGCTTCGGGTCGCCGGAGTGCAAGTCGGCCATTGAGCCGTCCTTCCGCCACGACCACCCATCACCGTCCGCCTCTCCCGACTCACCCTTTCGTTGTCTTCAGAGGCCAGATACACCAGTGAAGCTGCCAGAACTGCATTGTTCTTAAGATCATCGAATATAAGCTTATCGAAGGTATCACGGTGTGTATGCCAGGTATGGGAACTGTAGTCCCAGGAAAGTGCCCCTAGGTTGAACGCGGGAGCACCGTGGCAGACAAATGAAGCGTAGTCTGACCCGCCTCCTCCTGGGTTTCCAGGTATGTTGAGATTGACGCTACCTGCGACTTCGGCAGGAACATGTGACAACCAGTTAGCCAGAGACGCTCCAGCTTCGATGAAGCCCTGCGCAGAAAGATTTACGATTCGCCCGGTACCATTGTCTTGATTGAATAGCGCTTGCAGCCCTTCGACAATTTCGGGATGATCCTCCGTGAAGGCCCTCGAACCGTTGAGTCCTTGCTCTTCACCACTCCATAGGCCAATCAAGATCGTTCTCTTCGGGTTCGGATAGACCTCCTTGAGAATCCGCATTGTCTCGAGCATAAGAAGAGAGCCGCTTCCATTATCTGTCGCCCCAGAGCCACCTTCCCAAGAGTCATAGTGGGCTGAAAGCATGACATACTCATTCGGGATCTCAGTCCCCGGAATCTGACCAATCACATTGTATACTGGCACCTCCCCCAGATTCTCCGCCTCGGCGGTTAAACGAAGTATCGGGTCTTGTCCATTCTCAGTGAGGCGATACACCAAACCGTAGTCCTCGCAGGACAACTCAAATGTTGGAGTCTCTCTGTTGTACGCATTAAAAACCCTTGTCGTACCATATGAACCCGGCCACTGGGAGGTAATGATACCAGCCGCACCGGCCGCTTCGAGTTGGGCATGTAAGTCTCGGCGGCGGCCATCCACAGATCCAGTAGCCTGAAGATTCCTATTCCATGCTTGTTGGCCGTTGGTTCTATCTTCGGCCATGCGCTCTGCGGATCCAGGCATAGCGAACTCTGACCACTGCTCATTCGCACGACAGGTCGGTTCTGGAAACGAAAGCATGACCCACTTGTCATTTACTGTAGCCAGAAATGACTGCCAATCATCTGGAGAGCGAATGTCGGGCACATAGGCAACCTCAGCATTGATCGGACGTCCGTCCGTACCAGGGCTCCAAGCTAGAATCCGACCCTCGAGTGAACGGACACGGGGAGAGATTAAGTCCACATGACTTGGGCCCCGATTCCAGCCCTCCCATGTCCCGTAACGCTCCGTACGTGCCTCGATACCCCAGCTCCTGAGTACTTGAACAGCCCAGTCCTGGGCCATCTCCATCCCAGGCGACGCAGTCAAACGAGGTCCTATTGAGTCAAGCAGCGACTGCGCTAAGCTCTCGAAGTGTGAGTTGTCAATCGCCTGATCCCAAATGCCCTGCAGTACTGGGTCCTCAGTCGCTAAGCGTTGTGCATCCAGGTCTGCAGGTGTTAAGCCCACACCCATGATCACCACAACGAGTCCAGCGTATACCGCACGTGACTTTATCACCATCTCCATCAAAGCTCTCCTTGGTATTTCGTTACTCACCGCAAATCTCTGAAACCCCCAAACATTCGCTGCATAATCTCGGTCAAGCGATCGTGCGGCAGTGCTGGGACCGTATAACCATTAATGCCTGTTAGCGTTTCCGCAGCGAGCATCGCATTCAGGATCGCTTCCTCAGTCGCATGGACAGAAGCGGAAATAAAAGGATTCAACCGGTCATTCGGCAGCATTTCCAACCCAACTACCGTCGAGCGCTCCGCGGCTGCCGATCGGTTCGCAGTCGTGAATCCAATGAAGATATCTCCTGACCCGTTGTACCCCATACCACCAATACGGGCGAGACCCATTGTCGTACGGGTAACTAACCGCTTGATCTGCGTCGGTAAGAGTGGTGCATCGGTTGCGAGAACAATAATGATTGATCCAGCACCTTCTGGGATGGGTTCCATCTTACCCGCTGCATCTTCTCCTCCGTCACACCATCGCACACCTGAACGCCGTAGCTCAGCCGGGATCGATCGATCTGCGTAACATGCAGAAGGTTCAGATAACATCTCGCCAACGGGCACGCCTGCGACTCGCAGATCACTGCGAGAACCCTGATTACACTGGACCAGTATACCGATGGTATAGTCGCCTACACGCCGGGACGAAGACCCGATGCCTCCCTTAAAACCGTGGCAGCGCATGCCTGTTCCCCCTCCGACCGCACCCTGCTCGACCGGGCCACTACGAGCTCCATCGAGCGCCGCGAAGGCATGCTCAGCTGTAACATGAAAGCCATTAATATCATTCAAGCTGCCATCATAGGTCTCAGCTACCACAGGAAGCGCCCACAGAAACGATGGATCGCGATCCCGCTGCCAAGCGATCACTGCATCACGTACAACCCCCACGCTATGCGTGTTCGTAATCAAGATCGGACCCTCAAGTAGTCCAGAGTGCTCAATCCAGGTTGTACCGGTCATTTCACCATTGCCATTCAGACTGAACCAAGCTGCGAAAGTCGAATCGCCAGACTCGCGACCACGCGGTAGGATTGCGGTCACTCCTGTCCGAATCGGCCCCTGTCCAACAATAAGCGGACCTTGACCCTCTATAATTGTCGTGTGTCCAACCTCGACCCCTGCCACATCAGTGATGGCATTATTCAGTCCCGGCTCACCCTGTAGTGGAATGCCAAGTGCTCGAGCATTGGGGA
>DCAZ01000028.1:14690-29778 GCA_002313925.1 Gemmatimonadales bacterium UBA1120
CAGAAAACGCATTCTTCGGGGTCTAGAAACGTGCACGGAACGCTAAAGCCCTGCTAGCTTTTTCACGTAGTCAAACTCTGATTTCTTCACTGACTGTACTGAAAGACGCCCGTATCGGATGAGTTCCATATCGGCCAACTTCGGGTCTGACTTGATCTCGGATAAACCGAGTGGCTCATCCACGTTCTTGATCTTTGAGACAAATTCGACATCAACCATCCACCAGCGAGGATTATCCGCCGAGGACTTGGGATCGAAGTAGTCACTGTTCTCATCAAAGGCATAATAATCTGGGTACGCCTCCTTACACACACGGGCAATACCGACTACCCCGGGAGGTTTAGCATTTGAATGATAGTAGAGAACCTCATCACCGGTTTTCATACTCCGCATGTTGTTTCGAGCCTTATAGTTCCGCACACCTTCCCAACAAGTAGAACCATCTTTCTCGAGGTCTTCGATCGAATAGACATAGGGTTCAGATTTCATCAACCAGTACTGCTTCGCCATGAACTGTTAGCTCCTAAGGTCAGTAGGGGAGCACATTATGGGGCCAGGAACCCGCAAAGGCGACCCGACTGAATCTTATGCCCTAGCGGAGCCAATCTCGACCTTGATTCCCCTCCATTTCCCTCGCTTGAATACGATCACACTGAGGATTGCTCTGGTGAGATGGCCAAACACTATTGCCAACCATATATCAGCAGGATCAAGAGTCGAAAACGTTTGAATACCCCAACAGAGCCCGACCGGAATGATCATCTGTGAAACAATCGATATGTAGAGTGGGCTCTTGGTGTCGCCGGTGCCCTGCAATCCTCCTGTAAAAGCTAACGCGACGGTTATGAAGAGCCCCGATAATGCTAGGTAGCGCAGCAACTCTACACCCAAGTCGACAACAATAGGATCATCCATCCCGAATACTCCCAATAACCGGGTCGGGACCAACAAGAATGTGGACCCAATAGCGGTTGCGAGCAGTAGTCCGAAACCAGCGGCCACATGCACTGCGCGACTCGTACGGTCAGGGTTACCAGCTCCGAGATTCTGACCGGCTACTGCTGCGGTAGCGCCCATAATTCCTACTGACGTCCATGTGATGAATGAGAAAAGCTGCGTGTAGCTCACTACGTAAGCAGCCTGTGCCTGAGCACCCATCGTGAGTGAACCGATGAAACCCAACAGAATGACGCCACCCACATTCATCGCTATGCCTTGGATGCCCGTCGGGAGTCCAAACTTGAAGAGCTGCTTGATAATCACGTAGTCGGGACGCCAGCTCATTCCGCGTTGGAACTGCACTACCCATCGGCCGCCAAATAACTTGAATAATGCGTATACACTTATAGAAGCGCCTGCGATGACGGTCCCCATTGCAGCCCCAGTAGTTCCGAAGGCAGGAATTGGACCCATTCCGCGAATCAAGATGACACTGAGTGCGATATTGAGGATCGTTAGTGCAATTCCGAGTCTTAAGGGTGTTCTCGCATCGCCTGCTGATCTTAGGGCCCCGCCTAGCATGAAGAACATCAGCATGCCGAATGAGAAAACGAACATGATACGGAGATAGGGTAGCGCTTCAGCCTGCACCTCAGCCGTTGCGTTTACTAGATCAAGTAGGAACGGTGATGCCGCATAGCCTATTGGCGCCATGACTAACAAGACGAGCATGACTGATGTCAGAAACGCCTGGTAAACCGTTCGATTCACCTTTTCAGGCTCATTCGCACCCGCGAACCGAGCCACAAGAATGCCCATCCCGGTGAATAGTGAACTAATAAAAACAATGACAACTAAGAAGATTTGCCAGGACACCCCGATCGCTGCGTTGCCAACGTAGCCGACATAGTTCCCGACCATCGTGTGGTCTATAATGCCCTGCACCCCACCGATGATATTCTGTAGCATCGTTGGCCAAGCGAGCTTCCATACGGCCCCCCGGATTGGCCCTTCAACAATTGATCGGTCGAAGCCGATGTGTTTAGTCTGATCGTTCACGGAAACACCCGCTCGCTGGCAATCAGAACCTTACCAAACCAGATGGAACTTGCCCTGCCGACGGAACACCCAATGACGCTCCCCTGTGGTATCCAGATAGGCTTCTTCTTCCTGTCGACATGATGCCGGCTGATCCCCCCATTCTGGTATAGGGGTCGTCGCCTGAAGTTCAATCGAATGCCATGTAGAAGGGAGTAAAACCGCATCCCCCCTGACCGGGACACCTTCCTGCCCATCCCAACGGCCAATCAAGGGTCCGGCTCCGTGACCGTGATCACCGATCGGATGCGTATACACCGTGCCGTCAATCCCTTCAGCCCTCATCTGAGTCAGAGTATTCGCGAGAATCTCATTGCCGGTTAACCCAGGTTCCATATGAGTAAGCAGAATGTCTTGGAGACGGTTCGAGTTCTTGAGGCATGTCTTCAGTCCTTCCGGCACCTCCATCTCATCCTCTCTTAAGACGTAACCCAGATGTTGCGTGTCTGTATGTAGATTCAGACCCACAACTCCAAAGTCAGTCCAAAGCAGGTCCCCTCTCTCGATGACCGCAGGTCCGGCAGAGTTCACTCCACCCGCTCGCTGTACATCTACAGAAGTATGGAACCAAGTAGTGTAGCCCAGGTCACGGATCTTCTGGCGCATCCACCAGACCACGTCCTCCGTAGTAGTAACTCCTGGTGTGATTACCGCGTTTGAAAAAGCCTCAGAGATGATCGCATGCACAGTTTCCTCGATTTTCTGGTATCGAGGCATCATTTCAGGAAGACGCAAGGCTATATAGTTCATCGCCAACCGCGGCTCGTGTTTAACGCGTTCGCCATACTCATCACCCAAGGCTTCAAGCAACTCTTGCTGTTCACCCGCATGGAGCCCATCTGAAAAAGCCCAAACAGGATCAACGTTGAGAACGATATTCTCTGGGTCTCGGTCTTCCACCAACTCACGGAGCAAATTCCATTGCTCCGCGCCAACGAGCTCCGCAGTTGGCTGGGTCGGGGCGGGGCGGGTGGAGCGAAATGCCTCAAAGACCCCACCCTGACTTGTACCACCAAGTGCTATCCGCTCAAGTGATCCATCTTCTTCTCGAGTAATCACGTAGATAGAGCGTCGCCGAGCAGCAAAGGTGGTCGGAGCAGTGATAGACCAAAACACAGGATCTTCAGCATACTCCCGCATCGAAAGAATCCACATATTCACATCATATTCGGCCATAAGCCGAGGAAGGATTCTCTCCATGCGCATCTCCAGCCATACCTGCTGTTCAAGAGCTTGTTCTCGTAAAGATGGAAGAGGATGAATTCGAGCCGGAGCCTCTTCAGGAACCTTAGCTGGCGCTTGGGCGTGGAGCATACTCGGTGCTAAACACAATACGAGGAGGGCAGCTGAGGACAGCTTTGAATTCATTGATCGTGCTCCGGTCAACTTCTGGTATGGTCTAATGGCCGGAAGAAGCTATCCACCAGAACTAACCGTCGCCACGGGGTTGGCTACCCACCCATAGCCCGGTGGATGGACACATCGTACCTAGGCGAGATCGGGAAGTCCCAGAAACTCTTGAGCCCAGCAAGTACTCATCTTGGACCGGCCGTACGAACTTCGCCTGACACTTGATTTGAGAATTGCTCGAAGTTCTCCCGAAACATTCCAGCCAGCCTGGATGCTGCAATGTCATACTCATCAGGATTATCCCAGGTTTTCCTAGGGCTAAGAATTTCACTGGACACCCCTGAAATTACTGTGGGCACCGCAAGCCCGAAGACAGGATCTGTAGCAAAGTCTCCCTCGTCCAGTTCACCACTGAGGGCGGCATTCACCATTGCCCGCGTGTAGGAGAGTTTCATCCGACTACCAACGCCGCAACCACCTCCAGACCAGCCAGTATTCACCAACCAAACAGTGGCTCTATGCTCCCTCAGCTTTTCCCCCAACATCTCTGCATAGACACCCGGATGCCTGGGCAGGAATGGGGCCCCAAAACAGGCGCTGAAAGTGGCCTTGGGTTCAGTCACACCACGTTCCGTCCCTGCAACCTTAGCGGTATACCCAGAGAGGAAATGGTACATTGCCTGTTCGGGGGTCAGCTGGGAGATCGGGGGAAGCACCCCAAATGCATCCGCAGTAAGGAATACAACATTACTGGGGTGCCCTGCCCGGCTTGGAATCACAGCATTAGGAATATAGTGGATGGGATATGATGCCCTCGTATTCTCCGTTATTAACCCGTTATCAAAATCTATCTCTAGGGTCGCCTCATCTAATACCACATTTTCTAAAATCGTGCCAAACATTTGAGTGGCTTGGAAGATTTCAGGCTCACCCTCGGGCGAAAGACGAATCGTCTTTGCGTAACAACCACCTTCGAAATTAAAGACCCCGTCACCACCCCAGCCGTGCTCATCGTCACCGATTAGTCCTCGGGCAGCATCAGCTGAAAGGGTTGTCTTTCCAGTACCTGATAGACCAAAGAAAAGTGCTACATCACCCGAAGAGCCTAGGTTTGCTGAGCAGTGCATTGGGAGCACCCTAGACTCTGGGAGCCTGTGGTTGAGTACAGAGAAAATCGACTTCTTGATTTCACCCGCATATCGACTGCCCGTTATGAGCACCTCTCGTGCTGAGAAATTCACCACGATAGCCGTATTGGACACTGTACCGTGGCGTTCAGGATCAGCCTTAAGATGCGGAGCATGCAATACGGTAAAGTCTGGCCTAAATTCAACCAACTGATCCGATCCCAGACGGAGAAACATGTTGTGTGCGAAGAGGGCGTGCCATGGGCTCTCGCTAACAACGCGCACATTAATACCGTGTTCTTCATCCGCACCGGCACGTGCATCATGAACAAAGAGATCCTGGTCATTCAAATAAAGGATGACCTCCTGCCGCAACGCGCCGTAATGATCCGGGCTAATTGGCACATTCACAGCCCCCCAGTCTACCGATTCCTCAGTAAGTTCATCACGCACGACAAAGCGATCATTCGGTGAACGTCCGGTGTGCGGCGCAGTAACCGTTGCAATGGCACCCATGTGAACTAGCTGACCATCTCCGCGAGCGAATGACTCCTCATATAGGCGCGCGGGGGAAAGATTCCAGTAGACAGCTCTCTTAGGATTCAGGCCGTGGTCTTGAAGGTCAGGCCCATCCGATTGTGTTAAGATTTCTGGCATAAACTAAGTCAACTTTGTGGTGCTCTGAGACCCTGCTCTTGGGAAACAGGTAGCAAAACAAAAAACCCGGACAAGCATCGTCCGAGAAGCCATCAAATCTGATTACTTCTTGCCTGCCAGTCCACTGACGCAACTGTAGACAGATTAATAATATCTTGAACACTACAACCACGCTGAAGTATGTGAACGGGCTTCGCCATCCCCAAGAGCACTGGCCCGATCACATCAGCACCCCCTAGCCGGTCTAGGAGCTTATAGGCCACGTTTGCCGCCGAGAGGCGTGAAAAGACTAGTATGTTGGCTGGACCAGTAAGGCGTGTGAATGGATACACTTCACGCAACTTGCTCGCATCAATCGCAGTGTCAGCCTGCATTTCACCATCAATTTCCAATTCTGGATCAGCCTCTCGGACCAACTCCACAGCCGTAGCCATCTGACGGGACTCCTCGTGGCTGCTAGATGAAAAATTAGAAAAACTCACCATCGCAACTCGTGGATGCATCCCTATATATCTAGCGAACGTAGCAGTCTGCAGTGCGATATCCCGCAGCGTCTCAGGGCCTGGATCAATGTTCACTGTGGTATCCGCGAACAAGAGCAACTCCCGGCCAGGAAATGCCAACATGTAGAGTCCAGAAACCTTACTCACACCATCTGCCTTTCCTATCACTTGTAGAGCAGGGCGCAGGATTTCAGCGTAATTTGCCTCGATCCCAGCGATCATAGCATCAGCCTCCCCAGCTGCAAGCATGCTCGCTGCGAAGTAAACCGGCTTGTAGAGATTCCATTGCGCTTCGGCTAAAGTGAGGCCGCGCCGCGCCCTTCGCTCAAACAACGTCTCTGCGAACTCATATCTCCGCTCTGTACATGTCGCAGCGTGGACGATCTCAATACCCGTGACATCAACTCCGAGGAGCTTCGCTTTTTCTCGAACTCGAGGTGGACGACCAAGGAGTATGGGCTTACAAATACCATCCTCTGCCATCTGGACAGCTGCCTGAATAACACTGTCGTTGTGCCCCTCGGCAAAAACGATCTTGGCAGAGCTCTTACGCGCGCTCACAGTCATCCATCTCATAACTTCTCGGCCCGGTCCTAATGAAGCCCGGAGCTGTTCTCGATAGTCATCAAGATCAAGCTCAAGGCTTGCTACTCCAGTCTCCATGGCCGCCTTGGCGACGGCCGGAGCGACATGGAATAGCACCCGATGGTCGAACGGCTTCGGGATCAAATATTCTCTGCCGAAACTGATACTTGAATCTTCATATGCTCCACGCACCATGTCTGGCACCTGCTCTCGCGCCAACTCAGCAAGCGCGTACGTCGCAGCAAGCATCATATCCCTATTGATACCTGTAGCTCGCACATCCAGAGCACCTCGAAAGATGAAGGGGAAGCCCAGTACGTTGTTAACCTGATTAGGGTAATCAGAGCGCCCAGTTGCGATAATCGCATCGTTTCGAACCGCCAGGACTTCCTCAGGTAGGATTTCGGGGTCGGGATTGGCTAGGCCAAAGATGATGGGCTCAGTTGTCATGGACCTGACCATCTCTTTACTGACTGCTCCCCTCACAGACAGGCCAATGAACACATCGGCACCTACCATCGCATCCTTGAGAGTTCGCTTGCTTGTCTTGGCGGCATACGGTGCCTTGTATTTGGTCAGATCTTCACGACCCTCATATATGACACCTTTTGAGTCACACATGAGGATATTATCCAGCTTCACGCCGATATGACCCAAATGCTCTGCCGTGGAAAGTGCGGAAGCACCAGCCCCATTAAATACGATCTGCACCGTCTCGATCTTTTTCCCGACAATCTCAACAGCGTTGATAAGCGCAGCTGCCGTAATTATCGCGGTGCCGTGCTGATCATCATGGAACACAGGAATATCCAGCTTCTCTGAAAGAACTCGTTCGATCTCGAAGCATGCCGGAGCAGCGATATCCTCGAGATTAATGCCACCGACGGTTGGCTCTATAAGCTCGCAGAAGCGGATCACTTCATTTGGATCTTCGGTTGCGATTTCAATGTCGAAAACATCGATCCCGGCGAACTTCTTAAAAAGAACGCCCTTCCCCTCCATCACAGGCTTAGCCGCAAGTGGGCCTATGTTCCCGAGCCCTAGAACTGCGGTCCCATTTGTAATCACCGCGACCAAGTTTCCACGAGCGGTGTACTTGAATACATCATCCGGATTTGAGTGAATCTCACGGCACGGATCCGCAACCCCAGGTGAATACGCGAGTGCTAGGTCTCGCTGTGTAGCTACAGTCTTGGTCGGTACAACCTCGATCTTGCCCGGCCGACCTTTCATATGATACTCGAGGGCTTCCTTCCTACTGATAGGCATATTGGAAACTCCGATACCTTAGAACGGGGACCTTGATGGACCGTGAAGCGTAGAGAAGCGCTAAGGATTGTGTCAAATAAGAGACTTCACAACTGGAACGGCCTAGCCTTACATGGAAAATGCTCGTCCGTGCCCTCTCTGGGTGCTCCTTGCCATGCTCATTACGATGCTCGTTTCGTCACCAGAGCTTGGAGCGCAAGCTATTGGACCCGACGGTGTATGTGAAGTAGGCCGCGTGACGAATATCGTTGTGGACAACCGTCCTATTTTCCAGTTGGAAACACTGGAAGAAGACAGTCCTCTGCGTTGGGTATACCGGCTTGCGAACGCCCTCCACATAACCACACGCCAAAGCTTCATACTGAGAGAGATCCTATTCGACGAGAATGATTGTCTCGACCCATTCTTGCTCGAGGAATCCGGCAGGATTCTGAGGCAGTACCCTTTCATCGCAAATGCAGATGTTGTCCCGGTGGAGCAACCAGACGGAACATATCACGTTCGTATCAACACTCAGGATGAGTGGACGACCAAGTTTGACTTGGGAATCTCAATCGACCAGGGAATTCAATTAGAGCGGATTGAGCTGACCGAAGAGAACCTTTTCGGTCAGGGCATCCTGGCTGAAGGATACTTTGCTCGAAGAAGAGAGCAGCGTGACGCTGGCTTCTTAGTTGAGCACCCTCGCTTGTTCGGTACCAGAACAGATGCCCTTTTCGGATACGGTCGAACCCGAGTGGGCAACTTCCTCGAGCAAGAACTGGCGTATCCATTTGTGGGGGAGGTCGGCAGGTTTGCGGGACGAGAAGCTTACCGTCGACGTGACCAACTCTATACATACGCGACAGGGAATGCGGTCGACGTTACTCAGGTATTGCTTCCTCTCCAGGAAGAGTGGCTAGAGATATCTCTAGCCACCAGGTTTGGGCGGCCTGGCCGTCTTGGACTTCTAGGTCTGGGCTTGTCACGCGACCGAATCGAGTTTGGTGGCTTTCCTAATGATGTCGAAGTGGTGCTAGACAATGACTTCAGCAGCACTTTCCCCGGCTCGGATCAAACTCAAGAAATCATAGGGTCACAGATCAATGCTTCAGCGACTGCCCGCATTAATCTTATGCTGGGGTTGCGCCAGATTCGATACATTCGCCCCGCGCGCCTCGATACTCATGCAGAAGTGATCGATGTGCCCCTAGGCATAGATCTCGGACTAACCGTTGCACGAAGCATCCCCGCATTTCGGGTCAGAAATCTGGAGAGTCATGACGATGTTTTTACCCGCTTTCGCTTATTCGCCGGACATAATGCTAGTCAGATATTCATGTTCCTTAATATCGGAGGCCAAGGCCGGCACTCCTTCAAGGGTGATGGATGGCGAGACCTCTTTGCTGCAGCTGATTTCTACACATATCTGCGTACCGGAGCTTCATCAGCACACACATTCTTCTTCCGCACGTCCGCTACAGGGGGATGGTCAGTCGAAACCCCCTTTCAGCTCACACTCGGCGGCCGGGAAGCCGTCCGAGGCTTGTATGAGGATGATATTCCCGGCGGCCGACGTGTCCTCTTTACCCTCGAAGACCGCATCTTCCTAAAATGGCCTTCTCCAGATGTAGTCGATTTTGGTTTTACGCTCTTTGCGGATGTGGGCCGGATGTGGGCCGGAGAAGTACCCCATGGTACCGATAGTGGATGGCGTGGTTCAGTCGGCTTCGGATTACGAATGGGGTTTCCAGCAAGCACTCGCGCCGTGGGACGCATCGATCTTGCCTTTCCGATCAACGATCCTGTGAGCAGGGGGCCAGTGTTCCGGGTCACCCTAATTGAGCTACTCGGAATTGGCTCTGGATTCACGGATCACCAGCTTCAAAAGGCTCTCCGAAACCCGGTGGGACCGGACTTATTTCTTACTCCAATGCGTTAGAATCTCAACAGAGCCTTATGAGACCAAAATGGCGTGTACAGAAACACCTTTGACCTCGCAAACAGATTTTTATAGATTCAGACCCCTTAAGGGGATTTTACGGCTGGTTGCTCTGACCCCGATAGCCCAATCACTGCAAGGGTTGCCGGGGTTGGCTTAGCTTTGTCAGCCATCAGCGCTCCTCCAGAGTGGGATGACCGCAAACACATGTTTACTTCCTCCCGTGGTTTGGATTCCTTTGATCAGTATCTGCAGGATGTCGAAAAATACCCGTTAATTCAGGACCCACGAGAGGAACGGGAGCTTGCCCGGAGGGCACGGGTAGGAGACAAGGAAGCCGCCGAAAGGCTTGTCACAGCGAATCTTCGCTTCGTCATCTCTTATGTGAAGAAATATCAAGGCCGTGGCCTTGGGCTCGCGGAACTTGTCTGCATTGGTAACGAGGGCCTGCTGAAGGCAGTTAAGAAATTCGACCCTGACAAGGGCGTGAAGTTTATCTCCTACGCTGTCTGGTGGATTCGGCAGACAGTACTTCAGGCACTGGCCGAGCAAACTCGCTCTGTCCGTATTCCGCTGAATCAGAACTCCAATCTTGCGAAACTCGCACGCACAAACACTCAACTAACGCAATCACTCGGTCGCACTCCAACCGATGTCGAAATCGCCAAAACAATGGAGGAACCGGTTGAGACTATCCGGGCCCTCCGGCGCGTGGCGGCATCGGAATTAAGCCTTGACGCCCCGATCGACCGAGGTGATCGGGACAGTGCTAGCTTCGGCGAACGTTTCTCGGGAACCGAGGCGTCTGACATTGAGAACGACGTCGAAGCGATCGCTCGTCGAGACTTCCTTGAAACGATGTTCGATGAGTATTTGACCGAGCGAGAACGAAAAATCCTGTATTTGTATTACGGGCTCGATGATGGTGAAGAGAGAACCCTCGAGGAAATCGGATCGCTCCTGGGTGTTACGCGTGAGCGGATTAGGCAGATTCGTAACCGAGCTTTCGAAAAACTCCGGGATAGTGCCCAGGGTGACTCTCTATCTGGATTCTGGAGTCCGAACTGACCCCGAACTGACTTAAGGTTAAATGAGACCTTTGTAAAAAGGGCCTCGTCCTGTTGGGCGAGGCCCTTTTCTTTGTCTTTGAGCATTGTGACCGGCAGCAACGAAACAACCCAGCCTCATATACAGGACAGACACTGCGAGGGATCAACCGCTTACGATCATCTTATTTGAGCCGACTAACTTTCCGCTGCTATAGTATCAATCCTTACATTCGTACCAGGTGCTCCCAACACCTGATTCCGCCACTAGCGGAACGTTCAACTCCATAGCTCCTTCCATTTGATTCACTACAAGGTTTTGGGTTTCCTCAATTTCATCCTCAGGCACCTCAAGAAGAAGCTCATCATGAACTTGTAGTAGCATTTTTGCTTCACTATTTGCTGACCCCAGGGCTTCGTGGACATCAAGCATTGCCTTTTTCATCAAATCGGCTGCCGTCCCCTGTATCGGAGTATTCTGAGCTACACGTTCACCAAACTGCCTAACACTCCAATTACTCGCTTGAAGTTCCGGCACGTAGCGGCGGCGACCCATAAGTGTTTCGACATAACCCACCTCTCTTGCCATATCGATTTGGGCATCAAAGAATTTCCGAACACTATTAAACCGCTCGAAATACATCTCAATAAACTCGCGAGCTTCATCTCGTGAAATGCCGAGGCGATTAGCTAAGGAGAACGCTCCCTGCCCATACAGCGTAGCGAAGCTGACGGTCTTCGCCTGCCCTCTCATCTCCGATGTCACCTCCTCAACAGGAATACCAAAAATCACTGCGGCAGTCTGCCTATGTACATCGACACCTTCTTTAAAGGCACCTACAAATGCGGCGTCGCCCGAAAAGTGTGCTAGCACGCGTAACTCAATTTGAGAGTAATCCACCGCCAGAAACACACTGCCAGGGCCTGCAATAAAGCCTTTACGGATTTCCCGACCTATCTCAGTCCGAATTGGAATATTTTGAAGGTTGGGGTCACTCGAAGATAGCCTGCCTGTTGTGGTTACAGCTTGATTGAAGCTGGTGTGGATCCGACCGGTTTCTCCATGCACAAGTTGAGGTAGGGCGTCCACATACGTGGAGCGGAGTTTCTCGAGTTCTCGGTAGTCAATCATTAACCGTGGCAGAACATGACCCTGAGTCGCCAGTTCCTCCAGGACCGAAGCATCCGTAGAAGGCCCTGTTTTGGTCCTCTTGATAATTGGGAGATTCAGATTCTCAAAGAGAACCTGCCTAAGCTGATGAGTTGAATTCAAATTGAACTCACCGCCAGCGTGCTTGAAGATGTCTTCTCCTATTAGGTCAAGCTCCCGTACCAACTTGGAATGCATTGCCTGGAAGAAGTCGCGGTCGATCTCTATCCCTGCTAATTCCATGTTGACCAGAACGGGAATGAGTGGCACCTCCAAGTCCGTCATGAGGTCACTTAGCGAGCGCTCTTCTAGGCGCTGTTGGAAATGTTTAGCCAACCCAAGTAGAACATCCGCTACCTCGCACAGATAATGTCCGGCCTGTTCTATGGGTATATCCGAGAACGGTCTCTGACTCCTTCCACTGCCAACCAAATCTTTGCGGTCACAGATTGTACGAGACAGTTCTTT
Source organism: Gemmatimonadales bacterium UBA1120 (assembly GCA_002313925.1). Classification (GTDB taxonomy): domain Bacteria; phylum Gemmatimonadota; class Gemmatimonadetes; order Longimicrobiales; family Gaopeijiaceae; genus UBA1142. Next base: position 26,804 of record DCAZ01000028.1, read on the forward strand.
CAAGGCGAGCGAAGCAACCCCGTGATCCCGACTCCCTGGGTCGAATAAATAACTCGCTATCATCACATCAAAGGAGAAACCACGCAGCTTTACCCCCGCCCGTGCTAGCAAAAGAGCTGTCCGTTTCAGATCATGACCAACCTTCTCTATTTCAGGATCTTCTAAGATCTCCTTGATTTCAGACATCTCCCTACTATCCAGACCAGATAGGTTCTCCACTGCCTCCTGATTTTCACCTTCTAAGGTCAGCTCGAACGCTTGCTGATGGCCAAATGGGAGGTAACTCGCAACACCGCTCTTAGTCGAGAAACCAAGTGACACCAAATCCCCAACAAGCGGGTCCTTGGTCGTAAACTCTGAGGCAATGGCAACCCGGCCGGATGCACGTACATCCTCAACAAGAGCCGTCAAGTCAGATTGGAGATCTAGAATTTGATAGGAAACATCATTCTTCCCAGGCTTTTCTTCGCTACTTGCCGTATCCGAGCTAGCTGCGACTGAAAACTGTTCGGTGAGCCGATGAAACCCTAGTTCAGCAAAGATATTTCGGAGTGCGGCATTATTGGGTTCCTGGACCTTCAATGATTCGAGGTCTAACTGAACATCGAGGTCAGTCATGATCGTAACCAGCCTCTTTGACAAACGAACTTTCTCAGCATTTTCTTGAAGGGACTTAGAAGCCCTTGGGGGCTTGAGCTCCTCCGCGTGAGCGATGAGTTCTTCTATGTTCTCATAGTGTTGCAACAAAGATGCAGCAGTCTTCTGACCTATGCCCGGGGCACCTGGAACATTATCTGAAGAGTCTCCAACTAGAGCTAAGTAATCTGCCACTTGGGAAGGCGGAATCCCGAACTTGTCGCTTGCGTTGTCCTCTGTCACCCATTCAGAAGCTACGCCTGTCGCACCGCCGCGTCCCGGATTCAAAAGGTGGATTCCCGGTCCAATGAGCTGATAAAAATCTTTGTCACCCGAAACAATCACTGCTTCAAGGCCCTGGTCTATAGCTTTTATGGCAAGTGTACCAATGACATCATCAGCCTCATATCCTTCGAGTTCTACGACCGGATCATTAAAGCCATCTAGGATATCTCTTATGCGTCCTAGGCTTGCCCGAAGATCATCGGGCATTTTCTCTCGTGTGGCCTTGTATTCCGGATATTCGATATCACGGAACGACACACCTGCATCAAAAACCACAGCTAAGTAATCAGGGTCAAATTTCTCACGTATGTCTAGCAAGAAGCGCGTGAAACCAAAGGGCGCAGAAGTATTCTCGCCTGCCGCATTCGTAAGCGGCCTCTTGATAAACGCGAAATAGGAACGGTAGATCAGCGCGTAAGCGTCAATCAAGAAGATCCGGGGGGCGTCCTTAGGGGGGATACTCAAGAAAGAAGATCGTCTTTAAAGAAGTCTCCTCTCGGCTGCGAAAGGAGAGGTTTGGGTTCTATAGTCCAAGAATCTTCAGATCCGAATAACATTATAGGCCTGGAGACCGAAATCCGATTCTCCAAGCTCGAATTCCACCTCTTCCCCTTCCTGTAGCGTCCGAAATCCTTCACTAAGGATCGCAGAAAAGTGAACAAATAAGTCATTGCCCTCAGTTTGCTCGATGAATCCGTACCCTTTTGAGTCGTTGAACCATTTAACCATCCCTTTCACACAGCCCCCTCCGTATTGGATTGATCACAAGCGGCACAATTACTAAGCATCTCACCTTAGAACGCACTAGGGGTGACCGCAAGCTGATCTGAGTCTAGCTACAGAAAGGCACAGTGAGCATTCCTGTTTCGGCAACTAGCGAGGTCAGTTCTTTCCGTAAAGAACCCGATAAATCCCAAGGTTTCTCCTGACATTCTTGACGTAACCCCTGGTCTCGACAAACGGAATGCGCTCGGTAAAACGGAGTAAATCAGAAATTTCTGGGTACTGCTTCCAACGAGTCGCTCTAGTTGGCCCAGCGTTGTATGCCGATAGAACAAGCGGAAGCACGCCATCGTAACGTGCACTCATTTCCACAAAATACGCAGCCCCTAGATGCAGGCTAACTTCAGGTGATGCCAGGTGTTCCTCCCGAAAGCCTGAGGGCCCGTGTACTCGCGCAAGCTGAGCACCTGTCGGTGGCATAACCTGCATTAGTCCAATTGCTCCAGCTCGACTGACTATGTCAGCCTTGAATGCAGATTCTTGCCTGATGATTGCCGCAAGAATGATCGGATCCACACCCCATTCCATGGCCTCTCTTCGGATCAAGTCGAGGTAGGGAAGAGGGAAGGCAACACGAATCAGGCGTGAGTCCCACTCATATCCTTCATCACGCAACGCCCAGCCCAAGTTGATTCCATCTATCGTGCGACCCCGGGCAATCAAGCCCTCCGCTAACCCAAGCATATCGTTCTTGGACATTCTTGCTACTTCTATGAGTCTGTTAACCTCCACAGCGGCAGCCTGCTCGAGCCCTGCTTCAGTAAACAAGTCGATATCGCTGAGCCCTCTGTTCAACCATGGTGGGATAGCAGGATTATCTGCATCTGAAACATTGATCGTGTATGACTCACCGAGAAGATCGGCTCCTATCACTGCATAGTATGAGACAGGATCCCGGGTTTTGATCCGTCGAATGTACTCCTCTGCACCGTTACTATCACCCAACTCCAGACGCATTCGTCCAGCCCAGTATGATGCTTCTTGCCAACGTCGTCCCTCCGGAAAGTCCTCCAGATATCCCTCGAAGACTCCTGCGGCTCTTCCTCTATCCGAACGCCCTAAGTAAATCTGGCCTGAACGCATCCTAGCCTGTCCGGCTCGAGCATGGGTTCGGGCGTTGGCACTTAAGACAGCATATTGGCGCAATGCCGAGTCTAGTTCACCCCGGCTATCAGCCTGGCTTGCTTGTGACCAAGCTACTTCTGCGGCTTCCGAGCTACTCGGATGCTCTTCAAGCAGCCAACGCCTAAGCGTGCGGACATGTTCATCTA
>DCAZ01000006.1:0-2032 GCA_002313925.1 Gemmatimonadales bacterium UBA1120
ATCGCTTCAAGCCACGGCCATCTTTCCAATCAGGCAGCAGCTCGTCTCGCTACTGAACTAATGCATCCCCGACTCGCCGGTATCGTGCTCGCTCACTTGTCGAGCGAATGTAACCGTCCGGATCTTGCCCGAAGTGTCGTTGGGGATGCACTGGAGAAGGCTGGCTGGACAGGCCATCTAGAGGTGGCTCAACAGGATCACCCCACAGCGCTTCTGGATGTGGAGGACCTTCGAGTCCGATCGAATACAAGTCAGCTTACTTTTCTTTAGCAAGCTCCCAGCACCACTTAACTCTCAGATGAACGATTTGATGGCAGGCGGACTCCCTCTTCTCGGTCTCAGAAGCCAAGTACCCGCAAGAAATCGTTCGAAAGCGCCAGCACCATAATCCCCATAATGATCACGAACCCAACTTGGCTCCAGCGCATTTTTGTCTCGAAGCTGAGTGCTTTCCCTCGAACCCCTTCGATGACCAGGAAAGCCAGGTGACCCCCATCTAGGACCGGAATCGGTAAGAGATTTAGGATCGCTAGGTTCACACTAAATAGCGCCATAAAGCTGAGGAATGAGTCTAGCCCAGCGGCCGCAGCTTGGCCGGAGGCTTCGCCGATCATGAGGATGCTCCCGAGCGAACGTGGTGAGACGCCTCCCGTCACAAGATCCCTCAGAAAGCCTAGCATCATGCCGGTTACTAAGACGGTCTGACCGTACCCCTCGACCACAGCTTCAGTCAGTGGCACTGGTGAATAACTCAGTGCCCCAACCGGCTGGTAGACGCCCATCCTCCCAACCTGAACGCCCTGCTCTTCCTCAGTGTCAAGCGTGACAGGACGAATGATTTCACGCCCCTCACGGACAAGCGTAATTTCAACTCTCTCGCCTGGACGGCTTCTGATTTCGCTGGTGAATTCGAACCAACCCTCAACATCAATGCCTGCAACAGCAGTAACTCGATCTCCAGGCTCTAACCCGCCCTCATCAGCCGGTCCGCCTGGCACCACTGAGCCAACTCCTGCTTCCACCCAACTCTCCACAGATCTGACCAAAGCGTGACGCTCAGCGTCCGTAACCGGAACGCGTATCTCTACCGATTGATCAGGTTCAGCGAGATCAAGTCGGATTGGACCCGATGGAGCCTCAAAGAGACCACGCTCGACATCACCCCAACTACCGACCTCTGTTTCCCCAATCCGAACAAAGCGACTGCCTGCAGAGATCCCCATGAGATTCTCGGTCCCTGGGGGAAGGAATTCATCATGCACAATACCTATCCGAGTCGTCCTTAACTCAGGAACACCCCACTCTGCGATGACATAGGTGAAGGCACCGAACGCGAAAAGCATGTTGAAGATCACACCAGCAGAGAGTATGAGCGCACGCGCCCAAATTGGCTTTGCGTCGAAGTCTCGAGGCCCAGGAGTGCGAGGACTACCATCCCCACCGCCCTCGAGCTTTTCAAGCATCTCATCCTCTCCCATGCCACCGAACTTGCAATAGCCACCGAGAGGAATCCAACTAAAGACATAATCCGTCTCTCCATACTTATACCCGAAGAGCTTCGGGCCGACTCCGATGGAGAAACGCTGGATCTCTACGTCTACAGCTTTACCCGCAAGGAAATGTCCTAACTCATGTATGAAGATCAGCACACCAAGGACAACTAGAGTTGCTAGAACGGTGCTCATCGAGTTACTCCGACCCTGGTCTTACTAAGGCTATGAGCGACCTCAGTAGCGACTGATCTGGCGGCCCGATCAATCTCCAGAACATCCGTTACTCCGGTCACCGCACTGTTTCCAATTCGATCTATCGTTCCCGAAACCAAGTCCGCCATCTCTGGGAAGCGGATAGTACTTTCGAGAAAAGCCTGAACCGCAATCTCATTCGCTGCATTGTACACTACTGGCGCACACCCGCTTGCCCGGCCTGCGAGTACGCCAATCTCAAATAGCGGGAACGCCACATCGTCAATCGGTTCGAATGTTAGCGGAGATGAACGGATTGGATCATAGGTTTGCAGGGCTACGTCCTC
>DCAZ01000006.1:2434-15512 GCA_002313925.1 Gemmatimonadales bacterium UBA1120
CCATCCACGAACTCAACCAAAGAATGGATCACTGACTGCGGGTGAACAATCGCATCAAGCCTCTCGTATGCAATCCCATATAGGAAATGTGCCTCGATAATTTCGAGCGCTTTGTTGGCCAGCGTCGCTGAATCAATCGTGATCTTGGCGCCCATGCTCCAGGTGGGATGCTTAAGAGCATCCTCTGGGCCTACATCCCATAGTGTTTCTTGTTCTCGTCCCCGGAACGGACCACCTGATGCGGTAAGCGTCAGGCGCTGAACATCTGATGGACCATAACCCTGAAGGCATTGTAGGATCGCGCTGTGCTCAGAATCTATAGGTACGATCTCACCAGACCCTCTCTCCGCCGCAGACAAAACAAGGTGGCCACCCGCAACAAGAGATTCCTTGTTGGCTAACGCAAGACGATGACCAGCCTCTAATGCAGCAAGAGTAGGTTCAAGGCCTGAGGCACCAACAAGCGCATTAAGAACCACATCGGTCTCCGGATCTGTTGCTGCTTCTAATACTGCCCCCGATCCACTAGCCCAGGTGGTCATTCCATCTCCATCTGGTAGTGGGACTTTCTCGTCCGCCAAGACTGCTAAACGTGGATTAAATGACGCCACCTGGGCTGCAAGAGCATCAGCACTCGTTTCAGCAACTAAGGATGCCACCTTGAATTGGCCAGGATGGCGATGAATAACCTCAAGTGCACTTCGGCCAATCGAGCCCGTAGAGCCCAGTATTGCTATACGGATCATTGGATCTTCGTGAGCAAGGTTATAGCCGTGTATGAGACCGGGATCGTAAATGCGATGGAGTCGATACGGTCCAAGATCCCACCATGCCCGGGAAAGATTGTCCCGGTATCCTTTACACCTGCTTCTCGTTTGAAAACCGAGATCACGAGATCACCAACCTGCGCACTCATTCCAAGTACGGCACCAAGCAATCCGGCCACCAAGAAACTGTTGATGGGCATTCCAATCAAATACGGCGCGGTTACAAAGTACCAGACAACGCCTACAGCGATGGTAGCGCCAAGTCCTGACCATAACCCAAGCCAGGTTTTGTTAGGACTGATTGAGGGGGCAAGCTTCTGTTTACCCCACCTGGTACCGGCAAAGAAAGCCACCGCATCCCCAATCCACGTGGTCGCTAGAGGAAGAGCGATCACTGCGACACCAAGCCAAGGCGCTCCCATGGTTTCGCCCCACCCCTCCGTGGTGGCAAGCATGAGAGTGAGAGGCACGAACGAAAGCGAAAAACCACAGTAAAGACAGCCTGCCATCGTTACAGATACAGCCCCCAGAGGCCCACCTGTGACTCTTCGATTCACGACCGCTCGGATAAGCGAAATAAGCATAACGGTCCCGACAACAATGAGTGCCCAAGGAGCAAAGGCTGCGAACGTTCCCTGCCAGGTCCCAGCTAAGACCAGAGCCGCAGCTCCAGTAGCTCCCGTGAGGCGGAAAGGATCCACCCCCGTGTGCGCAGCTAGTCGATAGACCTCCTGCGTGCCCATCGCAGCTAACACAGACAAAGGAACCCCTAGAACCCAATTCCCAGAGTACAGGAGTACCAACACGATAGGTATACCGATGATCGCGACCAACCATCTCCGTGAAAGATCAGTCATGGGAATTACGAAGTCCCGACAAGCCCGAATCGCCTGTCCCTGCGTTGGTAATCTAGAACCGCCTCAAAGAGATGTTCCCGGCTAAAATCAGGCCAGAGTACAGGAGTGATGTGCAGTTCTGTGTAGGCAACCTGCCATAGCATGAAGTTGCTAATGCGGTACTCACCAGAGGTCCTGATCAAGAGGTCTGGATCTCGCAGGTTCACCGTGAAAAGTGTCTTACGTAACGCGTCCTCATCTATGTCATCTACTGTGAGTTCACCTTGATCCACTTGCTCTGCCAAAATCCTTACAGAACGTAGAATCTCCTCTCTACCACCATAAGAGATCATGAGATTCAACCTTAAAACTTGCCCGCCTTTGGTACCCTCGACGATCAAATCCACTGCTTCTCGAGTCTGGTCATCAAAACGCTCTATTTCCCCGAGAGCATGGACTTCGACACCCTGGTGTTTGAGGCTGTCACGTTCTTTCCGAGCGTAATACCGCAGGAGAGACATTAATGAGGCAACTTCTTTCCGCGGACGATTCCAGTTTTCAGTTGAGAATGCAAAGAGAGTCAGAATCTTAATTCCTACCTCCACTGCCCCTTCAATCGTCTCGCGAACAGACTTCATCCCTTCCCGGTGCCCGACCTGGCGCGGAAATCCCTTCTGTTTCGCCCATCGACCGTTGCCATCCATGATGATAGCAACGTGATTTGGTACATCACCGCTCAGACGAATCTTATCTAGGCTTTCGGAGGCCATGAGCTTTTAGGCTGAGGCCGCTAGATGGCCATCACCTCTGCTTCCTTATTCTTGAGAAGTTCGTCCACCTTCTCTACGTATTCCTTGGTTGATTTCTCAAGCTCATCCTCTCGGCGACGGCTCTCGTCCTCACTGAGTTCATGATCTCGGACAAGCTGGTGGAGCTCGTCCCTTACTGTTCGACGCGCGTGGCGAATCGAGACTCTTCCTTCCTCAGTCATTCTATGCAGAAGCTTTGCATATTCCTGTCGACGCTCCTCATTCAAGGGAGGAATCGGAATGCGGATAATGTTCCCATCGTTAGCTGGATTCAGACCCAGATCTGCAGTCATGATAGCACGCTCTACATCAGGCAGGAGGGTTTTATCAAATGGCTGCACGACCAACAGGCTGGATTCTGGAGTACTGATTGTAGCTAGCTGGTTCAGGGGCATCTTCGATCCGTAGGCTTCGACACGGACCGTGTCCAGAAGCGCAGGGGTAGCTTTTCCCGTCCGAACCGTCGCGAATTCACGCCGAAGTGCTTCGAGTGTCGCTTCCATTCGCGTGTTAACATCCTCAACGGTCGGCATAAACTTCCTCCACTAAGCTCAGGTCAAAGAGCACAGGCTTCAGTAGTATTTAACTAATCATCTTTGGCAATAACTACTAGGATACTAGGGTTCCCACTGGCTCACCAAAGATGGCTCTTGAGACAGCACCCTGCTCTTCCAAGTTCAGAACAATGATAGGCAAAGAGTTTTGCTTACAAAGCGCAACAGCTGGCGTATCCATAACCGCAAGTTCACGCGCCACGACTTCCTGAAACGAGATCTCCCGAATGAACTCCGCATCAGGCTCTGTGACCGGGTCAGCTGTGTAGACACCCCTGACTTTGGTTGCTTTTATCACAACATCAGATCCCATTTCAATCGCACGAAGCACTGCACCTGTATCTGTAGAGAAATAGGGGTTTCCAGTACCCCCAGCAAAAAGCACAATGCGTCCCTTCTCCATGTGCCGTAATGCGCGACGACGGATATACGGTTCCGCAATCTCCTCCATCCGAATAGCAGTCATAACTCGGGTTTCAATTCCTTTGTGCTCCAGAAGGTCTTGAACTGCCAGGGCATTTATGACTGTGGCGAGCATCCCCATGTAGTCGGCTTGAACTCGATCCATTCCGGAGCGGGAAGCAATCGCACCCCTCACAATGTTGCCGCCGCCAATCACAACTCCCAAGGAGACACCCATTGAGGCAACGGACCCGATTTCGTCCGTTATGCGATCAACAACCTCCGGCGTGATACCGAAACCCTTGTCACCTGCCAAAGCCTCACCAGAGAGCTTCAGCATAACTCTTTGATATTTAAGCTCTTGAGAGGTCTGGTTCATCGAATTCGATTTAGAAATCCCTTTTCGTCACCGGCAATTTGAGAAACAAATTTACGCGGGTTCCTCGCCTACCTTTATCCGGAAAAATCGACCGACACCGATCTTTTCACCCGTTCGAGCAGATACTTCTGTGATCAACTCCTCAATAGTCTTGTCCTGATCCTTGACGAAATCTTGAGCAAGTAACGTATTGTGTTTCAGGAACTTAGACATCTTTCCTTCAACTATTTTATCGACAATATGCTCAGGCTTAGCATCCCCTTCTTTAACTTGCTCCAAGTAGACACTTTTCTCTCGCTCAAGAACCTCGTCCGGAATTTGGTCCCGAGAAACGGCGATAGGTGCAGATGATGCAATATGAAGAGCGAGGTCCTTCGCGAGTGCCCTAAAATCATCCGTGTTCGCAACAAAGTCGGTCTCACAGTTCAACTCAACAATCACAGCAGTCTTATTATCGAAATGCACATAACTCCCGATCGCCCCCTCATTCGCAGATTTTCCAGCACGCTTCGCGACTTTGGCGGATCCCTTTGCCCGGAGAAGGTCGACCGCCTTCTCAATATCACCCTCCATTTCCATCAATGCCCGCTTGCACTCCATCATACCTGCACCCGTCATATCACGCAGCTTCTTAACATCCTTTGCGGACACCACCGTGCCTGGCTCACTCATCCTTTTCTCCCTCAGCTACATCTTCCACACCGAGAGATCCATCAGGACCCACGTCGACTTCATCCTCTGTGCTAACGACGGCTTCCGGCGGGTCTAATCCCTCATCCTGGACTGAATTATCCGGCTCACTTTCAGCAACAGAGTCCTCCTTGTCCGAGGTCGATTCTACTCGGTCTTCTGAACTCAAGTGCTGGGCAATGACCTCAGGTCGTGGCCGACGCTTTCTTCTTGGCCTCCTGCGTTGCGGACGTTGTTTCTCTGTAGTCTCCCCTGTCTCTGTCGAATAAGTCGTCGCCTCAAGGTCATCGATCCGCCGCCGCTCACTATCTGGAACTTCCTTGCTAGCTACCGAAATTGACTCGGCAATCGCGTGTGCGATAAGAGTTACTGAGCGTATTGCATCGTCATTCCCGGGAATAGGAAAGTCTATTAGATCCGGATCAGCGTTACTGTCCGTGATCGCTATGATCGGAATACCGAGCTTCGCGGCCTCGTGAACGGCTATGACTTCTCTCTTTGCATCAATCACAAAAATCGCTCCGGGAAGCCGTCCCATATCCTTTACGCCGCCCAAATACTTATCCAGCTTGATCCGCTCACGATCAAGCATAAGGCGTTCTTTCTTGGTATAGAACTCAAAAGCATTTTCTTGCTGACCACGCTCGAGCTCTTTCAGTCTTCTGATTTGCTTCCTAATCGTCTGGAAGTTAGTGAGCATGCCTCCGAGCCAACGCTCGGTCACGAAAAATGCTCCTGACTCCTCAGCTTCCGTTTCAATTACTGAACGCAGCTGCTTCTTCGTGCAGACAAAGAGCACCTTATCCCCACGCAGAACGACTTCACGAGCCGCCTGCTGGGCAAGTTTCAAGCGGTCGAGCGTTTTCCTGAGGTCAATTATGTGAATGCCGTTTCGTTCGGTGAAAATGAACGGCTTCATCTTTGGATTCCAGCGACGGGTCTGGTGACCGAAGTGGACTCCAGCCTCCAAGAGTTGTTCGAGGCCTACGTCAGGCATACCACCTTCTCTGTTTTGGGGGGCCGATTACGCCCCGATCAAGATGCCGACGGCTTTCTTCGCACGCCGGTTACTAATGACTAACGCTTAGAGAACTGAAAGCGTTTACGAGCTTTAGGTCGGCCAGGTTTCTTTCGTTCGACCTGACGTGCATCCCTTGTAAGCATCCCCTTTCCGCGGAGGATTGGCCGCATTTCCCCGTCGTGCTCAACTAGAGCACGCGATAGACCAAGTCGTACCGCATCGGACTGTCCAGTAAGTCCGCCGCCATGAACACGCACGGTAATATCAAACTGGCCTTCTAACTCTGTAGCTCGTAGTGGCTCAACAACCCGAAGATGGTGCGCTTCCCTTGGGAAGTAATCTGTCATAGAACGTCCATTTACAGTCCATTCCCCCGTGCCGGGGCGAAGCATTACTCGAGCGACGGACCGCTTACGTCGTCCCACAGTTTGGATCTGACTCTGCTCAGTGCTCATAGTAGTGTCCGATCAATCCTCATAGATTCAAGGGCTTAGGATGCTGTCCATCATGGGGGTGTTCTGCTCCCGCATACACCCTGAGCTTCTTCCGCATTGCTCGCCCAAGGTTGTTTTTCGGAAGCATACCCTTAACTGCTAGTTCAACTACCCGTTCGGGATGAGACTTGATCATGCGACTAAACGGAATGTGTTTCTCACCACCCATGTAACCCGAGTGACGGAAGTACGTTTTTTGGTCAGCCTTTTTACCTGTCAGCCAAACTTTGTCGGCATTTATAACAACGACATTGTCTCCCGTATCAAGATGGGGAGTAAAGATCGGCTTATGCTTGCCACGAAGCACAGTTGCTATCTCAGTAGCTAGGCGCCCAAGCGGCTTTTCAGCAGCATCGACAACCCACCACTCTCTAGATATGTCTTGAGCTTTAGGCGTGTAAGTTTTCATGCCGGAGAATTAAGATTTTTGGGTTAAAGTATAGCCGAAAATGATATCTGTAGTGCCAAATGGTGTCAACGGAAGTTCGGCCCTGCTTTACAGGGACTCTGGCTATCCTCTCTATTCCAGTATGGGCCCTATCGGAAGGTCTCGAGAAATCTGGCTCGTGAAGCGTGGCGCAGCCGGACCAAGGCCTTTTCTTTGATCTGCCGCACTCGCTCACGTGTGACGCCAAGAAGAGAGCCAATATCCTCAAGAGTCATCGGCTTTTGATCATCAAGTCCGAAGTAGAGTCTTAGGATCTTCGCTTCCCGTTCCTTGAGAGACGCAAGTGCTACCTCAATCGTATCACCAAGCGCACGCTCATAGGTCTCCTGTTCAGGGCCTGGCGAATACTGGTCAGGAAGATAGTCCAGAAGGCGACCGTTCTCTCCTGGTTTTATCGGTGAATCAAGGGAAAGATGGGAGCGTGACACTGCTAAAGTACTGCGCACTTCTTCTTCACTGAGATCCAGTTCCTGAGCGAGTTCTTTAACCGTAGGATCTCTTCCGAGTTCTTGTAATAGTTCTGAACTTCGTCGACCAATACGGTGGAGTGCACCAGCACGATTCAGAGGAATCCGAACGATCCGGCTCTGTTCCGCAAGCGTCTGGAGTATCGCCTGGCGTATCCACCACACGGCATAGCTAATGAACCTTATTCCTTTGGATTGATCAAATTTTTGAGCCGCTCGGATTAATCCCAAGTTGCCCTCATTGATAAGATCTGAAAGCGGAACACCTTGGTTCTGGTACTTCTTTGCAACCGAGACGACAAATCGCAGATTTGAGCGGACTAGTTTATCAAGTCCACCCTTATCTCCCTCTTCGATGAGCTTTCCCAATCGAACCTCTTCTTCACGGTCGATAAGGGGGTAACGTCCAATTTCCCTGAAGTACTGGTCCAGTGATCCTTCCCCTAAGAATCCACCGCGGCTGGAGGAGGTCATCAATAACGCAGGTAGTTTGGGCGAGGGATGGGACCGACTGACTCTTGCCGTTCAAAATATTCGACTGACAGGGCACTCGGATTCGGTGGGTAGAATCAGGCTTGATTGACTCGGACGCAACCAGGGTTCTCCTTAGAATCACCTGGACAAGACATGAAACAATCGAGTCCTAGTCCTCTCTCACAAGACCATACTTTTCAATCTTCTTGTAAAGGTTGGACCTGGGCATTTCAATACGGCGAGCAGTTTCAGCCACATTCCAATCGTTCGCTCGAAGCTTGCCCACAATGTAGGCGCGTTCAGCCTCTTCCTTGAAAGCACTGAAATTATCTAGTGCCAATAGTTCCCTTCCCGGGTCGACAGATCTTGCTCGTGAGATAGCGAGAGAATCAACATCATCAGAGGTAATTTTACTCCCATCAGAAAGGATCAGTAAGCGCTCTACGGTGTTGCGCAATTCGCGAACATTGCCAGGCCAGGTCAATGTCTTTAGCCGCTCCATCGCCGCATCCGAAAAGACACGTAGTGCGCTTCCCTCACGAGCAACCATTCCTTCGCTAAAGTGAGTTACTAGCATCGGAATATCTTCTCGGCGGTCACGCAAAGATGGCACACTGATCGGCACCACATTTAGTCGGTAAAATAGGTCTTCACGAAACCCTCCATCCTCAATTTCCTGTTCAAGGTTCTTGTTCGTCGCCGAGAGAACCCGAACATCGACTTCGACCGCTTCTGATCCTCCAATCCTGGTTAAAACCCCCTGCTCCAGTACCCGGAGTACTTTAGCTTGTGCATCCCGCGACATATCACCGATTTCATCAAGGAAAAGTGTCCCCCCGTTCGCCTGTTCGAACTTTCCCGCTCGATCAGCGAAAGCCCCAGTGAACGACCCCCTCAAGTGCCCGAACAATTCAGATTCAATTAACTCTGATGGAATTGCGGCACAATTAACTTCGATGAATACGGTATCAGATCTTGATGAAAGTCGATGAATAGCACGAGCAACAAGTTCCTTGCCCGTACCATTCTCACCAGAGATCAATATTCGAGCATCGGTTGCCGCCACCTTCTCAATCCGCTCAAGAACACGGCGGATCGGTAGTGAATTACCCACTATCTCATAGCGACTCTCAACCTGGCTCCGGAGTTCCGCCATGCTTTCTGTGAGACCCTTCAACTCCAATGCTCGACGAAGAGTGACGAGAAGGCGATCCGTATCCAAGGGTTTCTCAAGGAAGTCATACGCACCCCTTCGAGTTGCCTCTAGCGCGGTATCGATAGTCCCATGACCTGAAATCATGATTACCAGAGACCCTGGACTTTCATCCCCAAGCCTAGCGAGCACTTCCAGTCCGTCCATCCCGGGCATCTTCACATCCAAGAACACCAGGTCCGGCTGGAATATGTTAGCGACTAGAAGAGCATCCGGCCCATCCTCTGCTACACGGACTTCCTGCCCCTCATACTCAAAAACTTGTGCAAGGGCGTCACGAATTCCCTTCTCGTCATCGACGATCAACAAGCGTGCCATCTAGTCATCCCCATCTCTAGCATGTTCTTCTCTCTCAGGATTAGCCAATAGAAAGAGACTATCCGCACGGACGAACACCGACTCTATACCATCAGGTTTGGGTATCAATAGAGCATTCCGAGGCAGGGCCCTTCGTCCTTCTCGCCCAAAGGCTGTCAGGATCGCGGGTATGAGGCTCGAAGGTATCGGTATCTTAGCCATCCAGAGTCTATTGATGATTAAAGAAAAGTGGCCTTGATCTAGTGGAGCAATCATACCCTGCATTTCAACCGCGATGGTATCTGGTAGAAGTCCGATGATCTCGTCTAGTTTTGGGAGCCCCGGAAATTTCTCTGCGATGACAAGCGCAGACAACCTGACTCGTTCTTCCTCAAATTCTACCCTCGGCTCTAGGAGGCCCAGAGGAATGATCCCCGGAACCGCATAGCGGACGACCGATGATACCTCAACGCTCGCTAGCACAAGCTTGTCATTTGACTCACCCCCTCGCAGCCTCTCAAAACGATCCATCGTAAGATCGGAGAGGGACACACTAGGCTGACCATCTTCTGCACATCCCTCACAAGGATTTGAATCTAGAAAACGATTTATCGGGGGGAGGCCCCACTTGAAGCCCGCGTAGATAGCGGGAATGAGAAAAACCAGAAGCATCAATTTCCTCATACCCTACCTACCCTACTCAAGCAGAGGCCAGCTTAGCACTGGAAATCACGCTATATCGGGCACCGTTCTTGGATAGCTCACTACGAATAAGATTGGTCCTATCTACCTTCAATTCTCTATTGAAATCCAACTCAGCGAGTAGCTTGTCGAGTCCGCAAAACATACCTGCACCGGCCCTTTCCTTCGCTCGAGCAAGTGTGATATGTGGACGGAATACCCTCGCTTCAGACTCAAAGCCACACTGCCCGAGAGCCCATTCTAGGTCCTGTTTTAAGCACCTGAGTTCGGGGCTTGCGCCGATCCCAAGCCAGATCAGACTTGGAGAGCGAATACTCGGGAACGCGCCAAACCCACCCAGAGCAATTGAAAATACTCTGGTCTGGCTCGCCACCTTGGACATTGCTGCCTCGATTGGCTCTACCTGCTCACCACTCACTTCACCAAGAAATTTCATTGTAATATGGAAATTTTCTAGACCGATCCAGCGCACGGGGAAATCTTTCTCTTGTAAAACCTGGGTTGCACTCTGGATCCGCCGGCGCTCCCTCTTTGGGAGGTTCAAGCCTATGAAGAGGCGCATCTGATTTCGATTCGATGGTTGAATTAGCGGAGGCTTATTCTGATACCAATAACACCCTGATAGTTCCGGGCTTGATCCATTACTTAGAGCGTGAACCGATAAGGTAGGTACCAGTCCCGTAAGGCGTCGAGATAGCGTGATAAATCTATCCGCCAGGAAGAGTAGAAATGGAGCATGGGTTGTGTTACCCATTGATGCTCTATAGGATGGCCGCCTCTGTTTGGAGGTACTCATCGAAAAATCGGCTGGAGAGTGCGAATGAGGGTAGCCGTTCTTAAGGAAACGCGTTCTGCTGAAAACAGAGTTGCGTTGGTCCCCTTAGGTGTCAAAAACTTGGTCAAACGGGGACTTACTGTCACTGTTCAGACGGGTGCGGGGGAGACCTCGGGAGTCTCTGACCTCATGTACCGGGAAGCCGGTGCTGAGATCGCAGCCAGCGCCCAAGAGACCCTCGAGGATGCAAAGCTCATTCTGGTTGTTAACCCACCGTCTTCTAATGAGCTGGCCCATCTTTCAGAAGGCTCCATCCTAGTTGGATTTCTTGACCCATTGTCGGATCCTGACCTAGTAAGTCGACTTATCGAACTAAAGGTTACCGGGATTTCAATGGAGCTCGTCCCTCGAATTACACGAGCTCAATCGATGGACGCCCTATCCTCGCAGGCTACGGTGGCAGGCTACAAGGCAGTTTTACTCGCCGCCAATCACCTGCCAAAATTCCTACCGATGTTTACTACAGCTGCAGGTACGATCCGCCCGGCTAAAGCGCTCATCCTTGGAGCAGGAGTTGCGGGGCTCCAGGCAATTGCTACAGCAAGAAGACTAGGAGCAGTCGTTGAGGCCTTTGATGTGCGACCAGCTGTCAAAGAACAAGTAGAGAGCCTGGGGGCGTCATTCCTTGAGTCAGAAGAGGAGGTCACTGCCGAAGGAGAAGGGGGATATGCGAAAGAGCTCACAGAAGACCAGCATAGTAAGGAGCTCGAACTGATCGGCAGTGCACTAATAGATACAGATATCGTGATCACTACTGCTCAAATTCCTGGCAGAGAAGCACCGGTCCTGATCACTGAAGATATGGTTAAAACCATGAAATACGGGTCAGTAATCGTTGACCTCGCGGCTGAAAGCGGAGGTAATTGCGAACTGAGCGAGGTCGGTGAAACCGTACTAGCGCATGGAGTTCAAATCCTGGGGCCTTTAAATCTGGCAACAAGCATCCCTGTACACTCCAGCCAAATGTATTCAAAGAACATTGTCACCCTAATCAGTGAATTTCTTGGGGACGATGGTCAACTCCAATTGGATTTCGAGAATGATGTAGTGGGACCCTCTACCGTAACACACGGGGGTGAGGTTCAGAATGAACGTGTTAAGTCGGTAATGCGATCAAACAGCCTGTGAACCGGGCTAACAACTTCACCTCCTGGGAGAACTAATGGGCGAGTTCGACTTGATGACGGGACTTTACGTATTCGTGCTCGCGGCCCTCGCGGGCCGTGAGGTGATCACAAAGGTCCCCCCAACCCTACATACACCGCTCATGTCAGGTGCCAACGCGATTTCGGGAATCGCGATCGTAGGAGCAATCATTGTCGCAGCAAAAGCAGAAGGTGCGCTGCAGGTGACACTTGGGGTCATTGCCATCGCCATGGCTACAATCAATGTGATCGGCGGATTCATGGTTACCGATCGGATGCTTGCCATGTTCAAGAAGAGGTAGGGATAATGGACATAAGTATTCAACTAACCTATCTGCTTTCCGCGATCCTATTCGTTGTCGGCCTGAAGCGCCTTCAGTCACCTGCAACAGCCCGCAAAGGCAATGGTCTCGCAGCCTTGGCAATGCTTCTTGCTGTCATCGCGACAGTACTCGAGACCCAAATCCTTGACTGGACTTGGATCCTAGTAGGGGTCCTCCTAGGCGGAGTGATCGGTACAGCAGCAGCTCGTTTAGTTGAAATGACTTCAATGCCTGAACTCGTAGGGATCTTTAACGCTTTTGGCGGCGGGGCTTCTGCACTCGTGGCAATCGCTGAGTTCCTTACAACACCTGGGATTGGAGCAAGTACCGCAGGAGTGACGATCCTGCTTGGTACCTTAATTGGAAGTGTGACCTTCACTGGTTCCTTCATCGCGTTCGCAAAGTTACAGGGCCTAATGACTGGGAATCCCATCACTTTCCCGCTCCAAAATGTATTCAATGCTCTTCTGTTCTTGGCTGCTATCTCTTTGGGTGCGATGACCCTCGGTGTATTCGGGTCCGGAGATCCCCAGACACTCTTCTACGTGTTCTGTGGCCTTGCTCTCATCCTCGGAGTGTTGCTTGTGATTCCGATCGGTGGAGCGGATATGCCAGTCGTAGTCTCACTGCTCAACTCCTATTCTGGCCTAGCAGCCAGTGCTGCCGGCTTCGCGATCGGTAACAACATCCTAATCATCTCAGGCGCACTTGTTGGTGCCTCTGGGCTAATCCTCACGCAACTCATGTGCAAGGGGATGAATAGATCTCTGGCAAACGTCGCCTTCGGTGGCTTTGGTGGAACTGCGGGCGTTGATCGATCTGAGATTGGTCAACGGCCAGTGCAGAGTGCTGACGCGGAAGGAGTAGCAGCTGAACTGGGATATGTTAATTCGGTAGTGGTGGTGCCCGGATATGGACTGGCCGTGGCACAGTCTCAACATGAACTTCGGAAGGTAGGGGATCTGCTGGAGGAACGCGGAGTTGACGTAAAATATGCGATCCACCCGGTCGCCGGTCGTATGCCAGGTCATATGAACGTCCTGCTCGCAGAAGCAGACGTGAGCTATGATAAGCTCTACGATCTGGATGAGATCAATGATGATTTTGGAAATACTGATGTGGTGTTGGTTGTTGGAGCAAATGACGTCGTAAATCCAGCTGCGCGAGATCCACAATCTGTCATTACTGGAATGCCAATCCTGGACGTTGATCGGGCAAGGAG
>DCAZ01000142.1 GCA_002313925.1 Gemmatimonadales bacterium UBA1120
CTGTCTCGTGTCTACGATTTCAAGGCAGGGGCTGGCCTGCCGTCGACTGGTCGCTTCGATATCACTCTGCATTTCGTGCTGTACGGCTTCATGTTTGTGCATGCACCGATGTTTCGTTTCCTGTGGATCCGAGAGATGCACAGGATGGATATTCCAGTATCAGTCGGATTCGTCGAAGGCCTCCTTACCGCTAGCTGGGTCGTATTGATTGTATATCTAGTCATCTATGCCTGGCATATACGACAGACGATCTCAAGTGGTCAGCCAATCAACCCGATCAAGTATGTCTTTATCGGTGCGAGCTATTTCCTCTGGTATTTTGTCGCCTGGAACACAAACTCAATTCTCCTATACGCGGTCGCCCACCGTATTATGCATGGGGTTCAGTACATCGTCATGGTCTATTCTTTCATGCGGCGCACTGCGGACGCCCCAGCAGCAAAGCCGGGATTTTGGAGCCGGCTAGTTGGTCAAGGGAAACTTCGTTGGTTCCTCGTTGGTGGGGTGGCCTATGCATTTCTATTCCAACTTTTGATCAATTATCCACTGGACGAGTTCGGCTTCGGGGTCGTGAATTTTGCGCCGTATCCAGCGATACCCCAGTTCAATCTCCCAGCTCTCGACTACGAAGCTTCTTATGGACTGTTTTCACAGATGATGGTCTATGCTTACGGTATGATGCACTACTATCTGGACTCATTCATATGGAAAGTTCGAGATAAACAAGTGCAGGCTGGGCTCTGATGGCGGTTCTACAGAGATACAGGATGCTGGTGATCGTCTATGTAATCGTTCTAGGGATCGGTACACGCGAATACCTTGTTTCGCGGTCTCGCGGGACACTCGAGTGGATCAATGGTTGCCAAGCGTCAGCTGCGGCTTGTTCTAACACAGGCATGGAGACAACCGGGTCTTCGGACGACTCATTATTCTGGACACGGCATGCGAAGATGACGGAGGTCGTTGCTCAGCTTAACCCAGAAGACCCGGATACGGATTTCTTGCTGGGAATGCAGGCACTCTCAGAAGGAGACGTTGAGGAGTCGATTTATCGACTCGAAGAGGCACTCGAAGTTGATCCAAAGCACAACAACTATCTGCTGCAATACTACGCACAATACGAGCTGTCACGTGGAGCAGACTGGCGCCGGGTGAACCGCGCTGTGAACCGATGGCGCATCAACCATCCGTTCTCGGCGGATCCGCTTACGATTCCTCTCGGTGCCGGCCCGGAGACCCCTCAGGACGAAAATGAGATGTATGAAGCTCTTGAGGCTATCCCGTGGGTAGCGGGTTCGCAGCTCGAGTCTTTTATCTTGGAAGACCAACCTCGCTGGCAGATATCATTGGTGTTCCAACCTGGGGAGACTGTAGATGTGAGGGAGGCGATTGAGGCGGTAACTCTTTTGTCACTCCCTCCGAATGACCGACAGCGTTTTCGAGTGCGGTGCAGTACCCTAGTTGATTGCACTATGGTGCCGCGCTGAGGTCCCTTACTCCCTAATAAGCCCTACATTCAGCAGAGTATTAGTTGGCTCAACCGGACAAGATTTTATGAAGAAGACATGGCTTGCTCTCTTTGTGCTCATAACCGTCAGTGTTCCTGGTCAGGATATTGAGGGCCAGGTATTCCCGACCGATGATTCCGTCATCCAGAATATGTGGGAGGAGGGCATGGAGGGCGGATCGCAGGTTGTAGATTTGGCTCAAGCACTTCTTGATTCGATTGGCCCTCGACTGATGGGTTCGCCTGGCTTTGATGCTGCAGGAGACTGGTTGGTTTCCAACTACACCGCCTGGGGTATCGACGCAGAAAAGCAAGTGTATGGTACGTGGACCGGGTGGGAGCGCGGTTACACGCACCTCGATCTTATCGCACCTCGCAAGCGAACGCTGGAGGGAATGATCCTCGCCTGGAGTCCGGGCACTGATGGCCCGATTGAGGGTGAGGTGATCGTACCGCCTCTGTTCACAAATTCTGATGAATTCGAGGCATGGTTGCCTGAAGTCGATGGTCGAATTGTGGCGATCTCATTAGCAGAGCCAACCTGTCGGGAAGACCAATCTTGGTTGGACCATGCTACAACTGAGTCTTTCCAGGAGATGAATAACGCTAGAGATGAAGCACGAAGGGCATTTGCGATGTCAACACGAGCTATGGGGCCTGGGGCTCCCGAGAGAATAGCCAATGCTGGTGCAATCGCAGTGTTAACTGGACGCTGGTCTGCTGGCTGGGGTGTAGACAAGATCTTCAGTTCTCCGACGGCAGGCATACCGGGAGTCCATCTCAGCTGCGAGGACTACGGACTTGTCGCTCGCTTAGCTGAGCGGGGACAGTCGCCCAGAATCCGGCTTGACGCTCAAGCTGAGTCTCTCGGTGAGGTTCCCGCATTCAACGTCGTTGGCACAATTCCTGGCACCGAGTTACCCAATGAGTACGTACTATTGAGTGCGCATCTTGATTCTTGGGATGGTGCTTCAGGTGCGACCGACAACGGTACCGGTACGATCATGATGCTCGAGGCGATGCGGATTCTGAAGGCCACATACCCAAATCCGCGTAGGAC
>DCAZ01000105.1:0-5995 GCA_002313925.1 Gemmatimonadales bacterium UBA1120
GCGATTGAAAGGCTGGAAGCACACGGGATCACAGTCCTTCGCTATACGACAGAGCGTGAACGTCTAGTCCAGCGCTTCCAAATCGATTCAACCCGGACTAACTCGAACGCATTCCAGGGGCGCAACGAGCGCACGGTCTGGGGCGAATGGGTTTCGACAACTGAGACACTCCCAGTGGGAACCGCCTACGTATCCGTTAATCAACCACTGGGTCGGCTCGCGTTCACTTTGCTGGAACCACGCTCCGATGACGGGTTCATTTCTTGGGCGATTCTCGATGACGAAATCGAAGGTGGTAGGCTTCCGATACTTAGGGAGAGTCCGGAAGTTCGTTAGTCGCCGATCCTTATCTTTGATGTAGCTCCAGTGTCAGATTTCCTTAACCCCATTAAAGACGTCAGTCCCTGAGAATCTCCCGAGCCGCATTGAACCCAGGTACCCCGGTGACGCCACCTCCAGGGTGTGTCCCCGCTCCGCACTGGTAGAGGCCAGGAATCGGAGTCCGGTAGCGTGAGGCACCCGGCACTGGCCGCATGAAGAGCAGTTGGTCGAGCGTCATCTCGCCGTGGTAGATATTGCCTTCGGACAACCCGAATTGCTGCTCTAGGTCGAGCGGTGTCATCACATGGCTAGCCTCAACCAGTGAGCTCAGGTTGGGGGCGTACTCCGCAAGTGTAGCGACAGCGAGGGCACCCAGCTTGGCGCGGGCTGCGTCATCCCAGGTGCCCTCTCGAAGTGTGTAGGGCGCGTACTGGAGGACGATGGACATGAGGTGCTTCCCGTCGGGAGCGATACCGGGATCGGTGCGCGAAGGGATGGAGACCTCCAGATAGGGCTGACGAGACGGGTGGCCGTATTTGGCCGCATCGAACGCGCGCTCCACGTACTCGAGGCTGGGGCTGATGGAGATGACGCCGTTTAGGTGGTCTCCCACTCCAGGCCGGCATGTGAAGTCGGGCAGCCCGCTCAGCGCGAGATGCACCTTCGCGCACACGCCTCTGTAGCGGATGTTGCTCATCTTCCGCGCGAATTCCGGCTCCATTTCACTGGGTTCCATAAGATCGAAGAACGTCCTACGCGGATCGACGCTCGAGACGACTCGCTCAGCACGGATCTCCCCTCTATCGACGACGACGCCAACGGCGTGCCCACCCTCAACGACGATGCGCTCGACGGCTGTGCCGGTCCGGATCTCCGACCCAGACGCTTCGCAGTCGGCCACTAGCGCGTCACTGAGCCGCCCGATTCCACCTCGCACACGCCGCGTCGGACGAATGACGCCGGCGCCGGCACCAACGTGGTGGTGAAGTAGTGTGTAGACCGTCCCCCCCGCCATCGGTCCCTGGCATAGGCCAGTCACCGCGGACGCGGCAAGCGCCCCTCTCACGGGGTCACTTTCGAACCAGTCCCCGAGGAACTCGTAGACGGACATCGGTAGAATCCGCATGACCTCGACCATGTCCTTCTTACCGAGCCGCCGAAGTTTCGCCCCGAGCTTGGCCGAAGCGATCAAGTCCCTGATGTCGTTGCCGGTCACGTCAGGTGGGGTCGTTGTCCATGCTGCTTCGAGGAAGTCGGCAGCCCTACCGATCAACTCGGTGAATGGGATCCAAGCGTCAGCGTCTGCACTCGAAAGTTCACGGATCGCGTCCGCGGTCTTGCGAGGGTCGCGCCAGAGCGTGAGCGGCGTTCCTTCGACGACGGGAACGAACACGGTGGGGTCAGCATCGAGCAGCTCGAGGCCGTGGTGAGCAAGCCGCAGATCGTTCACTATCCGGTAACTGAGTCCGCCTGTCCGGTGCGCACCAGTGTCGACCCTGAAGCCTGGGAATACCTCCTCGGTGGCGGCGGCCCCTCCGACTGTGTCACGCCGCTCCAGCACGAGCACCTTGTGACCGGCCCTCGCGAGGTATGCCGCCGCGACGAGACCATTGTGCCCCGCCCCGATGACGATGGTGTCGTAGAAGGCGCTCATCGAGGTGCATCCGCTAGGATCCGGAGCGCGGCCAAGCGCCCGGACGCACCCGTGATGCCGCCGGCGGGGTGGGTCCCCGAGCCAGCCTGATAGTAGTTGCGCAGTGGGGTGGTGTAGTCCGAGTATCCGACGGCTGGCCTCATGCAGAAGAGCTGATGGAGCGTGAGCTCTCCGTGGAAGATGTTGCCACTGGTGAGTCCCATGTCACGATCGATGTCCCAGGGCGTCAACACCTGCCTATGCAGAATCGCGCCCGGGAGGTTCGGGGCGTATTGGGCGAGGGTGTCGATGACAGCATCTCCGAACACTTCTCGCTTAGTCTCGTCCCAACCGCCGCGCAGATCCGACGGCGCGTACTGTACAAAAATCGACATGACGTGTTTGCCCGGCGGGGCCATGCCTGGGTCGATCATCGACGGGATGATGATGTCCATATACGGACGACTCGAGAAGCCACCATACTTGGCCTCGTCGTATGCGCGTTCCAGGTAGTCGATACTGGGGCTGATTGAAATTGCGCCCTTGTGCAGCTGGTTCACGCCGGGCTTGCATGTGAAGTCCGGAAGTTCGCTGAGCGAGAGGTTCACCTTGCCGGAGGAGCCGCGAATCTTGAAGCGCTTGATGTCACTAACGAAGTCCCTCGGCAGATACTCCTCGTCGACAAGCTCGAGGAAGGTGCGCTTCGGATCGAGCGCGGAGACTACGATGGAAGCGGTGTACTCCCTGCCATCATCGAGGACGATACCGGTCGCCTTGCCGTTCTTCACAATAACCCGAACGACTCCGGCCCCGGTCTGGATCTCGGCGCCGTGCGACCGGGCGGCACTAGCGATGGCCTCACTGATTGAACCTGTCCCACCTTTGGCAAAGCCCCATGCGCGCATCGCCCCGTCGATCTCGCCCAGGTAGTGGTGCAGGAGTACGTAGGCAGTTCCTGGAGAACGCGGACCGAGGAAGGTTCCGATGATTCCACTTGCCGACATCGTCGCCTTCAGCGCCTCCGTCTCGAACCACTCCCCCAGATAGTCCGCCGCGCTCATGGTCATAAGCTTGTACAGCGCATGGAACTGCTCGTGGCCGAGGTTGTGGAAGTGCTTTCCGAGCTTAAGGAATCCCATGAGATCCTTGGGGCTCATCGAGGTTGGATCAGGCGGCACCATAGCCAGAATCGGCTTTACCGCTACCGCAAGTTGATACATCAGCTTACCAAAGTCGTCGTACGCGTCCGCATCCCGAGGAGAGTGCCGGTAGATCTCCCGCCGCGTGTGATCGTGATCTGCCCAACGCGCGAGGTAGTCGCCGTTTGGGAGTGGCGTGAAGGTGCTCTCGAGCGGCAGGATCTGGAGTCCGTGTTTTGGCAGCTCAAGGTCTCGGATGATCTCCGGCCGAAGCAGGCTCACCACGTAGGAGCAGACCGAGTACTTGAATCCAGGATTGATCTCTTCGGTGACTGCGGCGCCACCGAGGACGTGCCGCTTTTCGAGGACCAGGACCTCCTTTCCCGCCCGGGCAAGATAGGCCGCGGTTACCAGCCCGTTGTGACCACCACCGATGATGATTGCGTCGTATCGGCTCGCGCTCATCTCGGGACCTCAGGGGTACTCCGCTTGCGATCTGGATTAAAGAAGGGAGTCTCGACCACCTGTACCTTGGTCTTCTTCCTGTGGTGCTCGACCGTGACCTCCATACTGAGGTCGGTCCCGATTCTGGCGTATCTGGACTGAAGATGCGCGAGGGCGATGTACTTCTTGAGAAGCGGAGACCAGCACCCGCTCGTCGCGTACCCGATCTGTGCATTCCCGCTGTAGACGGGCACGCTCGTGCGCCAACCCTCGGAAGGAAGTTGGGGTGGAAGGCCTACCAGGCCATACAGAGCTTTGAGAGAATCCCAATTCACCTCGAGCCCTCGGAGCTCCCACTCGGGACCACGCTCCTTTTCAGCTATCAGAGCGTCACGTCCCACGAACGACTTCTTGTCGAGCTTGACCGTCCAGCCCAGCCCCAACTCGAACGGGGAGGACTTCCGGTCCTCGATGACGGCCCGATGCGCAGGCACATAGTCGACCCCGATCAGCACCAGACCGGCCTCAACGCGCGCGATATCGAGAGCGAGCATGCCCGCAGGGAGAATCAGGTGGGTGTCTCCGGCTTCCATGATCCCATCCCAGAGAGCCTCCGCGTTGTCGCCCGCCGTCCAGATCTCATAACCGAGGTCACCGGTATACCCGGTTCGCGTGATCTCGACAGGCACACCCCCGATCTCACCGGTCGTGTGACGGAAGAAGCCCAGGTCGTCTGCGACCCCATCCGCGGCGTGATGCAGGATCCGTCGCGCGGTCGGCCCCTGGAGGGCCAGCGCAGCCAGGTCGTCCGTGATATCCCGAATCGAAACGTCCATCCCGAGCGCGTTATCCAACAGCCATCGCAGGTTCGGCTCGGCCGAAGTGAGCCGGAAGGAGTCGTAGGCGAGCCGAGCGAGTGTTCCGTCGTCCATCACCTTGCCGTCGGTGTCACACCAGGGTGTATAGAGCACCTGGTGCAGCTTGCATTTGGTAACATCCCGGGTCACGATGCGGTCCAGGAATCGCTCGGCGTCCGGCCCCTCGATCCCGTACTTGTAGAGGGGAGAGACGTCGATCAGTGCAGCCGAGTTGCGGATCGCCCAGTACTCGCGGTCGTGATGGAGCTCGTAGGAACTTGCCGCGAGATACCCCGACCAGCGCCGCCAATTCTGCGCCTCGCTCAGGGGTGCGGTACGAGAGTGGAAGGGAGTGGTCCTCAGCATGGCGCGCAGTCTAGGCCGCGGCCAATCCACAGGCAAGACATCTGTGTCTGAGCTTTCCGGACATCCAAAAGGCCAATATTTTAACAGATTGCCGCGCGGAACCACACGCTCAGGGACACGCCATGTCGACTCGCACAGCCCAAGGAGCGAAGACCCTCACTCGCAGATACTACACGGGTAAAGATGTCTATAAGGCTGAGACCCGGAAGGTCTTCTTCGAGCGATGGATCTACGCTGGACGCGTGAGCATACTCGATGGCCCCGGCAGC
Source organism: Gemmatimonadales bacterium UBA1120 (assembly GCA_002313925.1). GTDB lineage: Bacteria > Gemmatimonadota > Gemmatimonadetes > Longimicrobiales > Gaopeijiaceae > UBA1142. The sequence continues at coordinate 5,030 of DCAZ01000105.1, forward strand.
TACTTCCTGCGCGAGATCGAGTCGGAGAGCATCATCGTCCTCGAGGATGATGACCACGAGATCCACGCGCATCACAACGTCTGCCGGCATCGCGGGACACGGCTGCTCACCGAGCCTGAAGGTCGGCTATCCAAGTCCATTCAGTGCAGGTACCACGCTTGGACGTACGCGCTCGATGGCTCGCTCATCGGCGCGCCGTTCATGGACGAGGTCGAATCGTTTTGCCAGGATGCCTACCCACTCAAGGCCGTAGCCGTGGCCGTCTGGGAGGGCTGTATATTCATCAACCTCGCCGAAGATCCTGAGCCCTTCGAGCGGGCTTTCGCCCCTATCATCGACAAGTTTGGCTCATGGACAATGGACGAGCTGGAGATTGCTCACAGCATCAGCTACGAGATCCCCGCGAACTGGAAGCTGATCTTCCAGAACTACTCAGAGTGTTATCACTGTCCGAGCCTCCATCCCATCCTGAACAAGCTCACATCCTTCAAGAACTCGTCGAACGACCTGGAGGAGGGACCGTTTCTCGGTGGCCCCATGCGGATGTCGATCGAGGGCGGGAGCATGACCATGAGCGGACAGACATGTGCACCTTCACTGGGAGACCTAAGCGGCGAGGAGCTGAGTTGTGTCCAGTACTACACGGTCTACCCGAACATGCTTTTGAGCCTGCTTCCCGACTACGTACTCATCCACCGGATTGAGCGATTGGCACCGGAACGATCGAGGGTCATCTGTGACTGGCTCTTCCATCCCTCGGCAATGGCGGCCCCGGACTTCGACCCGAGCAGCGCGATCGAGTTTTGGAGCATGACTAACCAACAGGATTGGAACGTCAGCGCCCTATCCCAACAAGGCATCTCGTCCCAGGCCTACACGCCCGGCCCCTACTCGGAGTTAGAAAGCATAATCGCGGCATGGGACCGGGAGTACCTGCGGTCGATCGGTGATGTGTAGGGCCTGCGG
>DCAZ01000105.1:6333-24568 GCA_002313925.1 Gemmatimonadales bacterium UBA1120
CCCCAAGCACTGATCCATATCCGGGTCTTCCCGCGACGAGAAATCAGGCTGCGATAACCAATCTGTGCAAGGGGGGGCTCCTCATACGTTGCGTGACTCGTATGAGTGTAGCCTAAGGGCTGGTGTGCCATCACTTTATCCTTCAGACTTCGTTGCCCATATACCTTGCTGGGATGGAATCCGTTATGAAAAAGAGGTCAGTAGCTATCCTGATCGCGCTTACGCTTCCCGTGGTGGCCACCGCCCAACAGCCGGGTCTCGAGCAAGCTGCTGCAACGATTACGGAAGCAGGGTACGCTCAGCGGATTAATGTGATTGCCCATGACTCTATGGGGGGGCGAAATACCCCGAGCGCAGGCCTTGAAATGACGGCGGCCTGGATCGCTAAAGAGTTGGAACAACTAGGCCTTCGGGGCGGAGCCAGAGATGGTAGCTTCATTCAGAGGTACCCACTCCGTTCCATTGTAGTCGATAGCGAGGCATCGGGCCTTAACGCTCCAGGTACGCGGTTGGTATTTGGCCGGGATCTCATCCCCGTCTCAGGAACTACCGTAACCGGTAATGCTCAAGGTGGACTAATTCTGATCTCAGGGTCTGGTACTCTCGAAACCTCTGAAGCAAGACCGTTTGCAGGGAATCACGTGATCGTGGTCGCTCCTGCGGATTCAGATGGAGTAGATCGAAGCATGCGACAAAGGCTCTCTGCCCTAATAACTGCTGGAGCTCTCTCGGTGATGGTCACCAACTCTAGTGGTGATGAGTCCTGGACCGCGAGTGCTAGGAGAGCACTACGCCCCACCGTACGTAAGGCTTGGGGTGAGCGGAGAGCAGAAGGTTCTTTCGCACCGATTCTTCAGTTACGAATGTCAGCCCTAAGAGAGATTCTAGAGCCTCACGGAATCAATGCTAGTTCTCTTCAGGAGCGCTCGGGCAGTGATATCGAAGCCCGTCTCGTAGAGGGCCTCGAACTTACCCTTAACCAGGTGGTCCGAGATGAGGGCATCCTAGCACCTAACGTGGTTGGCATCTTGAATGGTAGTGATCCTGCCCTTGCTGAGGAGTACGTGGTCTTTTCAGCTCACATGGACCATGTCGGGATAGGTGAACCGGACGCAAATGGAGACACAATCTTCAACGGGGCTGACGACGATGCTTCAGGGACGATAGCTATAGTTTCTGTGGCAGAGGCAATGGCAGCACTGCCAGTTGCTCCTAAGAGATCGATGGTTTTTCTACTTGTGAGCGGCGAGGAAAAGGGGCTTTGGGGTAGTGAATGGTATGCAGAAAATCCAAGTGCCCCGATTGAGCAGTACGTCGCCAATTTCAATGCAGATATGGTTGGAAGGAACTGGCCTGACACGATCGTCGCTATAGGGAAGGAGCACTCCGATTTAGGCGAAACATTGAGGAGGGTCAATTCCGAGCACCCCGAGATTGGAATGACGGCGATCGATGATCTGTGGCCTGATGAGCGTTTCTATTTCCGATCGGATCACTACAATTTTGCCAGAAAGGGTGTGCCCATTCTGTTTTTCTTCAATGGTACGCATGATGATTACCATGGCCGTGATGATGAGCCTAACCGAATCGATCACGATAAAGCAGCGAGGATTGCCAAGCTGATTTTCTATCTTGGTGTTGATATCGGGAATGCTCTAAATCCTCCCGAGTGGAATCCAGAGAGCTACCGTCAGATTGTCCTAGGACGCTAGTAGGCGAGCTGTACTAGTCGTCCTCGTACTAGGACGGTGTCACGGTGCCCATTAATGGAGATGGTCGGGGTCAGGATAACACGGGAACATGTGGTCTAGTCTCAGTGCCCGAAGGATCTCTGCAGTCCTCGGATGAATCTCCCGAGCCCAAACGCTCTCACTTGGAGGTGTTTGTAGGCGTGCAGTGAGAACTAAGGCAAGATCGGAGACTGCTGGCTTATGGAGGTCCGTAAAGTCAAAGACCACGTGTGCATCCGAGTCCACGACATTTTTCCGTTGTTCGGTAATAACTGAGGTAGTACGTGGGCCTCGGGCCTGTTTATCGTTACTTTGCTTTCCGCCGTTTTTCATGGTGACCTCACCGTTGGCGTGCTAGACCCGCTCTTGTTCCTATCTAGTATCAAGAGTCATGCCAGATCGGTTTCGTTACATTCGGCCTTAATGATTGAATTGTTCTCGCTGTGGATAGGAAAGGCTATCGCAGACTGTCCCCTCTGGCACCGAGAGCCCACGACAAGAAGATTTGCTGTATGAGACTTTCTCAGGTAGGACCTACGAATCGTGCCTGGCTGTTATCACTGCCATTCTTAGGCGTGATTTGTGTGCCAGCGCTCGCTCAGACTCAAACTCCAGTATCGGAGGTTGTGCGCCAAGGGTATTTCCGGGCAGTGGGAGAGTTTTTCACTCTACCTCCAACTGAGCTTGCAATTCTGAATGAATGGGAGCTTGATGAAGACGAGGTTCCAGTAGCTCTATTCATCGCGGAAAGGACTGGTGTTTCCGCAGAAGCGTTGGTGGCCCTGAGGCGTTCGGGCCGGAGTTGGGCAGAACTTGCTGCACGCTACGGGGTCAGTGCGGCTGCTCTCCATGTGCCGATACCCGAGCAGAGTTCGGCTGGTGAGATTGCTACACTATACCAACAATACAGGAGCACGCCCGAGAGCGGATGGGCTGATATCCAACTTAAATCCGCTGAAATTGTTGCACTGATCAATGTCAGACTTTTGGCTCAAACGCTTGGGATTTCGCCAGCAGAAGTGCTTGCTCAGTCGGAGGAGGCTGATTCGTTCGTTAAGCTGTTTGGCGAGTTGATCCACTAACGACTGATTTCGGAGACTCCATGGCGCGAGCGAACTTTATTCCGCTTTCTACATACGAGGAACTTCCTCCGGAAGAGATGCGGCGGGAGGCTGAGGCGTTTCTCGCTAAGATGAGACGTCGCCGCACGGTGAGAGAATTTTCTGACCGACCCGTGCCAAAGGACGTAATTGAGAACTGTATTCTAGCTGCCGGGACTGCCCCCAATGGTGCAAATCGTCAGCCTTGGCGTTTCGTCATGGTGGGTGATCCGGAACTCAAGTCCCGTATTCGTGAAGCAGCTGAAGAGGAGGAAAGGCAGTTTTACCAAGAGAAAGCCCCCAAAGAGTGGCTTGATGCCCTAGAACACCTCGGAACCGATGAAAACAAGCCATTCCTTGAGGATGCGCCGTGGCTCATCGTCATATTTGCAGAGAGTTACAAGGTGCTTTCTGACGGGACTAAGGCAAAGAACTACTATGTGACAGAATCAGTCGGTATCGCCACGGGGATGCTTATCACTGCTCTTCACTATGCTGGTCTCGTTACACTGACACATACACCTTCGCCGATGAAATTCCTCAATAACGTACTCGATAGGCCGGATAACGAACGTGCATTCCTAGTGCTTGTCTGTGGATATCCAGAGGAAGGTGCCACGGTCCCAGAGATTACAAAAAAACCGATAGAGGATATCGCTATTGTTGTGGATCAATCTGAATAGGTATCACAGATGAGTACTCCAACACCTGACGAGTGGGCCACGATCTACGAGAAACCCACCTGAACAACATGTCGGAAGCTCGTGAAGCTTCTTGAGGAAGAAGGTGTCAGCTTCAGACGAGTGAACTATTTCTTGGAACCCCTCAGAAAAGAAGACTTGGTCGCGCTGCTCAGGAAAGGGGCTCTAGTTCCACGCGATCTGCTCCGGACCCGAGAGAAGTCTTATAGGGAGATGGGTCTAGCCGACCCCAACTTAGATGATGATACAATTCTGGATGCGCTAGTGGCTGAGCCAGGGCTACTTCAACGTCCGATCGTTGAGCGGTCAGGGCGTGTTGTGATTGGTCGCCCACTCGAGAACGTGCGGAAACTTTTTTAGTCGCTACTGAATCCTGATCTCAGATTCTTAAGATGGCCTTCCTATCGCCAGGTGACTTCCATCGCAAAGAAGTGATCAAAAACCTCCCGTGTTGGATGGTTTCTCTCATTGGATTCAGGGCTTCTGATATAGAAATCTAGTTGCATCTGAGCCGGATTAACTGCTCCGGCATCAGTTCCTGTACCTGTCCGCACAACCAGTGTTTCACGATCTCTCATTCCTTGTGTGATCATGAAGTGAATCTGGTGCTCGTCGTAGAGGGTCGCACCATCAAGCGTTGCGCTTCCCCAACCCCACCCGGCTAGGTATAGAAGACTCTTGGGCCAGTTCGCATCACCGCAGCCAGCATTGCCGTGCTCATAGAGGAACGCTGCGATACCCCCATCCTGGCATGGTGAGAATTCCTCAAATCGATCGAGCTCAACCACATAGTGCCCCTCTGGAAGGTCAAGTTCAGCTCGGAATGTTCCAGTGTTAGCTCGTTCATCGACGTCAAGCTCAATTGTGCCGCCTACCGCTTGCACGCTACTGCCATCATCACCCATGTGATCCCAGGGAGAAGTATCGTCTAGCGTTCCCAAGTGATAAACCTGGCTCGCACTCACAATGAAACGACCATCATAGTTAGTGTGCTGCTCAGGGGTATAGATCCCCATCTCGGTACCCGGCTGGTATCGTGCGCCTGGCTGGAGTTCACTCGATACGCTGGAAGATTCAGGCCCAATGCACCCGATCATAGTTCCTGTGCTTGCTAGCACGAGGGCTAGCAAGCACTGCTTTTTCAATTTCAAGTCGTCACCTCGTCGAATGCTTCTTCAAGGAGATTGAGTGCTTCGAGCAATGTTTCCTCAGGAACTCCAAATCCGAGACGTAGATAGTGGTCCATTCCAAAGTGATCACCGGGCACCACAAGGACATCTTTTTCGACTCTGAGTTTTTCAGCAAACTCTGTGGAATTGATGTTTGCGGAATAGCGGGTGAAGCAGAACGCTCCGGCATCCGGTGGGCGATATGTGAAGCGCCCTTCTTGTGTTGCCATCCACTTTTCTAAGAGCCCCAAGTTAGCACGCGTGATTTCTCCTGTGCGATCTAGAATGCGTGCCCTCGTTGCGGGCTCAAGAGCCATACAAGCAAGAACATCTGATAAAGTTGGGGGAGCGATGCTGGTGTAGTCCGTCCGGCCCCAAAGCTCCGTTACTAAGTCCGGCGGTCCGACGATCCACCCAAGTCGAAGGCCAGGCATACCATAAGCTTTCGACATCGAGTTCGTGATCAGGACACGGTCGTGGCAGCCCCAAAAGGAAGACGAGATCTCCCCGTTGGTTTCAGCGCCCTGGTAGACTTCATCAGACATGATCCAAGCACCATGCTGTTCAGTGAGTTCCGCAATCGCCTGCATTGACTCACGAGATAGTGCGGCCCCGGTGGGATTGTTTGGGTGCGTAATAATTACAAAGCGAGCCCCTTCATGAAGTGCCGCCTCAAGTTCAGATAGATCAGGTTGCCATCCCTCTTCTTCCACCAGCTTCACCGGTAGAATCCGATTGTCGAAAGACTCAATTAACCCGGGGACTTGTCCGTACGTGGGCAGCATAACCGCGGCTTTGCCCTGTGATTCAGAGAGGTGCCAAAAACATGTAAAATTAGCTTCTGCGCCACCTATAGTGACGAGTACGGAGTCTTCTGTTGCGCCTGAATAGAGCGAAGCGATCCTCTCTCTTAGCTTGTCAGACCCATTGGACTGACCGTATCCCAATTCGATTTGGTCAGTGCCTCTTTCCTTTCCAGCAATGTCAAAGAGTTCGCCAACCGTGAGCGGGTGCACCGCACTCTCAGAGAGGTTGTATCGCACTCGGTGCTCGTAAGTCGACTGCCACCGCTCCATGCGAAAAGGGGTATAGCGCACGTCTAGGTCTCCTTGATCAGGTGTCGAAGTCACCACTGTATGTGGGTCTGTACCAAGAGTAAACATTGGTACTCGGATCAGGCTCTAAATCAAAAGTGGCCTAAACTCAACATTGACCTGTTAGAATTCTACCATGAGAAAGGTTCTCCTAATCATTCTAGACGGCTGGGGTCACTCCGACTTCAAGGGATCTCCGACTCCGGGGAATGCGATTGAATTCGCGAGTGTGCCACACTTCCGTGAACTCTACGATCATTGCCCTCGGACTCGACTTGCTTGCTCGGGTATCGATGTTGGGCTTCCTGCTGATCAGATGGGTAACTCTCAGGTCGGGCACCTCAATCTGGGAGGGGGACGGATTGTTCCGCAGGATCTAGCTCGCATTGATAAAGAAATCGCGGACGGAGTGCTTGCTGATCACCTGGGTCTTGAGATTCTCGTTGCAGGGTTAAGACAGAGTGGAGGGGCTCTTCACATCGCTGGCCTGCTCTCGGACGGAGGAGTCCATAGTCATATAAGGCACTTTGCAGCCGTCCTAGATCTTCTTCCGTCAGACATCCCGGTGCGGCTGCATTGTTTCATGGATGGACGTGACGCCTCTCCCCAGGCTGGAACTGATTACGTCAAAGAAATCGGACAGCTTTGTACGAAGGGCACCGATTGGGCTGTTGCCTCAGTTATTGGTCGATATTGGGCGATGGATAGGGATAATCGCTGGGACCGGACGAGACGTGCTTACGAATTGATTGTTAATGGTCAAGCTGAAAACTGGACGGACTCTCCGGATTTTCTTGAGGAGAGCTACGCTCTTGGTGTTACCGATGAGTTCATTGAGCCCACTGGGATACGTGGTGTTGGTGAGGCGGGAATCAGCGAGGCGGATGCCTTGCTACTAATGAACTTTCGTGCTGATCGTATGCGGCAGCTTACCTCGGTGATGACTCTCAACAATTTCGATGCCTTCAAACGAGAAGGAGCTATCCCTGGTCGCGTTGTGACCATGGCTGAATACGATCCAGCACTTCCTGTCTCAGTGGCTTTTCCGCTGGAGCGTCTGGAGGCATGTCTTTCAGAACTGATTTCCCAAGAAGGGCACCAACAATTGAAAACTGCGGAAACTGAGAAGTACGCGCACGTCACATATTTTTTTAACGGGGGAGAGGAGCCCCCGTTTGATGGTGAGGATCGCATTCTTGTGCCTTCTCCAAAAGTTGCTACCTATGATCTTCAGCCCGAGATGAGTGCTCGACCGGTGGCGAATGTGGTTACGGAGGCTATTCGCGATGGGAGGTACGACTTCATCTTGGTAAATTTTGCAAATCCGGACATGGTAGGGCACACGGGTTCAATCCAAGCTGCGATCGAAGCTGTTGAAGTAGTCGATTCATGCCTCGGTGAACTGATTCATTCGGTCGCGGATCACCCAGACTGGGTTGCATTGGTCACTGCTGACCACGGAAATGCTGAGAAGATGCTCAACGACAACGGAGATGTTCATACGGCTCACACAGTTGAGCCAGTGGACTTCATTGTCTTTGATCCCCGCGATGCCGCACATGAACTAGAGGGCCCTGGGCGCTTAGCTGATGTTGCGCCAACGGTGTTGCATTTCATGGGCATTTCTTTTCCTGAACAGATGACTGGAAGAAATCTGGTTACCACCGGAAGACGTGATGACTCGGATATGGGCGCATGAACCAACTTGCGATCCCCTTGGAGCGCCATTGTCTGGATAATGGTCTAAAAATAGTCCTTTCCCAGGACAGCACTGTGCCGATAGTGGCAGTGAATATTTGGTATGGGGTTGGGTCTAGAAACGAACGTCCCGGCCACACGGGCTTCGCGCACCTGTTTGAGCACATGATGTTCCAGGGTTCCAAGCATGTCCCTAAGAACAAGCATTTTGAACTGATCGAACGTGCTGGGGGGACCCTTAATGCGACCACCTGGTTCGATCGGACCAACTACTTCGAGACAGTCCCTTCCCGAGACCTGGAACTTGCACTTTGGCTCGAATCTGACCGGATGGGTTGGATGCTTCCGGCAATGGACCAGGAGAAGCTCGACAACCAACGCGATGTCGTGAAGAATGAAAAACGCCAACGGTATGATAACCAGCCATATGGTGACTGGGACCAACGCCTTCAGGCGTTGATCTACCCAAAGGATCATCCTTATCACCACCCGGTGATTGGGTCGGTAGAAGATCTAGATGCTGCAACACTAGAAGATGTGGCCGCATTTTTTGGTACGTACTATGTCCCGAATAATGCTGTGTTAACGATCGCAGGAGATTTTGACGAGTCTCAGGTCATGGATCTTGTCCAGCGCTATTTCGGAGAAATTGAAGCCGGAGCGCCTATCCCGCCACTTCCGGGAGACTCGTGTTTGGAGCCAATCATTGGTGACACTGTTCGAGAGCACGTTTTTGCAGAAGTGCCGCTGGCACGGGTCATCATAGGATTCCGCATTCCCCCCTATTCCTCAGAGGACTTTGCGGTTGCCGAGGTCTCCCGGGCACTGCTTGGAATGGGACGTGCGTCCCGTCTTTACCGTGCACTTGTTCGTGAGCGCCGTGTTGCGAAGGGGGTTGTGACTTATGCGTTTCCCCTTCTAACCAACGCCTCCATGCTTCTTACCTGGGCGACTGGATATCCTGATTCGACACCTGAACAACTTGAAGCAGCACTTACGGAAGAGATTGAAGCTTTAGTAGAAGCAAAACAAAGTGAGGTTGATCGTGCGATAGCTCTGACCGAAACAGACTTGGTGAGAGCGCTAGAGCATGTGGGTGAACGGGCTAACCTACTCTCGATGTTTGACCTCTACTTTGATGACCCCGATCGCTTGAACCACGAAATAGATCGACTCAGAGCGGTGACGGTAGAGCAGATCAGGGACTTTGCAGCCTCACAACTCGGCTCTGATAATCGGGCAGTCCTTGTTTATGAGCCAAAGAGGAAATCTTGAGTCTATTGGATCGCACCCAGCCGCCTGCAAGTGGAGAAATTCGGCAATTTGATTTTCCAGAAGTTCAGACAGGGGCCCTACCGAATGGACTTGACCTCAAGATTTGCGTACTCCCTCGGTTACCAATTGTAAGTGTCAATCTGTTTCTTCGGGCGGGGGAGGGGAGCCTGGTTGAAGGGCGGGCAGGAACTGCAGTTCTTACAGGTGATGCTCTCGAGGGCGGCACTCTGAAACGCAGCGGTTCCTCGCTTGCTGAAGCTCTGGAGGGAATAGGTGCAAGACTTGGGGTATCGACTGGCTGGGAAGGGACCAGCATCTCAGTATCAGTTCTAGCGGATCGACTTCCAGAAGCATTTGCTCTTCTAGCTGAAGTCGTTCTGGAACCGGACTTTCCCAGTGTTGAAGTTGACCGTGTACGTGAACAACAGCTCGCGGAGATACGACAGCGTTCTATGGACCCGTCCGCTCTCGCATCGGATGAAGTTAGTCGTCGCTTCTACGCAGAGGGTCTGCCATATGCTAGGCCACAAGTAGGGACAGAATCCTCGATCAGCTCAGTGGCACGTGATCAAATCAGGGGTTATGCGGAAGCTTGCTATCGTCCAGGGTCTGGAGGGTTGATCGTTGTTGGTGACGTTGACCCAGAGCAGATAAAGTCACTTTCTAGTGAATATTTCGGTTCCTGGATCGGTTCTCCATCCGCGGTAGACAACTTCCGTGTTGATGCACAAACACGCGAGCGCCGCGTGTGGATCCTTGACCGGCCTGGTTCAGTGCAGTCCGAGGTCCGATTAGGTCATGTAGGTGTTGCGCGTACAACCCCAAATTATCTTCCACTCTCGATTGGCAACCTTCTTCTTGGTGGAACTTTTACCAGCCGCCTTAATCTGAACCTCAGAGAAAGAAATGGCTTCACCTATGGAGTTAGGTCACGGTTCAGTTTTCGCTCTCAACCAGGGCCTTTCCAGGTATCAACTGCTGTGGGTAATGAGGTAACGGCCTCTGCCGTTCGGGAAATCCTTTCCGAACTAGAGTCACTTGTGGTTGACGGTGTGACACGAAAGGAAGTGGATGCGGCTCGTGACTACGCTGCCGGAATATTCGGTCTGCATCTTGAGACTGCTGGCCAGATTGCCTCTCGACTCAATCAAATCCTCGTGTACGGTCTTCCGGACGACTACTACCATCTATACAGAGACAACATCCGTTCGGTATCAACCGAGGAGGTAACATCAGCCGTTAAGGCGCATATTCATCCTGACGAAGTCCAGGTTGTCATCGTTGGTGATGCAGACAGTATTTTAGGTTCAGTGGACGCCCTCGGGCTTGGGCCACTAGAAGTTGTTTGATCAGAGCCGATATGAAGCGGTAGGATGTCACATTGAGGGTCTACAGGCGTCACACAGAGAGGACGCAAGGTCGACAGACCTATTGAAGAAAGGGCATTTTCTTGTGGCACGGTGCCTGCACATTGATATGCCAGCAAAGAGTGTTCTCTATAGTTGAGGAGTTTAGACGTGGCCGGTATCCGCGAAGACGAGAGCGTCCAGCCTATTGCTCACGAGGGCAAAGCTCACGAGCGAAACTTCAAGCTTCGCGAACTCAGTGACGCAGATGTAGTTCAAGCTTCACTGGACGGTGATGATCGGGCATTTGGTGAATTGGTCCGACGTTATGACCAAAGACTACTCAATTTTGTCTATCGGACTATCGGAGACCGGGAGCGGAGTGAAGATCTGATTCAGGAAACTTTTGTTCGAGTCTATAGGCATCTACACAGGTTTGATCAGTCGAAGAAGTTCTCAACATGGATCTACACGATCTCGAGCAACCTAGCCAAGAACGAACTCAGAAATAGGTCGCGCAATCCGTTGGTACTTTTCCAGACGATTAAAAAGAACTGGAGTACCGACGACAGACCACTAGAGTGGGAGGACCCGAAGTACAAACCTGATGATCTCTACAGGAAGCGCTACCTGAGGGCGAGGGTAGAGGAGGCTGTTGAGGAGTTACCAAAGCACCATAGGATGGTGTTTGTGCTTCGAGAGTTGGAGGGGAAGACCTATGAAGAGATCGCGGAGATCACTGGATGTAACCTTGGGACAGTAAAGAGCCGCCTGAACCGCGCTCGCAATAATTTTGCGAAGATTATCGCACCCATGATTGAGTAAAGGACTGAGATCTGAAAATAAATTCTCTACCAAAAAAGAGCAGGTAGAGAGGACCGCGGCCCCACGGGATCAAGCCGGTGGGGCCGCAACTGTTGGAACCCGTGTGTGGTGGGTGCAGTATCAGTCTCAATGACTTGTTCCGAATACTTCAAGAATTTTTCCGATCTTATAGACGGAAACACGGCAGAGGAGGACGTACGGGCCTTCGAGGAGCACCTTAATGAGTGCTCTGCGTGTAGTCGTCACCGGCGCGTGATCGAACAAGGTTCGGCGCTCTTACGGACCCTGCCAAAGCCGAAACTGAGCGAGAACTTTGTACCTAGGCTTAGGCACCGACTTCATCATGTTGATGATCAGTATTCTCTCCGCAGTGCAGCTTCTTTTGCTATGCCGCCGGCTCTGCTAGCGATGGCAGTCATCCTCATGATCGTTTCTTGGTTACCTGTACTCAGGGATGCTACTCCCGAGATAGCTCTCGAGACGGTTGTCGTGGAGCAACCTCCCCTGCAGGTCACGCGGCAGCCCTTAGTCATGAGTTCGTCTTCATCTGGATTTGTTGTGTATCCTTTTGCCGACCTCAGTGAACAAGCACTCTCGGATTTCCGGCAAGAATTGTGGAATGAAGCTCACGCATTGCTCTTCGAGTACTCACCCCTGTCCCAACGTTCCCGACAGCGTGGTGTGCTTCGTCGCGCAGGACTCGGTCAGCAACGCTAGAGAGCCAGCTTCGGCGGATTGTCTCGGGCAGCACTTTCACTGGACGAATGCCGACTTAGTTTGATCGAGTGACAATACCTCAACTCCCTCCCGCGCTTGCCAAGGTTCGAGGTGGTGTCTTCTATCTGCACGGTGAAGACGCTTTCCGTAAGGAACAGGTGGTTACTGCCCTGATTGATGCGCACCTCGATCCCGCGACCCAAGACTTTAATCTCGACCAACTAAGGGGTACTGAAACTGAGGTAGAAACTGTGGCCTCAATCATGGCCACTCCGCCGATGATGGCTGAATGGCGTGTAGTTGTGGTACGAGAGGTGGAAGGATTCGCTTCAGGTAAGAAGGCTCGTGAAACCATGCTGGAGGTTGTTAGAAATCCGCCACCTGGTCTCGCGTTAATCCTGAGTTGCACGGTGCCACGGGGTTCCAGAGCTAAGTTCTACCGAGACCTTTCAAGCCTATCCCATTCGGTAGAATTCAAGACATTCACGAGTGCGGATCTTCCAGGCTGGTTAATCAACAGGGCCCGGGAAGCTTATTCGGTGGAAATTGAGGTAGAGGCAGCGCAGGCACTCTCATCAGCGATCGGAACGAATCTAGGGGTACTGGACCGCGAACTAGAGAAACTCACTGACTTCTTGGGAGATCGCTCACTTATAACGATCGATGATGTTGAAGCTGTTGGAACGAAACTCCCGTCACAGGATCGTTGGCGTTGGTTTGACCTCGTCGGTGAACGCCGATTTCAGGAAGCACTAACGGGTCTCGACGTTCTGATTGGGCAAGGTGAATCAGGGGTCGGGCTCGTGATAGGCTTAGCAAATCATCTGTTGCGGTTAGGGGTCGCATCGACCAAAGGTTTCCGTAGTCTAGAGGCGGCGCTTCCACCTCACCAAAAGTGGTTGGCAAAGCGGGTGATGGCCCAATCCAAGAAATGGCCACCAGGTGAGCTCGACGCTGCTATTGAAGGATTACTCCGGGCTGATCGTCTCTTGAAGGCATCGCCGCAAAGTGATCAACACTTTGTCGAAGAGTGGCTATTGGGTCTGATGTCACGGGCCGTTGCCGCATGATAGGTCGTCTAAATGGAATCGGGCTGTTGATTCTTGCTATGTCATCCCTGGTTCCTCTCCCCGGAGGGGCTCAGACGGATGCTATTAGGCTCCCAGAGATTGAAGAACTTGCGCAAAATGGTCGTTCTGATGAGGCACGGGCTGCTTTATTAGGCTGGTGGGAAGAATCCCGGGTCCTCGCATCGAGAGAAGAACGCCAGTACGCCCTCTGGCTACGTGGCCGCCTTACCGTTGACCCATCACAGGCCGTAAGGGACTTCCAGCGTCTGGTCGTAGAATATCCGGCCGGGCCCTTTACTGCCCGGGCGCTTTACAGGCTTATCCAGGAAGCTTATGAAAGAGGTCGTACCGCAGATTTCGAACGGCATATGGCATCCCTCTCGCGAGATTACCCTGGCTCGTCAGTGTTGGCTGAAGCCGAAGCATGGATCAGTGGAGCCCCAGGGGCAGCCCCCCCTCTGGTTATACGATCTACAATTTCTGAGCTGCCTGTTGAGGATCAAGATGATGCCGCGACTCCGGCTGATACAGCACCGTATTCAGTTCAGTTGGGGGCATTCTCAAATGAGGGGCGTGCCGCCGCGCTCTTCGATCTTGCTCGTGCAGCTGATCTGAATGTTAGGTTGGTGCGGATGCCACAAAGTAACTTGATCCATGTGCGTGCAGGTCACTTTGAGACCTCGATAGAAGCGACGGAATTCTCAAGACGAGTGACCGGGCTTGGATTCACGGCGGCTGTTGTACGAGATGCGCAAGATGAGGAGTTGGTCCGCAGTAGTTTCAGAGTTCCCAGTAATGACTAAGCACATTAAAATCGTCGATTACTGACATTCATCCTTGAGCATGGGCTCCTCGAGTCTACTTTCACGTATGACCCCGGCGGACACACCCCTGATGCGGCAGTGGCGAGAAGCGAAGGCAGATCATGCCGATTCGCTGCTATTCTTCCGTGTTGGTGACTTTTATGAACTGTTCCATGACGACGCTGAAGAGGGCGCAAGGCTACTGGGCCTGACCCTCACATCACGGAACAACGGGGCTGCCGCTGGAGTGCCCTTGGCGGGGATCCCTGCCAAGGCGCTTGACGAATACCTATCAAAGCTCGTGAGGTTGGGCCGACGCGTTGCGATATGCGACCAAGTTGAAGACCCCGCGGAAGCGAAGGGGATTGTCCGGCGAGAAGTCACAGAGATGATTACACCTGGGACTGTGCTCGCCGACTCACTCCTAATGAAGCACCGGAATAACTTCTTGGTGGCTCTCGTTGACGCGGGGACGGACTCCTTCGGTATGGCCGTCTTGGACGTATCAACGGGTGAAATGTCTGCACAGCTCGTTCCCGCCAGTGAACTTCGTGCCGAACTTGGGCGGCTGGAGCCTTCAGAACTGCTCTTGCCTTACTCGCTTGAAACTTCGGACCAGTTGACCTGGGCGGCTGAGCCATCCATTCCTCGAACTCTGCGTGCGGACTGGATGTTCGACGTAGACCTCTCAACGGACGCCCTCCTGAGTTTTTTCGGAGTCCATTCACTTGATGGCTTTGGATTTCAATCTGAAGATCAATCGCTCGTGCGGGTTTCTGGGGCGCTTGTTCAGTACTTAAAAGAGATTCGCCCTGCGGGCGTGTCACACCTGAAACCGCCTCGGATTCGCCGTCCTGGCCAGATCATGCTTCTCGATGAGATGACTCGAAAAAATCTCGAGTTGATTGAGCCTCTTCGCACTGGAGAAAAAGGGGGTGCATTACTCGATGTCCTCGATGTCACTACGACACCCATGGGTGGACGGCTTCTGCGTCGTTGGGTGCTAGAGCCGCTTATTCACATTGAGGACATCTGTGTTCGACACGGAGCGGTGGAGGAGTTCGTAGAGCGCCCTGACGTCAGAAGGCAGATTCGAGGATCCCTTTCTGGCATTACAGATCTTGAGCGGCTAGCGGGCAAGGTCGGTACGGGGCGAGTCACACCACGGGATCTCGCAGGGCTAGGGAGATCTCTTGAGCAGCTCCCTGAGATTCAGGCTGCAGGTATTGAAGCAAAAGATTCCATGATTCGTGAATGTGCGGTCGACAAGGACTGTTTGGAGGACGTATCCGCGCTGTTGAAAAGGGCGATTTCAGATGACCCGCCGGCGACCCTCCAGGAGGGGGGAGTCGTCAAAAAGGGCTGGTCCGAGGATTTGGACGAGCTTCGTGCAGTCAGAGACGGGGCACGGGACTTCATAGCAAGTCTCCAGGTTCGTGAGCGTGAAAGAACCGGGGTCGCATCTCTGAAGGTTGGTTTCAACAAAGTCTTTGGTTACTACCTCGAAGTTACTCGAGCAAACCTAGACAAGGTGCCTGTTGACTATGTCAGGAAGCAGACACTCGCGAACGCTGAACGTTACTTCACTCCTGAGCTCAAAGAATGGGAAGAGAAAGTTTTCGGAGCAGAGGACCGAATTTCGCATTTGGAGGCTGAGCTTTTTAGTGATATCCGAGGGCGTGTCGCCATGGAGATCGGTCGGCTCCAAGACACCGCTGCGAGAATCGCGACGCTAGATGTGCTGGTAAGCTTCGCAGAAATCGCAGCCAGCCAAAATTATGTGCGGCCTGAGATCCACTCGGGTTTTGAGCTCGAACTTGTAGCTAGTCGACATCCTGTCGTAGAGACGATGATGCCCCGTGAGAAGTTCATTCCGAACGACATTTGCCTTAACGAGAATGGATGGATCGTCGTGTTAACAGGACCAAACATGGCAGGTAAAAGCACCGTGCTCAGGCAAGTCGGATTAATTCAACTCTTAGCTCAGATTGGATCTTTCGTACCTGCGGACCAGGCCAGAATACCGGTAGCGGATCGCATATTCACTCGTGTTGGCGCCTCCGATAACCTGGCACGCGGTCAGTCAACGTTCATGGTAGAAATGAGCGAGACCGCAGCGATCGTCCATGGAGCCACTGAAATGAGTCTGGTCTTGCTCGATGAAATTGGTCGGGGGACTTCCACGTATGATGGCGTGTCGATTGCGTGGTCCGTCACTGAATATCTGCACGAAGAACTAGGCTCGAAAACCATTTTTGCCACGCACTACCATGAGTTGACCCAACTAGGCGATCTGCTTCCCGGTGTGAAGAATATGAATGTCTTGGTTCGAGAAGTTGGATCGGATATCGTGTTTCTGCGCCGACTACTAGAGGGGGGTGCAGATCGTTCATATGGGATCCAGGTTGCCCGTCTTGCTGGCTTGCCTGACACGATCGTAGCACGTGCGCAGGAACTCCTTGTGGAATTGGAGGGAACACACACGGGTGGCGGAGAAGGCCTCGGGAGGCATGGTATTCATCGTCCAGGATCGGAAACTGCGCCGGACCAGCTATCGATGTTTCGGGCAGATCACCCTGCCTTGATTCGCTTGCGCGGGATGGATCCAGATGATTTGACTCCCCGGGACGCCCTGGAACTCCTGTATCAATTGAGGGCAGTTGCACACGGAGTCGAGAACACCGAATGAAATCCACCGAAGACTTTTGTTTGCAAAGGAGAACGCTAGGGGGCTTCGTAATTCTTGGAATGCTTGTTGCAGCGTTCTCGTGCGGTGGGGAAAGCGAAATTGAACAACCGATACCACTACTAGAAGAGATGACGATTGATTACCCGCTAAGCCTGTGGGATCAAGCTATAGAGGGTGAAACGTTGCTAAGGGTGCGAGTTACCGAAGGAGGTTCTGTCGACTCTGTGGAGATCTTCGAATCCTCTGGTTACTCCGCTTTCGATTCTGCAGCGGTTGCTGGAGCAATAGACCTACGGTTTAATCCGGCTAACCAAGATGGGGAGAGTATTGAGGTATGGGTGACGTTGCCTGTTCAGTTCTCTAAGCGTCCCTCGCCTGATAACAAAAATTAGTGTCCTATCCAACTTTATAGGGGTTACGAAAGCCTTGTCTCCAATGTCTGAACGCCACAGGGAGCCATACGACAGTGTACTAGATCTGATTGGATGGACACCTATGGTACGGTTAAGCTCAGTTGTTGATGGTGCTCGCACGCCGGTCTATGTGAAACTGGAGTTCATGGGCCCGGGGGGCTCGATCAAAGACCGTATTGGTCTTGCAATGATTGAGGCAGCTGAGAGGGAGGGGACTCTCAAGGCGGGTGGGACGGTCGTCGAAGCTACTGGAGGTAACACTGGGCTCGCTCTCGCGATGGCGGCTTCGCTCAAGGGATATCGTTGCATTTGTACGATGCCAGATAAGATGAGCAGTGAAAAGGTCAAACTCTTGCGTGCCTTTGGAGCGGAGGTGGTCATCACGCCTACGGCAGTGCCTCCTGACCATCCTGATCACTATCTCCAGAAAGCACGTGCTATAACAGCTGCGACTCCGGGTGCCGTGATGGCAGATCAGTTTTACAACGAGGCAAATCCGCAGATCCATTATGAGACAACAGGGCGGGAGATTTGGGAACAGAGTGGGGGGCGGGTTACCCATTTCGTGGCTTCTGCCGGGACAGGGGGCACCATCACAGGTGTTGGACGTTACCTAAAGGAAAAGAACCCGGCTGTCCGCATAGTCGGTATTGATCCTGAGGGCTCTATAACTGCTCCGTTCTTCAATACCGGAGAAGTAGGAGAGAGCACTCCTTACAAAGTTGAAGGCATTGGTAATGACAAGATTCCTGGAACACTGGATCTTGATGTCGTTGACGACTATAGAGTTCTCCCGGACCAAGCAGCGTTTGCGATGGCAAGGAGAATGACACGCGAGGAGGGGTTATTTGCGGGTGGCTCAGCAGGTCTCATGGTTCACGGAGCCATCGAGTTAGCTAAGCAAATTGATGATCCAGATGCTTTCGTCGTTTCGCTAGTTTGTGACTGGGGTGAACGCTACCTGAGCAAGGTCTATGATGATGAATGGATGCGTGAGAATGGCTTCCTTGAGAGATCCAGGCATACAACGGCTCGTGACCTTATCGACAAGAAAATTTCTGATGCGCCAGAGCTGATCACAGTAGAACCGGGAACATCGATACGGATTGCTTTGTCAACGATTACTGCGCATGACATCGGCCAACTGCCGGTTGTCTCCGATGGCTCTTGTGTAGGGTCGGTTACAGAAACAAGTCTAATGAGCCAAGTACTAGTGGATACTGCGCTGCTCGACAGGCCTGTCGATAGTGTGATGGCCCCTCCATTCCCAGTGATCGCTGATCATGTCGACTCTGAGGAAGTAAGGACTCTTCTTACGCGGGGTAATGCGGCCTGTCTGGTGAGTACAAACGGCCAGCTTGTGGGTATCGTCACACGTTATGACGTCGTGAGAGCCTTAACCGCATGAGAATAGCAGTCCTGATGGGAGGGGTTTCTGATGAGCGAGAGGTATCGCTGTCATCTGGGGTCCAGGTTGCAAGTGCTCTTCGTAATATGGGTCATAAAGTCGTCGCAGTGGACACCGTGAGGGGATCTTTAGATGAGGCCGAAGAGGCTCTCTTACTTAAAGCGGGGGTGGGCGCATTACCTCCACTAGTCGGAGAA
>DCAZ01000099.1:0-35566 GCA_002313925.1 Gemmatimonadales bacterium UBA1120
AGGCCCTTCACAGTACCGAGCGTTCCGACCGGCATGAACGCCGGCGTTTGCACCTCCCCGTGGGGTGTGGAAAATTTTCCCTGTCGGGCAGCACCCTCAGTGCTCTCAATCTTGAAGTCGAACATAGCGGGTAAAATCTAACCGCTGCTCGTTCGAATGCAGTCTAACCTTATTTCAGCAGCAATATTCGACACGATCGTTGACCACAGGATGAGTATAAGAAGTAAGGTTAATGGTGATCCACAACCGCCATAGCGTCTCCGTACGAATAAAACCTGTAACCAAACACCATCGCCTGTTGATAGGCTGCCATAGTGTTGTCATACCCTGCGAACGCAGCCACAAGCATCAGTAATGTAGACCGCGGGAGATGAAAATTAGTCAGCAGACAATTTACGATCTGGAAATTGAACGAGGGACGTATGAAAAGCTGCGTGGTTCCTGACCCAGGTCGAACAAGCCCTCCCTCTTCCACAGCCGATTCAAGTGTTCTGACCACGGTCGTCCCGATCGCCCAAATCCGGCTGCCTGCCATGATGGACGTATTGATCGCGTCGGCTGCCTCCTTGGATATATGATAGTGTTCCTCATGCAATTCATGCTCTGCTGGATCGTCAACCGCTACAGGGCGAAAAGTCCCAATCCCAACGTGAAGCGTCACAGCAACGCGACGGACTCCGTGTTCCTGCAAGCGTGTTAGTAAATCCTTCGTGAAATGGAGCCCGGCCGTGGGTGCCGCTATCGAACCAGGCTCACGAGCGTATACAGTCTGATATCGCTCCCGGTCAATCGGCTCATCCGACCGGCCAATGTAGGGAGGTAGGGGCATGTGGCCGTGTTTGTTGATTACAGCCTCCGGTGTGAGGTCCGAGACAAGCCTGACCAACCGACCACTTTCCGGTGCCGAATCTAAGATTTCCACTGTTAGGTCAGGCGCGACAACTACCGTCCGGCCGGGCTTGAGCTTTGATCCCGGTCGCACTAGAGCTTCCCAAACATAAGGGTCACCTGAATCGGCTGATGGCCTCACGAGCAGAACTTCCGAGGGGGCCCCAGTTGATTTCCTTCCTAGTAATCTCGCTGGCAGCACTCTGCTTTCATTGACGACAAGCACATCACCTGGCTCGAACAACTCAACCATATCCCTGCACTGCAGGTGGCGGAATTCAGGAAAGTTGTCTTCTCCCGGTGACAGAGCATCCACTGAACGCTCCACTACAAGTAGCTTACTAGCATCCCGAACTGGCACAGGGTATTTAGCCACACGTCCGGGCGGAAGTTCGTACTCGTAGTCGGATACGTGCGAACCGTCAGGCGATAACGTCACCGAAGCGAACTAACCAAGTCCCGTCTCACGACCCGTCGGTAAAGAGCGATTCCTGAGCATTTAGATTGCCGTCTGGGATTGTGTAACCGAAACGGCGGAATGCTCGAGGGGTCGCGACACGTCCCTGAGGAGTCCTCATCAGAAACCCCTCCATAATCAAGAAAGGCTCATAGACCTCTTCCAGGGTGGTCGCATCCTCACCCATGGCAACAGCTAACGAATTCAGTCCTACAGGTCCTCCCTCAAATTTCTCGATGAGTGTTTTGAGGACACGTGCATCCATTTCATCCAAGCCGTACTCATCGACATCGAGCATCTTTAGTGCATCCTGCGCGACTTGCCCATCAATCTTCCCTTGGGCACGAACTTGAGCAAAGTCTCGGACCCTCTTTAGCAGTCGATTTGCTACTCGCGGGGTACCGCGAGCCCGTCTCGCCAACTCAATAGCCCCTTCTTCATCCGTCTCCACATCGAAGATCTCAGCACTCCGACGGACGATGGTCACGAGCTCTTCAGCCGGATAAAAATTCAGTCGATGCACGATACCAAAGCGGGCACGCATTGGAGCAGTCAATAATCCGAAACGAGTAGTGGCTCCTACTAGGGTGAAGGGCTCCACCTTCATCGTCATCGTTTGAGCTTTTGGCCCGTCTGAGAGGCGTATATCGACCTGCCAGTCCTCCATCGCAGGATAGAGAAACTCTTCAATGACCGGACGTAGCCGGTGAATCTCGTCGATGAAAAGGATATCCCCTTCCCGCTGGTTAGTCAGAATACCAACTAAGTCGGCTGGTTTCTCGAGTATGGGGCCTGACGTCGTCTTTATGTTGACACCCATCTCCCGAGCAAGGAGGGCGGCCAAGGTCGTCTTGCCAAGGCCCGGAGGTCCATGGAACAGGATGTGATCAAGAGGCTCACGCCTCTGTTTCGCGGCTTCAATCGAAATTGACAGCGCTTCCCTGACCTTACCCTGCCCGATGAACTCCTCTAGCTGTCTGGGCCGCAGAGTTGGTCCACTTGCTGAGTCTTCGGTGAGTGACTCGGGTGTTGTTATATGGGTGTGCTCAGTCATACGGAAATCTCCCCGAAGTCCAACACCTCATGCAAGACATAGACTGAGCACTCAAGACCTACACCCCCTAGTCGCTCTGTTACGGCATTGTAGGAATGTCCTGTAAAATCAGAGGTTACTCGACTCAAGATGCTCATAATCAAGTTGCTATAAGTTCAGGTAGCCGAAAGAGCTCGCCGAACCAACTCTTCAGTCGAGTCCGGAACCTCATCCTCCAATACCGCGCGGACCGCGGTATCAGCCACTGAAAATGAGTAACCCAAGTTTACTAAGGCCTGCACAGCGTCTTGCGCGCCACCGGTCACGCCATCCACTACAGGGGTCACAATTGCAAGGTCTGCGACCTTATCTGCAAGATCGAGTGCGATTTTCTCTGCCTTCTTCTTTCCTATGCCGCTCACCTGCTGAAGCGCAGTGTAGTCTTTCTCGACTAGGGCCCTTGCAAGACGCTCAGCCGAATAGGTTGACATCATCGCGAGAGCAAGTTTCGCACCCACCCCTGTAGCAGTCAGCAGTCTCTGGAAAAGCAGTCGCTCGTGAGCGTTGGAAAACCCGTACAGAGCGATAGAATTCTCAGTCACGACCTGTAGGGTACGCAATTCAACTGAGCCACCCGGAGATGGAAGCCCCTGCAAAACTGTGATTGGGACCTCCACCTCGTAGACGACTCCTCCCGAAGTCTCGACCTCTACACATGCAGCATCTCGGGATAGGAGTTTTCCTTGAAGACGTGAGATCATAGATAGAGCTCTCCGGGAAAGCTGCCCATCAGGCAATGACAGAGAGCTGTTGCGACCCCGTCCGCTGCATCTGCAGGCTTCGGGGATTCTTTGAGTTTAAGCTTCTGCTTCACCATGAAACCAACCTGGTCTTTGGTCGCATTACCACTCCCGACGACAGCTTTCTTGATCTGCCGAGGAGCATACTCTGCAACAGCAACCTCGTGGAGCGCCGCAGCCAAAAGAATAGCCCCTCGAGCATGTCCCAGCTTGAGAGCACTCTGGGCGTTCTTACCGTGGAAAACATCCTCGACAGACATTACGAAAGGTTGGTGACGTACGATCAAGGCCACAATCGCTTCATAGATCTCTCGGATCCGGTCCGCGAGAACATGATCAGGTGACGTTCGAATAACACCGCATTCTACAAGGACAACCGCACCACCTTCCCCGCGCGCGACTAAGCCATAGCCAGTAACCGCGGTCCCAGGATCAACCCCCAAGACCAGGACTTCGTTGAGTTTCTCCGTCACATCGCCTCTGCGATGATGTCCTCATCAATATCTGCATTCGAGTGAACCTTCTGCACGTCATCCAACTCCTCTAACATTTCAAGAAGCTTGAGCATCTTCTCCGCGTCCCGCCCCGTTACCGCAACTTCATTCTTAGCAATTCGAGTGAGTTCAACCGAAGTGGGCTTAATTCCTGCTTCCTTAATTCCATCCTGAACAGACACGAAATCAGCAGCTTCTGTAGTCAATATGAATTCATCCTCATCTGCAATCACATCTTCTGCACCCGCTTCTATGGCTACTTCAAATAAGGAATCCTCATCGTACTGTCCCGCATCAATCACGATTTGGCCTTTACGGTCAAATTGCCACGCAACCGAGCCGTCTGTCCCCAGGCTACCATCGTATTTGGTTAGTGCGTGACGTACCGCTGCTACAGTGCGATTTGTATTGTCCGTAAGGCACTCGATGAAAAGCGCCACCCCACCGGGCCCATATCCTTCGTAAGCGACCTCTTCATAATTGACACCTTCGAGTTCGCCCGTGCCCTTCTTGATTGCTCGCTCGATATTCTCAGCCGGCATGCTCGCAGCCCGGGCCGTATCGACCGCAAGCCTAAGGCGGGCGTTGTAATCCGGCTCCCCTCCCCCATCTCGTGCTGCCACCGTGATCTCACGTATTAGCTTGGTGAAAAGTGCGCCGCGTTTTGCATCATTGACGCCTTTCTTGCGCTTAATCTTTGACCACTTGTTATGGCCAGCCACTAAACCTCCATTTGTTCGTTATCGCTCACTTTCAGTCAGGCACCTGAAGGTATGTGAGCGTGGACAGACGGACCAACGTTCCAGAACCTCTTGCGATCTAACACTCAAGTACATCGTGCCTGACGTAGCCCAGGAACGTTCAATTTGCTGACCCTAACAAAAAGAGTTAACGGCCAAGTGGAGTAGCATCACCATCTTCTAGGCCAAGAGCCCATCGTATACCACCTATGAGATGTGCGCGGAATACGGGGTCATTGCTCCAAATATCGTCGCGGTGACCAAGTGAGGTGTAGAACGAGCGCCCTTTCCCAAAGTCTTGAACCCACGACTGAGGATAATCACCCCCTAATTCAATCTCTTCTAACCCAGAGATGTCAGTAGCCTCAGTATCAATGCTAAGTAGTACACGTACCCGGTTACGCGAGAAGCCGAGCGGTATGCGATTACCGAAGAGTATATCCACATTTTCCTGCGGCCGATCTTCATGCCAAGCGGAAGTACCGAACTGGTAAAACTCATCCATTATCGGCCAACTCGCACCCAACATTTTCGTCGCTGGATGCTCTAAGTCTTCTACCGTTAGCACGACGATGTGGTTCTGGCTAACCGTCCTACGAAAATACGCACCCAGCATCTCGCCGAATTCAGGATAGTTGTAGAGGGTTAAGGAAGCGTTATGGACACCAACAAAACCACCTCCATTCCTTACGAAATCTAGCAGCGCCTTCTTCTGTGAGTCCTCGAGTGGGAGATTCCCATTCGTCATCATTATCAACCCATCAAACTGCGCCAAGTAATCGGGTGTGATCATCGACAAGTCGAGCGCTTGCTGGTCCTGCAGATAGCCCTGGAGGGTAGTGAGTTCATAACCCGCTGCAGGGGCCCAAGAAGCAAGCGCTTCCTCGGCTGGCTGAAGGCTCGTGTGTTTATAGAGCCCAGCATGCGTAAGAAAAAGCAGTTTCTTAGGAGCTTCCTGCTGAAGTTCTTGCAGGGACGGAGACCGACCGACTGCCTCGTTCGTGAGTAGCAAAAAGCTCAGGCTGGTAATCCCTATCAATGTAAGGTTCAAGGCGAATCTCATGACACACCTCCACTGAGTCGCGTTGGGCAGGTTAGCCCCAAATGGCCAAGATGAGGTTTTCCTAGGACCGCGCCAGACAATCCCTTTTGGGAAGCCGCTAGCCTTGATACTCTAACATACCCTCGGAACGTTCTCCCAATACCGTCTCTTGGAGGCCCACATTCTCCGGCTCTTCTTAATCGTACTATTTATGGGCATTGGACCCTCGGTCGAATGCCAAGACGTCGATTGGCCAGTCTACGGAGGTGATCCCGGGGGAATGAAGTACTCCGCCCTAACGCAAATCGACCGGGAGAGTGTCACTGGGCTCGAGGTCGCCTGGACATGGGATGCAGAAGAGCAGCCAGTGGCGGGTTCCAGTTTGGCATTCAGGGGTGAGCGTGTCCGACCTGGACGCTTCGAAGCCACCCCCATCGTCATCAACGACACGATGTATGTGAGTACACCGTATAGTCGTGTTGTCGCTCTCGATGCACGCACTGGAGAAGAATACTGGAGCTATGACCCACGTGCATACAGCTGGGGACAGTTGCCTCGTAACTGCGGCTTCTGCCACCGCGGGGTCGCGATGTGGAGCGACGGAAATCAGAGGCGGATTTTCATCAATAGTCGCTGGCACTTGATCGCATTGGATGCGGCCACCGGACAGCCAATCGAATCTTTCGGAGTAGGCGGAAAGATTGATCTCACTGAAGGACTAATCTGGGAAATCAACAAACTCCACTACACGAATACCTCACCCCCAGTCATCTGGAATGACCTAGTCATCCTCGGAAGCGGGATGCCAGATGATCGGGTATATCGCCGTAACCCTCCAGGGGACATTCAGGCGTTCGATGTACGGACAGGCACACAAGTCTGGTCTTTCCATACAATTCCACAGCCCGGTGAATTGGGTAATGACACTTGGGAGGACGAATCCTGGTCTTACACGGGTTCCACAAACGTATGGGCCCCCTTCACGGTCGATAGAGAACGCGGCCTCGTGTATCTACCCGTTGGTACGCCCAATGGTGACTACTACGGCGGGCACCGAAAGGGCTACAACCTATTTGCAGAGTCTCTCTTATGCTTAGACGCGCGAACAGGTGAGCGTGTCTGGCACTTTCAGACCGTACATCACGGGATCTGGGACTATGACCCACCAGCCCCCCCGAATCTTGTGACGATAGAAGTGGATGGACGTGTCATCGATGCGGTAGCTCTAATCACCAAATCTGGCTTCACGTTTGTCTTCGATCGAGTGACAGGAGAGCCTGTGTGGCCAATCGAGGAACGTCAGGTCTCTGTAAGTGACGTGCCTGGTGAGCGCACTGCCCCTACGCAACCCTTCCCGACTAAGCCCGCCCCGTTCGCTAGGCAGGGTTTCACATTGGACGATGTGATCGACTTCACTCCGGAAATAAAGGCGGAAGCGATCGAACTACTCGGGTCTTACCGCCTAGGCCCACTTTTCACACCTCCATCTTTGGAGGGGACGGTTACAATGCCCAGTGCAACTGGGGCAGCAGGCTGGGGCGGAGCAGCATTTGATCCTAGGACGAATGTGCTCTATATCCCGAGTAAGGATCGCCCCCTAGTCCATCAACTGGTAGAACCTGAGCCAGGTACTGCAGATGCAAACTATGTGCAACGTTTACGGGGGCTAACAGTCTCGGGACTTCCGATCCTAAAACCCCCTTACGGCACACTTACAGCGATCAATCTGAATTCTGGCGAGCACCTATGGCAGGTTCCACTCGGTGATCAGCCAGGAATCCGAAACCACCCTATGCTCGCCGGTGTGGAGTTGCCCCAATTGGGGCGCATGGGTAACGCCGGTCCACTCATCACAGCTGGGGGACTTGTTTTCCTGAGTGGGTATAACCCCCAAATCTACGCGGTGCATAGTGACACAGGCGAAACCATTTGGGAGGGTGATCTCCTGGGCAATGAAGGCACGGCAAACCCAATGACATACGAAACAAGCGATGGGCAACAATTCATCGTGATTGGCGTAACCGGCTCCAACTCAGTCCGAGGCCTCATAGCGTTCGCTCTGCCAGACGAATAGCACTTGTGGCTAGCTACACGGACGGGACACTCCTACCCACCTCTCCCGCCACCACCGCCCATACGGTACGCCGCCATCGCGGCTGCACCGCCTGCTCCACGGAACCGGTTATTCACAATATTGTTATAGATTGATCCGAATAGAACTGTGAAACCGACGGTGAGTCCATAATTGAAGTCTGTGGCTCTAGTACGGAGCCTCAGGAGAGCTTCCTCGTCTGTCACGCCACCAGCAGATAGATAAATCTGATCGTCGACCCAGCCGATATCCCCACGAGCGTTGACACTGAACCCCCTCACAATCCTGAAGTCCACGTCGCCACGGAGTGAAACGTTGTGACGGTCAATATCATGAAGGTAGTGCGATGCTCGCACGGTGATCCCGGCATCACCCCAAGGTTGGCGCTGGGAGAGTTCGATCTCCAAAGAGTGTTCCCATTTGGTCTCTTCGAATTTTCCGAACACGGTCTCCTCGATGTAATCCCTGTACGCGGGGCCAATATTGTAAAAGACCGTTAGCGACCGCCTAGTCGCTTCATCATAGGGGAAGAAGCTGTACTCGATTGCAGGTGTGAGTTCAGCCCTAAAGTTCATATTGGAGCGGGTCGACCGGGATGCCTGGCTCAGGGCACCGATCGACCAATGTTCGCTCAGCGCATACGTGATCATTTGGCTGAAATTCCAGTCTGTACGCTGATCAGTGAACGTCCCATCCTCCAACTCAAACTCAACTCGGTTGAGGTTGGTGTATCCGAAGAAATTGAGCTTCCAGGTAGGCGATACACGGGATGCAGATAGGCTACTGTTCAGCCGCAGACTCGATCGAGTCTGCTCACCATCTAAGTTGCTACTCCCGTTGAAACGAAAAAACCAGAGGTTCCACGGGTCATCAACTTCCTCCTGCGACACCAAACGTGAGCCTCCCGGATCTCTGCCTGTAACGTCGGAACCCTGGAGCGTCACAATCCCTCGAAACCCCGACTCATTCGCGAAGCGCGCAATACTAATGCCAAGCGTGTGTGTGAGCGCATCCAGCCGTTCTCGATCAGTATCAGTAGAAAACGCTTGGAGGAGAGTTGTGTCTTCGTACCCGTCGTAATCGCGGGAACCAATCAGCTCGATCTGGTATTCCCGACCACCAGAACCAGTGGTCACGCTGGTCATGATGACATGAACATCCGCAACCCCGCGGTCCCGAACCCAATTCACCCAGGTGATCTCGGTACGGTAGTACTCAGAGTTACAGTCTCTCCCGTCGCAATCAAAAAAGACATTGGGTCGAGGATCTGGCGCCTCGCCTTCTACTTGTTGGGCAGAGATAGGAGCCGCTATCAGCGCAACCCATAAAAACCCCAAGATTCCGCTGCATTTATGGCTAAGTGGCATCGTTGCCTTGTATCTAGTCGGGATAAGGGCAAGTAGGGTGTTATCAAAACGGAGACACCCGAGTGGCTCAGTTAGTTGAATCCCAAAACTCAGTTGCTGCCCTTATCAATGAGTTCAGGAGCACGGCGAGACATGACTGCCTGCTCAAAGATATAGGCATAACCGAGTAAGTCACCCTCAGTCCACATGTCCCCGATAAAAGCTAAGACAAAGGGGGTGCTATCCTCATAGTATGCATACGGGACAGTCACAACTGGAACCCCGAAGTCGTTGATAATGTTACTGGGCAACTCTGGCCAATTGTTCGGGTTGTAATCCGGCCGCTCTGGATCCTCAATCAGATCCCGGTTTGGTGCACCCGCCTGAGGAAAGAAAAGAGCATCGAGTTCATAGTCCGCCATGACACTCCGAAAGAGTTCTCTAATCTCCATGCGCCAAGACTGGAACGCATCGCCCTCTTCTGTAGCGCCCGGCCTAGCCGGTGGAACCCGTCTTCTTTCACCCTGCCCACCACGTCCTCTGCCACCACGACCGAATAACTCTCCCGATAGCTCTTCCCATTCTTCGATACTGTGAAATGCTGCATCCGCGCCAAGACCTTGGAGGTAGATCTGCCTGTCGTATGCCCCCTGCGATGGGACGCCCGGTCGCTCGCCGTAGAGCTCTATAAAGGCTGACCCTGCAAATGGATCTTCGATGACCACTGCCCCAAGGTCTGTGAGGGTAGAAATGGCCTCCCGATAAACTGTCTCAGTCTTAGGGTCCAAGGGGAGCCAGCGCTCTCGCCAACCCGACCCAACAAGACCAAAACGCTTCCCTTCAATGGCCGCTTCAGCAAGAGCACTCGCATATCCGTTTTCTGGGATGTGATCCGCCGCAGCGAATGTCGCGAAATCATCTGTTGTCGGACCGGCAATGATATCTAGGGTAACAGCTGCATCGTATACATTTTTCGCCATCGGCCCAACTACATCGACGTAGCTCCCGTTGATCGGATAGACACCTTCTAGCGGAACAAGCCCGTATGTTGGTTTGACGCCCACCAATGCTTGAGCGGATGAGGGATTCTGTATCGATCCTCCGGTCTCAGTCCCCAACCCCAGCACAGCAAAGCTTGCATTGACCGCGGTAGCGGTGCCTCCGCTAGAGCCACCTGGAGCCTTGGTAACGTTGTAGGGGTTAAGGGTGACACCAGCGACAGAGCTGTTTGTGCGTGTCCCGTGTCCCGCAAAATCAGGAAGATTTGTCTTGCCAAGAATAATCGCCCCAGCATCACGCAGTCGCTCTACAGCGGCAGCATCGTCGCTAGGAATCATATCGATTCCGCCCATCGCAGTACTGAAACCCCAGAACCCCACGGTCGTCACGAGCCCGCTGTAATCCATGTTGTCCTTAATGACAACCGGAACTCCATGGAGTGGGCCCCTTGGGCCAGAAGAGCGATACTCTTCGTCGAGACGCGCTGCTATGTCTAAAGCCTCGGGGTTCATCGATATGAACGCATTATAGTAGTCCTCGTAGCGATCGATACGCTCGAGAAACGCCTTGGTCAGGTCCACAGATGTGTACTCCCCAGCGGCGTAAGCTTCCTGGATCGCCTCCGTAGTCAGTTCGACCAAATCAATACCCTGCCCAACCAGCATCCCCGGCCTAAGTAGAGCTAGTAGAACCGAAGCTATGCTAACAAACGACGGCGAGTTCATCATCAGATGCGCGGTGTAAAATCCGACCCGTCAAGAACCACCGGGTACGCTGCCCACAGGTACATCCTCTTCAGAGATCGGCCGCGTGCGGATCGTTGGATACTCAATTCCGAGTTGTTCTAGATACGTACTAAAGCGATTCGAATCGTAGTAATAAGGCCGCATCTCCGGCCGCCATCGTGCCATGATCTCTTCATTAAGCCAGATCGCTGGCTGGTCTGTTGGTGATATGAATGGTGTGTAGACGGTCTCTGCAGTTTGGACGTCGTTGAAGTAAGTCCATGCCGCCTCAACCGTCTCACCGTCTAGGAAGAGGTCTAGAAGTGTACGCGCCTGAACCCTAGCCCCTGCGACCGCACCCTTGTGAGCAATCGGGGTCGCCATCGCGATTCCATTTGCCCAGTTATGTCCTGGGCCGCCTGACATATTGGATGGATAACTCAACGTGACGGTCGGCATGTTCCACGAAACATCTCCGATATCATCGGATCCACCACCAAGGGATTGAGAAAGATCAACCGGCCCCCGCAAAGCACGAATGGAGTCAGCCAAGCCAGTTACATCTACACCCATCTCTCTCTGGAACGCTTCCGCAAACCGGACATCATCCTCACTCCAGTCCGGCAGTCCAACCGCTTGAATGTTAGAGTACGTGACCTCAGCAACGGGCTTGCTGAAGTGGCGTCCCCAAGCTGCTCCCACCGTCATGATCGTATCGACTTCTGTGCCAGTCATCAGGGCAGCACCCTCAGCCATCAGGACCGCAGCATCGTACTGCTCTTTTGTGAGATCATAATCACGCTCTCGGAAATAGAACCAGATTGTAGCAGTCTGAGGAACCACATTCGGCTGATCCCCACCCTCAACTATGATATAGTGCGACCTAGCTGCGGGTCTCAGGTGTTCCCGCTTGAACTCCCAACCTTGGGCCATGAGCATAATTGCGTCGAGTGCTGACCGGCCTCGCCAGGGTGACCCTGCTGAGTGCGCACTCTCGCCTGTGAAGCGGAACTGGACGGACCAGAGGGCATTACCGCCTCCCTGACCCCAGGAAACACCAAAATTATTACCAACGTGAGTGAAAAGGTTTACGTCTACATCTTCGAAGACCCCTTCCCTAACGAAGTAAGCCTTTGAAGCAACCTGCTCCTCAGCAACACCAGGCCAGATCAGAAGAGTCCCATTTACTCCTTCGCGTTCCATGAGTTCTTTAACCACGATTGCCGCGACAATATTCACAGCCTGACCAGAGTTGTGGCCCTCACCATGTCCAGGTGCCATCGACAAAATCGGATCACGATACGCAACGCCAGGCTTCTGGTTGGACTGAGGGATCCCATCAACATCAGAACCCAAAGCAATCACCGGTTCACCTGAGCCGTTTGACCACGTCGCCGTCCAGGCGCTTGGTATCCCCGCAACTCCCAACTCAATATCGAAACCTTCTTCCTCTAGTAGCCCTGTGAGGTACCGCTGCGTCTCGAACTCCTGCATCCCAAGCTCACCAAAAGAGAACAGGTGATCGACAATCTCCTGAGCAAGCTTCGCCCGATCGCGAATCATCTGCTCTGCCTCTGCCTTAAGGTCCTCGAGTCTTGGGTCCTGTTGAGCCACGAGATTCGGCACGAGCGTTAAAGCTGCAATCATTACTGCCAACAGAAGAGATACGTGACGCATGGAATTTATTCTCCAGTGAGCCCTGGGTTCCAAGGGAGCGATACGAATGCCATTCTCGCTTGTCTTGGGCAAGTGGCCACGAGAAGATTGCTAGGCTTTTCCTCGTACGGAGCTACATCTATGACTAGAACCCGGAGAGTATTTCTCAGCGACTTGACGAAGAGCCTATTGGCAGTAGGAGCAATGCCTAAACCATTCGTGAGCAGTACTGTCTCGCCAAGCCAGACGGGTACAGGGCTCATCACAGATCCGAGGTACCTTGAGCACGAGTTACCTGATCGTGCCGGCGAGCCACACCCAGAGCGGCCATTACGATTGATCCGAATTGCACAAGCTTTCGCCGAGCGCGGCCTCGACTCAGACTTGACCAAGCTACAACTGCATTCTGATTCGATGCCCTTCATTCGCAGTCACCATACCCCAGAGCATGTGGATGCCGTTCGGGAAATCGAAGTGACAGGTGAAATTGCAGAACTTGCTGTATCAGGATCCTTAGGCGCGATTGACGCTGTAGCAAATGGACAGGTGCGTAATGCGTTTTGTGCTCTCAGACCTCCGGGGCATCACGCTAACAATACTGGACAGGAAGAGGGTTTTTGTTTTTACAGCAACGCGGCAGTCGCTGCTAGGTACGCGCAACTTAGGCACGGTTTTGAAAAGATCTTGATCGTCGACTGGGACTACCATCATGGAAACGCAACCCAGAATGCGTTCTACGATGACCCCAGCGTGCTCTTTTTTTCAGCTCATGACTGGCAAGCATATCCCGGCACAGGAGACCCCTCACTCAGTGGAGATGGAGAAGGCTCAGGACTCAACCTGAATGTTCACCTGGATTGCGGATCAAAGGATATCGATATGCTCAGGCATTGGGACAATGTGCTGTTGCCGGCCGTAAGCAACTTCCAACCGGACTTCGTCATTGTGTCCGCGGGTTTCGACAGTCGTATGGATGACCTACTTGGCTGCTTCGACCTTACTGACGATGTATTTCGGCGCATGACACGAACTACAATGGATATAGCCAATGACTACTGCGGTGGACGTCTGGTCTCGCTACTAGAGGGTGGTTACAACGTAGACGGAACAGCGATTGCCGCAGCGGCACACGTTGAGACGCTGCTCGACGGCCTATAACTCAAACACCTGGCTCACTCGGTGGGAATACTATAACGGGGTGCCGCAGCCCTATGCTCGCGGCACCCCGTAACAGCCTACATATCTGGAAGAGTGGGTCTTCTCAGATGCCAATCGGTCACGGACTGGAAAGCATGTGCCACATTAAGAATCTTATCGTCAGCAAATAGATCGCCCACAATCGTAGTCGTGAGCGGCATCGTGGTTGGTGTCTCAGAATCGGGATTACGCACCCCAAAATCATACTGAACGATAGTTGCGGGGTGTCCGGTATCATTCGTCAGGCCTACTTCCCCGGAACCACTCACAAACATATCGAACCCATCCATAGCCTCTTGCATTCTTTTCATGAAGATGAGGCGCCGTCTCTGGCCGTTGACATAGTCCATCGCTCGCGCATCCCGACCGCGACGGAAACGGCCTCTGCGCCGAGCCTCGCCCTCTTCGAGGTCCTGGGGGATCGGTTCGGGCTCAACCCCACCCGGCGCTACGTGATAGTCGAATGCTGCCGCCGAATCCGCGCCGAGTTGGTCAGATCGGAATTCGGGGAGCTCATTCATCTCTTTGAGGTTTGCACCTAAGTCTGAGAGTTTTTCGAGAAAGGACTCAGGGGCGTCGTCTGTGAACCCAATGCGGTATGACCCCAAATCCGGCCTCCGGTCGAATACGAACGGAGCAGTGATCGTCGCAGGATCTTGCTCACTCGCTCCATGAATCTCATTGAAGACCAGTGCACAGTCCTCGATGGTGCGACACATCGGGCCTGCCTTGTCCATGCTCCACGAAAGGACCATACCGCCGTATCTACTCACCCTGCCGAAGGTTGGTCGAAGCGCGCTGAGACCGTTACGCCGGGAAGGTGAGACGATCGACCCCCGAGTCTCGGTGCCAATTGAAAATGCAACACAACCCGCCGCAGTTGCCGAACCAGGGCCGGCAGAAGAGCCGCTCGAGCCTTCTTGAACATTCCAGGGGTTCTTCGTCCGACCTCTGAACCAACGGTCACCACTAGCGAACTCACCTGTTGCTAGCTTAGCAATCAATACAGCACCTGCCTCTCGTAGTCGGACGACAAGCTCAGCATCTTCGTTGATTACTTGGTTTTCGAACTCAGCCGAGCCCCATGTAGTACGAGCTCCTGTGACCGAAAAGAGGTCCTTTACACCGTACGGGATCCCGTGAAGTGGCCCTCTCCAGTTTCCGCTGCGGAGGTCTATGTCTGCCTGTTGGGCCTCTTCACGAGCGCGATCCTCAAGAATCGTCACTGCACATAGTAGAATCGGATCGTAACGCTTGATTCTATCGAGATAGATTTCTGTAAGGTCAACGGATGAGATTCGGCGCGAGCGCACCAATGCCGACAATCGATGTACCGGGAGAAATGCAATATCCTCCTCATTTGTTGGCACGGAACCTCGCCACGGACGAACACGGATAGCTGGCCGGTCGAACATCCTTGGACCGTGCTCTCGCCATAGTTTTTCCATTAGGGATCCCGTACCACCGGGATAGGCCTGGAAAACCAATGCTGGGTGTTCACCTTGGCCCAATTGAATCGGCGAAGCTGCTTCCTGCTCTTGTTCGATCCATCGAGGAAACGCGGGATCCGACGCCTCAAGAGCCAGCGGATACACTGCGCCCGCTGCCGCGGCTGCCGCGGCAGCCATGAGAAAATCACGACGCTCTATACCGCTTCGTGTTTCGTTCTTCTCTCCCATCATTTGCCTCCTGTCTATCTGCAAAGGTATTCGAGTATTCCGACGTGCTTATCCCTCAATGCCTATTCGGAACCGACTTGCCTAAGGCATCTTCCGAGATTGGGCGGGTGCGTATCGTCGGATATTCAATTCCTAACTGCTCGAGGTAAGTATCATAGCGCGAAGGGTCATAGTAGAACGGGCGCATGCGCTCCCTCCACTGCGCCATAATACCCTCGTTCAACCATATCGCCGGTTTGTCATCTGGTGTAATGAAGGGCGTGTACGTCATGTCGGCCATCTGCACATCATTGAAGTAATCCCATGCCGCTTCAACGGTCTGTCCATCCAGGAATAGGTCGAGAAGAGTAAGCGCCTGCACCTTAGCTCCAGCCAGCGAACCTTTGTGTGCTATGGGTGTCGCCATAGCGATCCCATTCGCCCAATTATGCCCAGGGCCACCTGGCATGTTAGCGGGGTAACGCATCGTGATGGTCGGCATATTCCAAGACACATCGCCGATATCATCCGAGCCTCCACCACTATAGTTCGCCAGGTTAATTGGCCCTCTTAGCGGCGGAACTTGAGTAGGGAGACCTCGCTCTTCTTGACCTAGATCACGCTGGAGTCCGTTTGCTAAAGCAACATCCTCCCCAGACCATTCCGGAAGACCCACCCGCTCTATGTTCATTTGCGTGACCTCAGCGACAGGCTTACTGAAGTGCCGGTTCCAAGCTGAACCGACCGTCATGATCGTGTCGATCTCCGTGCCCGTCATCATTGCCGCACCCCGAGCCATCAATTTTGCAGCGTCATACATCTCGACAACACGTGGATAGTCGACCTCGCGAAAATAGAACCAGATTGTGGCAGTCTGAGGCACGACATTTGGTTGGTCACCGCCCTCCACAATTATGTAATGGGAACGCTGAGGAGGACGCAGATGTTCCCGCTTGTACTCCCAGGCCTGCGCAAGAAGCATTATCGCATCTAGCGCTGACCTTCCTCGCCAAGGGGATCCTGCCGAGTGCGCTGTTTCTCCAGTGAAACGGAACTGTGCAGAAACCAGAGCGTTCCCGCTCGTGTGGCCCCATGTGACTGAGAAATTCGAGGACACGTGAGTGAATAGGTTTACGTCTACATCGTCAAAGACACCGTCCCGCACGAAAAACGCCTTGGAGCCAAGCTGTTCCTCGGCAATCCCCGGCCAAATCATCAGTGTTCCGTCTATGTCTTCGCGCTCCATCAATTCCTTCACATTGAGCGCTGCCACAATATTTACAGCTTGACCGGAGTTATGCCCCTCACCATGCCCCGGAGCCATCGAGAGAATCGGGTCGCGGTACGCAACTCCTGGCTTTTGGTTCGACTGAGGAATTCCGTCTACATCAGAGCCTAGCGCGATAACGGGAGATCCCGACCCATTCGACCACCGTGCAGTCCAGGCACTTGGCATGCCAGCAACACCCAATTCTATCTCGAAGCCGTGATCTTCGAGGATTCCGGTCAAATACCTCTGGGTTTCAAATTCCTGGAAGCCCAATTCACCGAAGCTGAAGAGCATATCTACGATCTCCTGAACCATCTTGGCATCTTCCTCAACCATCCGCAGAGCTTCGTCCTTGAGACCTTGAAGGCGAGTGTCCGTCTGGGCCCTGAGTCCTGCTGGAGTGAGGATTATAAGGGCGAGGACGGCGAGATATTGACTGAACCTCAAACGATGCACGGTAAGCTTCTCCTTTCTCGGGTGCTTTACGGACCCGTGATGATGGGAAGTGAGCATGAGACAGATTTTCTAGCAGGGCAAGCGGAGACAGGCTAGTTACTAATTCTTTTACGCCGCTCGACCCAACTCTCACCCTCGGTAATCCAAACTGCTGCTGGTTCACCCTTGAGATAATGCCCAAACCAATCAAGAATTCTCCGGTGATAATCCACCTGCTGCTCCTCTCTGATCAGGCTATGGTCTGCACCGGGGTAAACAAGCAACACGACTTCCTTTCCAGCCCGACGTGCATAGTTGTAGTACTCCAGTCCTTGTCGGAAGTCTACCACTCCATCCTCATCACCATGCATCAACAGCACCGGCGTCTCCAAATCCTCAATGCCATGGGCCGGCGAACTCTCTAAGTGCGCCTCGAAGTCATCCCAGTACGGCACCGCCATCCGGGCCTGTCCTGTCTCCCAGTGTCCAGTTTCCGGTAACCCCCCATTCCAATGGACAGCACCCATGAAGCTCAAGAAGTTTGTGATCGCTGCTCCAGCGACTGAAGCTGCAAAGCGGTCAGTCCGAGTCGGGAGATATGAAGCCTGATAGCCACCCCACGAATGACCAATCAGACCAATTCGGTCAGCATCAACATGGCCCGTTGCGACGGCAGCATCGAGCGCATGCTCAACTGCATCTAGAG
Organism: Gemmatimonadales bacterium UBA1120; assembly: GCA_002313925.1. Lineage (GTDB taxonomy): Bacteria > Gemmatimonadota > Gemmatimonadetes > Longimicrobiales > Gaopeijiaceae > UBA1142. Next base: position 17,539 of record DCAZ01000099.1, read on the forward strand.
CTGACGGGCCAGGGCGGCCAGGTTCGTAAACAATGTCGGGCATCAACACGAAATACCCTTCTTGAGACCAGACTTGGTAGTTGTAGTAACGCCGCTGGCTAGGCGTGTAGTACCTGTGGAGGCCATCCGACAGTCGTTCGTACTGGTATAGGATGAGCGGGTACTGTTCCCCTTCACGGAATTCGGCGGGAAACACGAGGATCCCCTGAAGTTCGTGACCAGCATCAGTCGTATACTTGATCAGTTCCGAGTGACCCCATGCGTAATCGGATTGGAATGGGTTCGTGCGCGTCACCTGCCGAAGATCGGAAAGATCCGTCCCTCCTACGAAAACATCAGGAGAGTCGTCCCAGCGCTGGATGCGCAAAGCATACCGATCGGCATCTTCAGCTTTAGTCAACGAGTTTACTACCGCGGGCTCCTCCAATAGAACATTAACTCGGCCAGAACGAAGATCAGCTCTGGCGTAGCCTGAGTCTTTTGTACGCTCGTCCATAAATGACAGCCAGACCGGCTGAGTGGAATCTATGACATACGGGTCCCCGAAACTGACATCAGAATCCATTCGGACGAGCCGATAGATGCGGCCATTTTCCTCGCCTCGTGTGATGCGGGTCGCGGACGAACCATCCAATTCAACGAGCCAGATGTCGTACTTGTCATAAAGAAGCACCGCCTCACCGGTGTCCGCCCACCCTCCGACGCCCCAAGGAGGGTGAGGTCCTGGGTAATCGTGGTCGAAAAGCGGTTGTGTAAAGCTGCGGCCCTCAGCCAAAACTGTCTTCTGCATCGAAGTCAGGTCGATCGCAGACCAATGATCATCCCCGTAAACCAACACTGGGCTATCCCCGCCTCCAGCTTCGACACCGAATTGTACTTCTCCGGCAAGAAGTGTGCGTTCACCCGTCTGCAGATCAACCCGGTACCAGTCTGCAGCGCCATCGCCAAAGCGACGCTGAAACCTGTACGGCGTGTAGTCGGGGACAATCCCCCAGTTTCCATCAGTCACAATTTCAACTTCTTCCGAGAAATCTTCACCGAGGATTACGAGTTCATCGTCCCTTACATGCCACGCTGCCAGAAAAGTCTGCTGTGAGATCTGTTCTGCACGGTATTCTTGGCTCCTGAGGATTTGGTCATCGTCCCAATGCCAGACCTGAACATCCGCCGGCTGGACTTCTTCTTCCTCACTTCCCTTATCGGACTCAGCATCATTCACTTCTGTGATATTCATTTCTGAGACCGCCCAGTCCCGCAAGCCGACAAGAACCGTCTCTCCGGTAGCGTCAAAATCGATCCCAGCATAGTCCGTCACTCGCAACGTATCAGGGATATCGTCCCGCCCGAGGGCTGCTAGAACCCATGGATCTGAGCTAGAGTTGACATCTTCCCAGAGGAGAACGTCATGTGTATCACCCTCACGACCCTCAAACTCCACCGAACGCATAACGCCGAGCTGTGCTGACTCATCTTGCCAGCTCAGAGCGCTGTAGTGTGCATCACGAGAGTCGAGAGTCCTAAGCGTCTCAGCCTCGGGATCGAAAAGCACAACACTGTTCGAGCTCCCCCAAGAGGTGCGTAAAGTGGCAGCGATCAATTCACCTTCATCTTGCCACGCAAACTCATCAACGTTGCCAATGAGTGTTTGCGCCCCTGTGGAGGGGTTCATGATCACGAGGTCGGCACCCAGTGTGTCCGTAGGCGCATAACCTTTCGCAGCAAGCCAGGTCCCGTCGTCCCGGAAAGAGAAGCGCTGAACCTCAAAGAGTACCGTGTCCACACCGTTGGCCAAATTGACCAAACCAAGTCTGTCATGGATGGGTTCATCTGACTCCTCAAGTTCATCCGGATGAACCCCAGCTCTATACGCCATCCAATTTCCATCCCGACTGAACACCGGTCCCGTGGCGTGCTCAAGCACAAGTGGTTCACTATTTCCGTCACTAGCCATCAGCCGCAGCTCAGCAGTCTCGTCTACACGTCTGATACCAGACACAAGCCAGTTCCCCTTCGGGTCAAGCTCGAATAGTCCAAGGTTCTCGAACTGCCCATAGTCAGATGGTTTAAGGGCGGACGTGTCCTGGGCCATCAGCTCGTTTTGGAGCACCAGGAAAACGCAGAAAAACAACGCGGACATGAAAGTGCGATACATCGATTTCTACCTCAGTCTGGATAAACTTGATCAGACGGCATCAAGACGATGCCGATCACCACGCATGGTCGCAACCGGCCTGGAGACACCTAGAAGTGCTGAACACGATCCGAAGGCCCCTGTTACATTTCCCGGCTGACCATGTCAGTACGGATATTCGCAACCTTTCAATCGTGAGGGGCCCTTAAATGAGGGCCCATAAAAATCGAGCTAGCCTCATGGATACTAGCAATACCGATAAAAGGAGATGGTTAAGGGCTCCCTGGAGTACGATTCCCTTTCTCCTACTTGGCATCGGTATTGTAGGCTTTGGGAAAAATGCTGAGCAGGAACTCGCGATTGATCCGGGCGATTGGCCTCATTACGGTCGGGACTTAGCAGCTAGTAAATATTCCCCGCTAGATCAGGTATCTGCGACCAATGTGGACCAGCTCGAGATCGCCTGGATCTGGCAATCGGCAGATTACGACCTCCTAACTCGTAATCCTGGACTTTATATCAATCCCAACTACCAGGTGACGCCGATTAAAATTGGCGACAGGCTCTACGCTACGACAAACATGGGCCAAGCAGTGGCTCTAGATCCGGAAACTGGCATCGAGCAATGGCGTTACGACCCATACGCTGAAGGACTCAGAGATCGACCCACTGGCCGAACGAATAGAGGTGTTGCCTACTGGAGTGATAGTACGCATGAGAGAGTTTTTCTCGGATCAGGCCAATACCTGGTAGCCCTAGATGCGGCCACGGGTAGCGTTCTAGCAGATTTCGGGGAGGGAGGTGTGATCGACTTAGCGGTTGATTCTGATCCCAGAGTGACGACATACACTTGGAGATCTCCTCCGATTGTTGTTCGTAACGCTGTGATCGTCGGCTCACAAGCGATGGCACCCAATAGAAACTGGCAGACCGCTCCTCCTGGGTACGTGAGGGCCTTTGACACTCAGTCTGGCGAATTGCTTTGGCGATTCAGCCCAATCCCTGGGCCAGGAGATCCAGCAATCGAGACCTGGGCAGACTCCTCTTGGGCCTACAGTGGCAACGGTAATGTCTGGACAATGATGAGTGCTGACGAGGAACTAGGGCACGTCTATCTGCCTTTAAAAACAACGACAAACGACTGGTACGGCGGACACAGGCTGGGTGACAATCTATATGGAGAAAGTGTAGCTGCAGTCGATGTAGAAACAGGTGAGAGAGTATGGCACTATCAAATGACAAGGCACGGTCTCTGGGACTACGACCCACCTGCAGCCCCGAACGTTTTAGATGTAGTCATTGATGGCCGACCGAGGAAGGTGGTAGCACAAGTTACCAAACAAGCCTTCGTATTCGCGTTCGATCGGCAGACCGGTGAACCAATATGGCCAATCGAAGACCGACCCGTTCCTCCCTCTGAAGTTCCGGGGGAAGTGGCAGCAGAAACCCAACCCTTCCCTACGCACCCCGCCCCATTCGATTTACAAGGTCTTAGCATCGATGACCTTATAGATTTTACTCCTGAGCTTAGGGCAGAAGCTGAGGCAATCATCTCAGAATTCGTGTACGGGGAGATGTACACCCCGCCCACCCTACTTGATGATAGTCCCGAAGGTACTAAGGGGACGATCCTAATGCCGGGATGGGTTGGAGGTGCAAACTGGGGAGGGGCAGCGGTTGACCCGGAGACAGGCGTCCTTTACGTCCCATCCGTCACATCCCCAAGTGTCACCGCTCTCGTTCCTCCTGCCGACCCTGACAGTTCTGACTTCAATTATGTGAGAGGCTTACCAAGAGAGGTGCCTATGCCCTCGGGCCTTCCACTACTCAAGCCTCCATACGGTCGAATCACCGCAATCGACATGAACACTGGTGAGCACCTATGGATGCAGCCCAACGGCCAGGGTCCTCGTAACCATCCCGCCATTGCTGAGCTTGACCTCCCTTGGCTGGGTCAGCGCGGAAGGGTGGCCCCACTTCTCACCAAGACCCTACTATTTCTAGGAGAAGGAACAGAAGCAGCACTCTCAATCCTACCCATCGCAGGCGGTAAGTTTTTCCGAGCTTGGAACAAGGAGACTGGGGATGTTCTATGGGAGATTGAGCTAGCTGCAGGGACCTCTGGTGCGCCTATGACTTATATGGCGAACGGCCGTCAGTTCATTGTGGTTGCAATCGGTGACGAAGAAGTGCCTAGCCAATTGGTAGCCCTGGCCCTGGCTCGTTGAACAAGTCTCGGGAAGGCTCATAAGTCACCATTCATGTCACGAACCTAGCTCACCTGGAACGAACGCAACGATCCTGAGAGGTCCACCGCTACCTCCTTCGATCTTCATGGGCAACGCAACGACAAAGCTTCCTGTAGCCGGTAGGAAATCAAGATTCGTGATATTCTCAAAGCCTGAGATGTTTTCTCTATAAAGAATTACATGAGCACGAAAATCTGATGATTGCCCGTAGTCGATACTTGGCGTATCGATGCCAAGAGCAACGATTCCCCTCTCATCTACCAACCACTGGGCCGACTCTTCACTGATACCGGGAAAATGAAGCTGAGCGACCGCCTCCTCACCGATCACGTCGGTACCTAGATAAGCTCTGCGATCATCCCAACGATCTGACCATCCGGTGCGAATCAAAAGTATTGCGCCATCCTGAATTTCTCCGTTCACAGTCTCCCAAGTAGCGAAATCTTCTACTGAAACCAGGTAGTCTGGATCAACTTTTCCAGATACATCGACAACAGCTGCCGGCCCAATGAGTCCCGACAGGGGGATCTGGTCATTTGTGAGCCCGCCATCAGAAAAATGAATTGGCGCATCCAGATGCGTACCTCCGTGCTCCGCAGAAGCAAGCTGATATGAGGCGTAGAACCAGCCACCCTCGGTCTGACCAAAAGCAAGCTCCTGAAGCTGGAAGCCCGCGGTATCAGTTGGCCAGTAAATCGTTGACTCAGCAAATGAATGGGTAAGGTCTATCCACCGCCCAGCACTGCTATCGAATACCCCTGAATAACCTGACGGTGCGGCCTGGCAACTAGAGATTACAATAACGAATAGGATGAGCAGTATCTGGACTCTACCACAATTACACCCGAGACAAATATATCGTTTGGCCAAATAATTACGCATAATTTTCGCTACTCTCTGCTAGCCCTGCACTCCACCTGACTTCCGGGATCTCACTGGCGAGTACCAGCATCTGGGCATCACCGATAGGCTTCCAGCAACCCCAGCACATGGTCAATGTCTACCTCGGTATGGTCGGCATTGATCTGTGCACGGATTTCCTCGTCCCCGCGTGGTACTACGGGATAAGTCAAGCCGGTGACGAGAACTCCATTGTCATACAAGTACGAGACCAGGTCCTTTGTCTTGTCCGTATCCCTGATCATGAGAGGGACGACTGGATGCTCGCCAGGTATCGTCTCGATCCCCAACCGATCCAGCCCTTGTTCGAAATGTCGGGTAAGGTCCCGAAGCCGCTCCAAGAGCGCGAGACCTTCAGGACTATCTACGATTTCGATAGAGCGCAGTGCGGCAGCCGCCTCACCAACTGTAATCGGGTTCGAGTAGATATACATCTGCGATGATTCCCGAAGGAAACGAACTGTCCCAGCATTCGTAGCGACATAGCCACCGTTAACACCGAATGCCTTTCCCAGCGTACCCAAAAGGATGTCGGCCGGTTTGCTGTTCGTGAACTCCTCAGCTCCTCTTCCAGTATGGCCAAATGCACCGACTCCGTGAGAGTCGTCTACCACACATACCACATTTTCTTCGTAGTCCGGGTCATGCTGAATGCACAGCTCTACTATCTCGTCAACAGGCGCATGGTCACCTCTCATCGAGAAAATGCCATCGGTGACTACCAGCGCTCGCCTCGCCTTACCCTTCCACGCTTCGAGTGCAGCATCTAGTGCCTCCATATCATTGTGAGGATAGACAGCCTTACCCGCTGGCCGACTCAACCTCATCGCATTGATAATGCAGTTGTGGTTGAGTTCGTCCGAGACCAATACGGTCTCAGGTGTAGTCAACGGTGTAATCGTAGATACGACCGTCGCGTAGGCGGATGAAAAGATCATTGCGGCCTCGCGACCATGAAATTTCGCAAGTTTCTCTTCGAGGACGACGTGTGCGTCGTAGCTACCGGAGATGAATCTCACGGCACCAGGTCCGGCTCCGAACATCCGAGTCGCATGCTCTTCTGCAGCAATAACTTCCTCTCTCAGGCCCATGCCGAGATAGGAGTTGGAATTCATACGGATAAACTCTTGGGGGCCCTCACCCTTCAATAGGAATCGGGGACCGCGGTCATCCTCAGCAAGCTTGACTGAAACGACGATGCTTTCCTCGCCCTTAGCTGTCCCAGCCTCTTCAAGGGCCAGCACGTGGGCATCAAGTACTCTCGTAAGTCTGTCTAGGGGCACAGCATCACACTCATTTGAGATGTTCAAGCATGTCTTTGGTCATTGATTCAATATCAAACAATGGTTCCCAACCCCACTCTTCTCGAGCAGCTTCATCATCGATACGGTCTGGCCACGAATCGGCAATCACCTGTCGGACTGGGTCAACATCGTAATCGATCGTGAAGCCCGGAAGATGTTTCTGGATCTCAGCAGATAGCACCTCTGGTGTAAGCTGCATTGCAGTCACATTGAACGCGTTTCTATGTTGAAGTACATCCTGGTCAGCTTCCATGACAGCGATAGCAGCGCTAACCGCGTCAGGCATATACATCATATCAAGCTTTGTCTCCGGGCCTAAGAAACAGGTGTAATGTCCATCTCGGACTGCACTGTAAAAGATATCAACGGCCCAATCAGTGGTCCCGCCACCAGGTGGGGCGCCGTGCGAGATCAAGCCAGGGTAGCGTAATCCACGGGTATCAACTCCGAATTTTCGATGGTAGTAGTTGCAAAGAAGTTCACCGGCCAACTTCGTAATCCCGTACATTGTAGTCGGTTGCATCAGAGTGTCTTGAGGCGTGAGATCCTTCGGTGTACCGGATCCGAACACACCGATCGAGCTGGGTGTGAAGACCGCACAACCCTGGTGACGGGCAACTTCGAGCACAACTTCAAGGCTCGACATGTTAATACGCCACGCATGTCTGGGGTCACGCTCACCAGTTGCTGATAGGACCGCTGCTAGATGATAGATAAGATTGACCCGATGGCGCTCTACGGCCTGGCCAACTGCTTCTGCATCTGTCGCATCCAAGAGCTCAAAAAGTCCTGACTCCGCGATCTCAGAATCGAGTTGACGAATGTCAGTGGCAATGACTTGCGAGTTGCCGTAGAGATCTCGGAGTTTGGGAACTAGCGATGAGCCGATCTGACCACCGGCACCGGTCACCAGAATGTTGTTCAACTGCAGCAGCTTCTAGTATCGGACACTCGAGTCACTCCGACACGTAGTATGATAAAGACGAAATTAAGGGATAGTCGGAATAGGGCCTTACTTACCACCTATCCTCCCGGATTAGCTGTCATCGGATCTTCCAGGTCAACGTAAATTTCGCTCCCCTTCGCACGAAATTCTTCGGACATCTGCTGCATGCCAACCTCGTTTGCCGCGGCCGGGTCTATGCTCTGTTCTTTCGCGAATTGGCGAATGTCGTCAGTGATCTTCATAGAACAAAACTTAGGGCCACACATAGAGCAGAAGTGAGCGACTTTTGCACCCTCAGCCGGCAATGTCTCGTCATGATATTCCTCCGCCGTGACCGGGTCCAACGCTAGGTTGAACTGATCCCGCCACCTGAACTCAAACCGTGCTTTGGAGATCGCATCATCCCACTCTTGGCTTCGGGGGTGGCCTTTTGCCAAATCTGCAGCATGCGCGGCAATTTTGTACGTAATCACACCACGCTTCACATCCTCTCGATTTGGAAGACCTAAATGTTCCTTGGGTGTTACATAACAAAGCATTGCGGTCCCGTACCACCCAATCTGTGCTGCCCCAATTGCACTCGTGATATGATCGTAGGCAGGAGCAATATCAGTTGTGAGAGGCCCAAGGGTGTAGAATGGTGCTTCATCACACCATTCCAATTGTTTATCCATGTTTTCACGCACTAAATGCATGGGAACATGTCCTGGTCCTTCATTCATAACTTGGACCCCATACTCCCAAGCTATCCGGGTGAGATCACCCTGAACTCGTAGTTCTCCGAATTGTGCTTCGTCATTGGCATCTGCTATCGAGCCTGGCCTGAGGCCATCTCCGAGCGAGTATGAGACGTCGTATTCGGCCATAATCTCACAGAGCTCACGGAAGTTCGTGTAGAGGAACGATTCTTTGTGGTGGGCCATGCACCACTTTGCGATGATTGCGCCTCCGCGCGAAACAATTCCAGTCATACGTTCAGCCGTAAGTGGGATAAATCGGAGCAAGACACCTGCGTGGACCGTGAAGTAGTCTACCCCTTGTTCGCACTGCTCAATGATCGTGTCACGGTATATATCCCAAGTGAGTTCCTCTGGGATGCCATCGACCTTTTCCAGAGCTTGATAGATTGGCACCGTTCCGATCGGGACGGGCGCATTCCGGAGGATCCATTCGCGCGTCTCGTGAATATTTCTGCCTGTCGACAGATCCATCACGGTGTCTGCACCCCAGAGAGTAGCCCAGCGGAGCTTCTCTACCTCTTCCTCAATCGAAGATGTGACCGCCGAGTTCCCGATATTCGCGTTGATCTTAACCTTGAAGTTACGGCCAATCACCATCGGCTCGATCTCAGGATGGTTAATATTCCCTGGGATGATCGCACGGCCCCGGGCCACCTCATCCCGAACGAAATTGGGCTGGACACCCTCTCGTATCGCCACGAATTCCATTTCAGGAGTGATTTCACCCCTACGCGCGTACGTCATTTGGGTCACTGGACTAAGCCCACGGAATGTCCGCCGACTCAATCCGCCTGGCATCTCAATATCAGGTGAGGACATACGAACCCTGGGCGTCTCAACAACCTCCCGCTCTCGAATCCATTCTTCTCGGAGTGGGGCAAGGCCATTTCGAACATCGACTTCCCTAGGCCCACTCGTATCATAGACCTGTAGTGGCGGCTCACCACCGGTGAGATGTATCTCCCGTATCGGCACTCTAATACCCCGACTCCCGTCGATATAAATCTTTTTTGAATTGGGGAAAGCTCCGGGGTAGTCACTCCCTATGTCAGATGTCCTGGGGGCGACACGTGCCTTGCCATTCTCACTCATAGTGTCCTGCCTCTCACAAGGTTGATTCAGAGCGAGGCGTCATAATTAGAACTGGATATTTCCAGGCCAATTCATCGGCCGCGCTCCCTCCGCCGGTTTTAACCGGATCAGGTTCCGAGGGTCTCTCTCAATCCTCTGCCGGCGACGATGTCCTGGTCGTCGCACGCCACTGAGGATGCCCCTGGCAGCTGCTTGAAGCTAAGGCTTCAAGGACAGATTTGGTACCAGCGCAGAGGGCACATCTCATCGAGCTCGAAACGGATTCCAGATCTCTTCAAATCGAAGCCGAGGATGGGTACTCACTTCACCGGTGTAACAGCAGCCTTATCCTCTTCACCACTCCGAATTCGATAGCTCTTCTCTACTGGAAACACGAACATCTTACCGTCTCCAACATCACCCATCCGGCCTGCTTCCAGGATCGCCTTTCTTGTGAGTGACTCAGCAGTCGTAGTAGAGGTCAAACTCATGCGGATGCGGACGCAAACGGAGTGGATCGACTTCGTTCTCCATCTTGTAGTCGATCCATCCGGAGATCACATCGTCTGTGAAAACGCTTCCATTAGTCAGAAAAGTGTGGTCCTCCTTAAGTGCCACGAGCGCTTCCTGAAGAGAGCCCGGTGTTTGCCCATATTGCGCGAGTTCTTCTCGACTCATGTCATAGATATCCCGGTCAAGCGGAGCACCTGGATCAACTTCATTTTCGATTCCATCGAGCACAGCCATAAGCAGCGCTGAAAACATCAAATACCCGTTAGCACTTGGATCGGGACAACGGAACTCAAAGCGTTTCGCCTTCGGGCTGTTCGAATACATAGGAATGCGAACTGCTGCTGAGCGGTTCCGCTGTGAATAGGCGAGGTTCACTGGAGCCTCGAAACCTGGGACTAGGCGTCGGTAGGAGTTGCTCGTAGGAGCAGCAAAAGCAAGTAGGGCAGGTGCATGACGGAGTACGCCACCAATTGCGTGCATACACATCGTGCTTAGTCCTGCATATCCATCACCTGCAAAGAGAGGTGTGCCATCTTTCCAGAGGGAGAGGTGAGTATGCATCCCGCTCCCGTTGTCATTGAAAACCGGCTTCGGCATGAACGTGACAGTTTTACCATGCTCTTTTGCAACATTGCGAACGATGTACTTAAACCAGCCCAACTGATCTGCCATGTGTAAGAGTTCAGTGAACTGAAGATCTATCTCGCTCTGGCCGGCAGTCCCCACCTCATGGTGATGAGCCTCTACCACTATGCCCAAATCACGCATCGTATAGACCATCTCTCCCCGGAGCTCATGATAACTATCTGTGGGGCTGACTGGAAAATAGCCACCCTTGTACCGTGGCTTATACCCTAGGTTGGGTTCTTCGTAACGAGAGGTATTCCAGGCCCCCTCCACAGAATCGATCTCATAGTAGGCGCCATGCTCGTTCTGTTCGTACCGAACATCATCAAAGATGAAGAATTCTGGCTCCGGGCCGATGTGGCACACATCTGCGATACCCGTACCCTTCATGTGCTCAATCGCCTTGCGAGCTACGTGACGTGGGTCACGGGAATAGTCCTCCCTCGTCACTGGATCTACGATATTCGAGAGCACACTGATGGTTGGGCGCGCGAAGAACGGGTCTACGCGGGCTGTTGAAGCATCAGGAACAGCCAGCATGTCAGATTCGTGAATGCCCTGCCACCCTCGAATTGAAGAGCCATCGAAACCTACTCCATCCTCGAAAGTCCCTTCATCCCAAGTATCGATTGGGTAGGAACAATGCTGCCACGCGCCAAGAAAATCCGTAAACTTTAGGTCTACCATCTCGGCACCGTGTTCTTCGGCAAACTTAAAAAATTCTTTGGGGGTCATGAGCGTCCGTGTTTGTGTTTGATCGTGTTGCGTTGAGGGTAAGGACTCAAGCACAGATGTCACGTGAGTCCCCGCGGCCGGGGGGAGCCTACAATTAAAGGCCCTGTCTAGGCAAGGGGCACACATCACTTACTCTTGACTAGCCTAAGTAACAGCTGACTTGAACTGAACCGGAACCCAAAAACACCCCTCTCTCATCAGAGCTATGCCAGAGTCTAGCACAGATATATTTCAGTTTAACTTGATGGAGCACGGGCCCGAGGATGAATCTATGCTCGTACTTCCGCCATGCTCTAAGCGCCCTACTTTGTGGACCCCACTAGGGCACTACACATAACCATCTTCCAGCTTCACTCGAGATTGCCATCATGGTTCAAACTTCACGCCTTTTGACTCGCTCGCTGATCCTTACCCTGGCACTCCTGGAACTCCAGGGGGCGTCAGCACAGGAGGCCCCAAAACCTGTCCTGGGATTCACTCCAGAGTCAGCAGCCCGACAACTAGAACTAGAGAGCCAATACGATTCGCACCTAGATGCTGACAACCTCGAGGAATGGATGCGATACATCGTGTCCAAACCAATCTACACGGGTTCACCCCACAATAGGGAAACGGCTTACTGGATGGTCCAACAATTCGAGTCGTGGGGCTTCGAAGTGCGTCTGGATGAATACCAGGTGCTTTACCCGACCCCTCGAATCCAGGAACTCGAACTCATAGAGCCGACCAGCTATACGGCCCGACTTCGTGAACCAACCTTAGCAGAGGACGAAACCTCGGGAATCGAGGAAGATCGACTCCCGCCGTTTAATGCATACTCTGCTGACGGAGACGTCACGGGTGAATTGGTCTACGTCAACTACGGGATCCCCTCTGACTACGAGGAACTAGAGCGCCGCGGCATCAGTGTGGAAGGTAAGATTGTCATCGCTCGATATGGTGGTTCGTGGCGAGGCATAAAACCTAAGGTTGCGGCTGAGCACGGAGCCATCGGTTGCATTCTGTTCTCCGATCCGAGAGATGACGGATACTTCCAGGGTGATGTCTACCCGAAGGGTCCTTATCGCATGGAGCACGGAGTCCAGCGAGGATCCGTGCAGGATATGCCGCTCTATCCTGGAGATCCTCTCACCCCATTTGTGGGTGCCACCGTTGATGCCGAACGCTACAGTGTCGAAGAAGCGCCCACGATCATGAAAATCCCGGTGCTTCCAATCTCTTACGCAGACGCGCTGCCGCTGCTAAGTGCGATGGAAGGCCCCGTCGCCCCTGCTAATTGGAGAGGGGCATTACCGATCACCTATCATCTAGGTCCAGGTCCGGCACGGGTACGATTGCACCTTGAGTTCAATTGGGATCTCACACCAGCCTATAACTTGATCGCTGTGATGCGTGGTTCAGACTTCCCAGATGAGTGGGTCGTGCGCGGTAACCATCGTGACGGCTGGGCGATGGGAGCAGCAGACCCAACTTCCGGAATGGTTGCACTGATGGAAGAAGCACGTGCCGTGGGTGAACTCACACGCACCGGCTGGCGTCCGAAGCGGACTATTGTCTACGCCGGGTGGGATGCTGAAGAGCCCGGCCTCCTCGGCTCGACGGAATGGGCAGAACATCATAGAGACGAACTGCATGAGAAGGCAGTCCTCTACATTAATACTGATGGGAATGGTCGGGGGTTTCTCTCCGCAGGCGGCTCCCACACACTGGAGCGTGTGGTCAACCAAGTTGCTAAAGAGGTAGAAGATCCGCAGACAGGTGTATCGGTTTGGGAACGATCTCGAGCCACAAGAGCGGTTTCAGGTGATCCGAGTGCGCAAAGAGAAGGAGACCTCTGGATCGCTCCGCTTGGCTCAGGCTCAGACTATACACCATTCCTTCAACACCTCGGGATTGGATCCCTCAACATCAGCTTCGGAGGGGAAAGTGGAGGAGGTTCTTACCATTCTCAGTTTGACTCCTTTGATCACTATACTCGTTTTGGAGATCCAGGCTTTAGCTATGGAGTTACTCTAGCTAAGGTGGCCGGCCGGCTGACACTAAGGTTTGCTGATGCTGATGTGCTTCCACTCCGGATGGAAAATTACGCGGAGACTGTTAACCGTTACGTGACTGAAGTTGTAACGCTGGCCGATGACCTCCGAGCAGAAACCGTTCAGCACAACCGACTCGTTGAAATGGATGCATTCCGTCTTCAAGCTGATCCAACGCAGACATATAATCCGCCGATGAGCAAAGACGAGGTGCCGTTCTTCAATTTCGCACCTCTCCAAAATGCCGTAGCGAGACTCGAAGACGCTTCTACAGGCCTGGATCGCATGCTCGGTGAACAACTAAGCAACGGAGTCCTGTCCCCAGTCCGCATGACAGAAATCAATCAAATACTGCAGAAGATTGAACAGGCTATGACAGACACAGATGGCCTTCCAGGGCGACCGTGGTTCCGACACACAATTTATGCTCCGGGTTTCTACACTGGATACGGCGTTAAGACCTTACCGGGTATCCGGGAGGCGATTGAGCAACGTGCGTTCCATCTGGTAGAGCCCCAGATGGAACGCATCGCAGCAGCGCTAGACCGGGTTACCGAGCTGCTTCGACAAGCTACCGGAGGATTAGTGTCATAAGACCGACCTAGTGGTTTTGCTCTAGATCCAATCTGGGTTAGGCGCAAATCAGTTAATCGCCACTTCCCTTCACCAATTTGATTAGTCTTGCGAGAGGGTCATAGGACTGATCCACGACCCTCTCCTTGAGAGGAATAATTGCGTTATCGGTGATTGTAATTCCCTCTGGGCACACTTTTGTGCAGCATTTCGTAATGTTGCAGTACCCGATACCGAGTTCCTCTCTCAATTCTGCAACTCGGTCACCCGTGTCAATTGGGTTCATCTCCATATTTGCCACGTAAACATAGTGACGTGGCCCGGCGAACCGGTCATGAAGTTGATGGTCCCGGAGGACATGACATACGTCTTGGCACAAGAAACACTCAATACATTTCCTGAATTCCTGAGAACGTTCGACATCATACTGATCCATATCCCAACTTCCATCTCCGTGATCAGCGGTCTTCGGAGAGAAACGCTTGATTGAAGCTTTTACTTCATAGTTCCACGATACGTCTGTCACAAGGTCTTTAACGACTGGGAAAGTCCGCATAGGCTCGACCGTGATCGGCTGGTCCGCCGGTAATGCATCAACTCGAGTCATACACATGAGCTTAGGTGAGCCATTCACCTCAGCGGAGCACGAGCCACACTTGCCGGCCTTACAGTTCCATCGGACAGCTAGATCGTTTGCCTGTTCAGCCTGGATACGATGGATAGCATCTAAAACCACATAGCCCTGATCAACCTCGACTTCGTAGGTCTTTAACTCGCCTCCGTCGGAGTTGCCCTGCCACACCTTAAAGGTCGTAGTCTTCATTAACCTTGTTCCTCAATGATTTTCTGGAGTTCTTCCGGTATCTCTGGAATCACTTCTCTACGAAGTTCCATTTCTCCGTCATGTCCTTTCTTGAGAACAAGATTAACTGTTCCCCACTCTGGATCCTTATCGAGATAGTCCAGCCGTGAGTGCGCTCCACGGCTTTCCTTTCGTGCTTGTGATGCCATAACCACGGCTTCAGCAACCGTGAGTAGACTCTGCAGATCCAAGGTGGTGTGCCAACCCGGATTGTACTCTCGGCTACCACCAGCTCCCATAGCCTGAGCCCGTGTCTTGAGCTCCTGTAGTTCATCCAATGCTTCGGTAAGACCACCTTCTTCGCGGGCGATCCCCGCCTTGTCCTGCATTAGGTGTTGCAGTTCATACTGTAAGCGATAAGGTCCCACATCCGCTCCTGGGTCCCTCTC
Organism: Gemmatimonadales bacterium UBA1120; assembly: GCA_002313925.1. GTDB lineage: Bacteria > Gemmatimonadota > Gemmatimonadetes > Longimicrobiales > Gaopeijiaceae > UBA1142. The sequence continues at coordinate 32,612 of DCAZ01000099.1, forward strand.
TAGTGGAGAGAGTGCCTCTTGGACTGCTAGGTCAATTTGTTCGTCCTGAAGATGTACCGGCGTGTTCCCAGCTGCGAACTCGGCAGCGTATTCCCCAGCTCGTTTCCCGAATACGAGTAAATCCGAGAGCGAATTTCCTCCCAATCGGTTCGCTCCGTGCAGTCCAGCTGCACATTCACCTGCTGCGAAAAGACCTGGAACGGTTGTAGACATCTGGGAATCCGGATCCACTCGAATACCCCCCATCGCATAGTGAGTGGTCGGCCCCACCTCCATCGGCTCCTTGGTAATGTCGATACCCGCCAGTTCCTTGAACTGATGATACATACTGGGGAGTTTTTTCTTGATATGATCCTCTGAGTCCTTGATATGCTCTTTGATCCAAGCAATGTCGAGGAATGCCCCTCCGTGAGGGCTCCCACGTCCTTCCTGGACTTCTTTCACGATCTTGCGTGCCACGTGATCTCTCGTGAGCAGTTCTGGAGGACGGCGCGCTTCCCTGTCACCTACGACATAACGCCATCCCTCTTCAGGAGTATCCGCGGTGGATTCCTTATAGAGCGGAGGAATGTCCTCGAACATAAAGCGGCGACCTTCGCTGTTCTTTAGGATTCCACCTTCGCCTCGTACACCCTCGGTAACAAGGATACCTCGCACACTCGGTGGCCAAACCATACCCGTCGGGTGGAATTGCACGAACTCCATATCAACCAGTTCCGCACCCACGTGGTAGGCTAACGCGTGTCCATCGCCCGTGTATTCCCAGCTATTGCTAGTGACCAAGAAAGCTCGGCCGATCCCACCAGTTGCCATAACCACAGCCTTGGCCTTGAAAGCCTTGAACCGTCCTCGCTCTCGATCGTACGCAAGAGCACCAGCGCATCGGCCCCCATCCATAAGGAGCTTGCTGACTGTGACTTCCATGTGCACATCGATCCCCTCATGGATCCCATGATCCTGGAGGGTACGAATCATTTCAAGGCCCGTACGGTCACCGACATGTGCCAGTCGAGGGTACGCGTGTCCGCCGAAATTACGCTGGTTGATAAGCCCGTCTGGAGTGCGGTCCATGAGCGCGCCCCAGCCTTCCAGTTCTCGCACACGTTCAGGTGCTTCCTGTGCGTGCAATTCCGCCATCCGCCAAGCATTGAGATAGTGCCCACCTCTCATCGTGTCGGCAAAATGGACTTTCCAACTGTCTCGGTCATCAACATTGGCAAGGGCCGCAGCAACGCCCCCTTCAGCCATAACGGTATGGGCTTTCCCGAGCAGAGATTTGCAGATCAAGCCAACTGAAGCACCTTTAGTTGCGGCCTCAATCGCCGCGCGCAAACCGGCTCCACCGGCACCAATCACTACAACATCGTACTCTAAGACCTGGTGTTGGGTCATTAGAGTATCCTCCAGTCCGCCCAGATTCCTATCGCACACAACCGGACATAGATATCTGCAAATGCCACCCAAATCAGGCTACACCACGCCCAAATCATGTGGCGGCCATTGCACCATGAAACACACTCGTATGCAGCCTTCTGAACTGGTCTCCCTGCTAGCTTATCGATCCCACCACCAATTAGATGCCTAAGTGAATGGCACCCAAACGTGTAGCCACCAAGGAGGACTACATTCGCTGTCAAAACGATCGTTCCTACGCTGAGCCCCACTTCCTCTGAACCGAGCCCAGTTTCAAACCACAGAGCTTTCCAAGCATCGTGAGATAAGAAAACAAGCAGTAGTAGAGCAAAGGGTAATGTGTATCGATGGGCGTTCTGTAGAATTAATGGAAAGTGCCGCTCACCCATATAAGCTTTACGAGGTGTGCCTACAGAACAGGACGATGGGCCAGGCCAGTAGGCCTTATAATAAGCTCCACGGTAATAATAGCAGGTAAGACGGAAGCTCACGGGCGCCCACAGGATCACGAACGCTGGAGAAAATACCGGGAGAAAGGAAGGCCACCATCCAGGCTCTAGCGCACCGGTAAACGAGTGCGCCGGATCTCCCCAGATCAGCGGCGAATAGAAAGGTGAAAGCAGGTTCCCTGAATAATAGTTACTCCCCTGGAACGCAGCCCATGTGGAGTAGATGACAAAAGAGGTGAAGACAACAAAAACCACGACGGGCTGAAGCCACCACACGTCAGTGCGCTTGGTTTGGCCAAAGGTTCTCCGAACTGGGAGGGCCGTGACTTTAGACGGCATAGATCACCTTTCGATAATGTGGAGTCACCGGTGATAAGAAGGATCGGTATTAGATAACTCGGACGTATTACAGACGTAGCGTATACAAACTATCAGAAGCGCAGGTATAACACCGTAATATGGTGAGTAGCCAGGCAGGAGGAAGCCTTCGTTCAAGTGCCGTTACCAGTTCTTATGTAAGCCGGCTCAAGAATGGTCACCAAGTCCAAACCTGTGCGCAGCACCAGCTGCACAATCTATCAGGACCTCTCTGCCGCTCGCTCAGCCCTTACCTTTTCAATGACTTCGTGCGGTGCAGGCTCATAGCCAGCAAAGTTACGAGTATGATGGGCACGACCTTGGGTAATCGACCTCAGTGTCGCCGCGTACTTATATAGCTCTGATTCTGGAACCATTGCCTTCACCGTGGTGCGACCACTGGAGGGGTCCAGACCCTGCACCTTTCCCCTCCTTGAGGTCAAATCACCCATGATGTCTCCAACATATTCGTCCGGAGTAGTTACTAATACTTCGATGATTGGCTCCAGTAAGACCGGCCCACACTTTTCGGCCACGTTTCTGAAAGCCGACGAACCAGCAAGTTTGAACGCGATATCAGACGAATCGACAGAGTGATAAGAACCGTCGTAGCATTCAGCTGCAAAGTCGACCAAAGGATAGTGCGCTATCACTCCATTTACAGATGCTTCCCTTATCCCACGGTCTACAGACGGCACATATTTTGTCGGGATAACCCCACCTTTGATCGAGTTAA
>DCAZ01000099.1:35940-38122 GCA_002313925.1 Gemmatimonadales bacterium UBA1120
ACTGACCACGACCACCCGACTGCTTCTTGTGCCGCCCCTGTCCTTCAGCCTGTTTTGTGATCGTTTCTCGGTAAGCGATTTTCGGTTGTCCAGTTTCAACCTTGACCCCGTACTTCCTCTCCATGCGCTCGAACTGCACGTCGAGATGTAGTTCACCTACACCTCTGGCTATAGTCTGGTGAAGCTCTCCATTAAACGCAGCAGAAAACGTTGGGTCCTCCTCATGTAGCTTAGGCAGAACCTCTCCGAGTTTGTCCTCGTCTTGTTGGCGAACACCCTTAATAGCTACAGCAATGTCCGCACTCGGGAATTCGATCTTATCTAAAGACAGCTTTTTTCCTTTGTTGTTCAGCGTGTCATTGGTATGCGTGTGCTTAAGCTTGGCTACGACCCCGATGTCCCCGGCATGAAGTACGGAAACTTCATGACGCTCCTTGCCCATAGGGATACTCAAATGGTTGAGCTTCTCTGCTCGGCCATCCGATGCATTCACAACTTCTGCCCCGTTAGCAACCTTACCCGAGAAGATTCGGAAGTATGACAACTCCCCAATATGTGGCTCAGCCGCGGTCTTGAAGACGAGTGCGGCGAGTGGCCCCTCGTCGTCAGCCATAAGCTCCTGGTCACCAACTATTTCGGTTCCTGATTCCGTCGGGTTAGGACACAACTCTACGAGCTTACTGAGGAGTGCCCTGATTCCGTACGTAAGCGGGGCAGCACCACAGAAAACTGGGGAGATTTCGTTACGTGCCATTCCACGAGCCATCGCATCAATCGCTTCTTCGCGGGAAATCTTTCCGCCTTCCAAATACTTCTCTAAAAGGTCCTCATCCGTTGTGGCCAATGTCTCTTGGAGTTCGGTTTCCCACTCAGCTCCTTTATTCTTCAAATCCTCTGGGATGTCAGTTTCGTCGTATTCCCCGTTGATCGTCCCCTTCTTGTAGATATGAGCCTTTTCACTGAAGAGGTTGATGATCCCCTCAAAAGAGGGACCTTCTCCAATCGGGATCTCTACAGGGAGTGCGCTCGCACTAAGCTTCTTGATTTGCTGAAACACACCATCAAAGTCAGCGTGCTCTTTGTCCATCATTGAAACAAAGAAGATCCGGGGAATTCCCCGGGCCTCGCAGTACTCCCAAACGCGTTCAGTGCCAACCTCGATGCCCGAGGTGGCACTGACGACAATGATGGCGGCATCCGCTACTCGTACCGCTGAAAGAGCTTCACCCGTGAAGTCCAAGTATCCTGGTGTGTCCAGAAGGTTGACCTTCACACCAGTATGCTCAGCATAGGCCGGGGTCATCTGGATTGAAATTTCATGGGCATGCTCTTCGGGAGTGTGCATCGTAAGCGCAGTCCCGTTATCGACATTGCCGTGACGATTCGAAGTGCCTGACACAAAGCAGAGCGCTTCTATCAAGCTTGTCTTTCCTGAGCCGCCATGCCCGAGAACCGCGACATTCCGTATCCGGTCTGTGGTGTATTCTTTGCCCGATGCCATTCAGAGTCCTCCGGGATCTCGATTATTTAGGGACATCTTCTAACCCGACGAACTCGGGTAGTGGTGAGTCCTTATTTTGTCGCAGGAGGCACTCCTAGAGGGCCACCTCAGCTTATGGGGACACAGATTGTAGAAAGGCCTGGGGGGGCAGGCAAGGCACCGCGGAATGTTCGATGTTACTTCTTTAAGGAGGACTCCTTGCGCCTAATATGGAGGCTTAAACAGAGGGCATCCCCTGGAAAGACATCGCTCCCTTGGTAGTGTGTTACATGGGACCGACTACCAACGACCTACCTGGTCCGCTTCTTCCTCGGTCTCGAAGAGACGTCCCGTGGTGAGTTCAAGCACGAGCCGATCAAGGTCATAAATCTCATCAAGAGCCTCTAAGATAACCCGTACATCAACGCTCACTGACCGATTCTTTTCCGGCAGATATATGTAATCTCCCGGGAGACTTTCAATATTTCCATCAAACACCAGACCGACCACCTCAAGGTCACGATCAAGCACCGGAGAGCCTGAGTTGCCACCGATAATATCGGCTGTTGATACAAAATTTACCGGGGTAGAAAGATCAAGAGAGCTGGGTGGATTCATCCACCGCTCCGGTAACGCCCAGTCCTCTTTTCCGCTATGGGAATAGTGGCGGGCATAAAGTCCGAAGAGCGTAGTGAACACAGG
>DCAZ01000095.1:0-11706 GCA_002313925.1 Gemmatimonadales bacterium UBA1120
CAGACAGGAGTCACGGTCATGCGCGTGGTTGAGGCCATGGACGCAGGGCCGATAATCCACCAGCTCTCTGAACCCATCTTCGATGACGATAGCGCATCAGAACTGATGTCTAGGCTTTCTGAACTCGGAGCCCTAGCACTCAGAGAAGCGCTCGGATTTCTCGTGCATGGTAATGCGGATGAGAGAGAGCAGTTGGAAGATGGTGTGAGCTATGCCCCCAAAGTAGATCGGAAAACTGCCAGAATTGACTGGACTTTATCAGCCAGTGAGGTGGCACTCTTTATTCGTGGGATGGATGCCACTCCGGGAGCGTGGTCGGAGTTAGCCGGTATGCCGATCAAGTTTTTCAGGCCGAGGCTCGTGCCTGAGTTGGAATCTTCCCAGGCTAACGTACAGACATCACTTCAAATCCCATCTCCTGGTACTGTGGTTGGAGTTGACCCGGAACAGGGACTAGTGATCTCCACGAGTTCAGGTGTTGTACTAGTCAGGGAAGTTCAGCCTGCGGGTCGCCAGCGGATGAGTGCGCTAGACTGGATTAATGGGCGGGGAGTTGAACTGGGCCAGCGTTTCGAGTGAAGAAGATCCCATGCTTTCACTTGGTGACCGATGATGGTGTACTTGCACGCCAGAACATCACAGGAGTCATGAAAACCGTGTTCGAAACGGGAGGTCCAGATGTGGCCCTGCATATTCGTGGTCCGTCTACGAACGGGCGCAAGATTCACGAATTGGTCACAAAAATGCGCCCAATAGCGGATGCAACAGGTGGAAGTCTCTTTCTGAATGACCGTTTGGACATCGCGTTGACCACAGGGGCTGACGGCGTGCATTTAGGGCAGAGGTCTTTCCCTGTCTACGCTGTACGTCGACTTGTTGGGCGTGATTTAACGGTTGGGGTCTCCGTTCATGATGAGAGCGAATCTGCTATCGCAAAAGAAGAGGGTGCAGACTACGCGTTTGTGGGTACACTTTTTATGACCCCCAGCCATGATGGCATAGAGCCAGGGGGTGTATCGCTCATGTTGAAGGTGTGCCCTGTGGCTGGGGACATGCCGCTTTTGGGTATTGGTGGCATCACTCCGGAGCGAGTCGGTAGTGTCTTGGCCGCAGGAGCCAAGGGGGTTGCTGTCATACGGGGGGTCTGGAATGCTGAGAATCCACGTGATGCGGTTCGTGCTTATCTTTCTGAACTCAATTTGGGTGAAGGAGAACACAGTTGAGCAGCACTGAACACATTCAAGTCCGATTAAATGGTAAGGATCGGGACATTACATTTGGTCATACAGTCCAGAGTCTACTCGAAGCCATTGAGATCAATCCCTTGGCGGTAGTTGTAGAGCTGAACAAGCAGATTTTGGACCGTGACAGATACTCCGATTTTGATATCCGTGAAGGGGATATGATCGAGGTTGTCCATTTCGTAGGTGGGGGTTAGCCCGATGACAACAACTGACCTTGGTGCGACTGCTGAAGTATCTAAGGGACTCGATAGTCCCTTAGAAATAGCAGGAGTAACGTTTACGTCACGCCTTATTGTCGGTACTGGAAAGTATACCACTAACCAGATCATGGTTGATGCCATTAGGGCGAGTGGTGCCGAGATGGTGACAGTTGCGGTGCGTCGTGTGGATCTCGACCGGACGAGAGAGGAGGCAATTCTACATCACCTGAGCCCAGAAGAGTTTTTCTTATTGGCAAATACTGCCGGATGCCACACGGCAGAGGATGCAATCCGGTACGCGAGGCTGGCTCGGGCAGCCGGCTTCAACGAGTTCGTGAAGCTGGAGGTCATCGGTGATGAGGAGACGCTTTTACCGGACGTTCGGGCTACGATCGAAGCGGCGCAGACTCTTGCCGATGAAGGGTTCAAGGTAATGGCATATACCAACGATGATCTCATTACCGCACTCCGACTTGAAGATGTGGGTTGTGTCGCGGTTATGCCGCTTGCAAGTCCAATCGGCAGTGGACTTGGTGTGGTGAACCCCTACTTCATTAGGGAGATCAAGCGGAGGCTTGAAGTCCCAATCATCGTAGACGCAGGGGTAGGAACTGCGTCCGATGCGTGTCTCACCATGGAGCAAGGTGTGGATGGCGTCCTCATGAATACTGCATTGGCAGCAGCCAAGGACCCGGTCAGGATGGCTCATGCGATGAAGGCTGCCACGGTCTCTGGCCGGCTCGCCTTTCTAGCTGGGCGTATGAAATCTCGTGAAATCGCGGTTCCGTCGTCTCCTAAGGTGGGAATGCTGGACTGAGCCGTGACAAGAGACGGGTGCAGCCTTGGCCGACGGACCGCCTTCAAAATACGTGAACAAGTTGAGCGTGGACGTCGGCTCGACAGAGCTCTGGGGTCATGCATCCAAGGTGTGGAAGCTCGAGAGCGAGCGTTCGCTCACGAACTCTCCTATGGTGTGACGAGACTTCGAGATCGACTTGATCATCTACTTTCACCTCATGTGCATAGGGGTGTGGACACTCTCGATCCGAACGTACGAGAAGTCCTAAGGCTTGCTGCCTACCAGTTGCTTTATATGCATTCGGTGCCTGACTACGCGGCAGTCTCAGAGGCAGTGGCTCAGGTACGTGTACTAGCGGGCAAGGGCGCAGCTGGACTTGTGAACGCTGTGTTGCGAAGGCTGGCTGCAGCGGGGGCTGATACGGCGGAATTCCCAGATCTTGATTCTGATCCAGTAGGATTCTTTACGACATGGGGATCTCACCCAAGGTGGCTGGTCGACCGTTGGCTCAATAGATGGGGTACCCAGAAGGTTTTCGACCTCATTGAAGCTAACAATACTCGTCCGTTAGCCTGTTTAACTCCTCTCCATGCACGAGCAGAAGAGGCCCTGGAAACCTTGAGGATGGCCGGACTGGATGGGGATCCTGTGGGCTATGGAACTGAATGCTTGAGGTTAAAACGGTCTTCAAGTCCGGCAGCTGCGTTGGCGGCATTCCCCGAAGCAGTCATTCAGGATCCGGCTTCACATCTTGTGACATGGTACGCAAATATATCACCAGGCATGGAAGTTGCTGATTTATGTGCGGCACCTGGTGGCAAGGCTCTCACAATTGCCACAGGGGTTCGGTCTACTTTAGCTGCCGACTGCTCGGAGTCACGCATGCGTATGGTTCAAGAGAATGCTAAGAGGACAGGTGTTGAGGTTAATTGTGTCGTTGCTGATGCACATAATCCACCGATCAAATCGGCAGATGCAATCTTACTGGATGTGCCATGTACAGGTACGGGTACTCTTGCGCGCCATCCCGATATACGCTGGCGTCTCAGCCCAGATTCAGTATCCAAGATCACTAGGGTTCAAGATCGACTGTTGGATTCTGCAGCACCCCTCGTCCGTGTGGATGGGCTCCTTATTTACTCCACCTGTACTCTTGAGCCAGAAGAAAACCATGAGTTAGTGGAGGGCTTTCTTTTGAGGAATCCCGGTTTCGAGCTAGAACCGAGTGACACAGTAGACGGAGAATTTCTGGATGAGAGCGGCTACCTTTGTGTGCACCCTGACAAGGATGGGCGAGATGGATCGTTCGCGGCCCGGTTGAGGAGGATGCATTGAAGTTAGGGGGCTCGCTCGCCCGGCGAAGGCGCAGTCGACGCGATAAATCGCGTGGGCCAATCGCTGGGACTAGCAACGAGAGACGAGGACAGGGTAGGTACTCTCGCCTGTGGTTTAGTGTGCTAATGCTCGCTCTATTTGGTTGGTTCGGTGGCTATCTGATAACCACACAATTCATCTTCCCACTTCCACCTCCTCTGGGGGATCTCTTCGAAGTACCAGATATTCGCGGAGGAGGGCTTGCGACCGCTCGTGAACGCCTAACGGGCGCAGGCTTGGTTTTAGGTGAGATTGACTCCCTGCTCCATCCATCTGTACCAGAGGCGTTGATCATCGGTCAGTCACCACTTCCAGGACAGGTACTCAGGCCGGAAAGCCAAGTGAGGGTTACGGTCAGCCTCGGTCCTCAATTACGATCTGTGCCCGATGTGTTAGGGTTGACTGAAGACCGTGCTCAAATCGTTCTTGAGAGCAGTGGATTTATCGTGTCTATGGATACAGCTGAGGCCGACTTACCTCGGGGTAGCGTGCTGGAAGTCTTTCCTCCTCCCGACACTATCATCCCACTACCGGCTGAGGTCCTTATGATCGTAAGTACTGGTCCAGCTTTAGTGACAATGCCATTAGTCCTGGGACTGGATCGAGAAGAGGCATTGGTTTTACTTGATTCACTCGGACTCGTGGTTTCTGAAATTGCGGAAGTCTTTCGTTTCGGTAGAGACCAGGGTGTTGTGGTTGAGCAGGAGCCTGCGTCTGAAATCGAGTTGGAGCGAGGAGCAGAGGTGCGCCTCAAGGTTGGTATGAGTGGAAGAGTCATGGAAAATGACTCCAATTGGCCGTAGGAACCGGAGGACTTAATTGAGCTCAGAATCATTATCCCAAAAGGGATTCGGAGACATCGCATGAAGCGAAAATTCCTCCGATCGCCCTATCTTTGGGCGATACTTATGACAGCAATGGTCGTTAGCTTTGCTTGGGTTAAACGGGAGAGCCTTCAGCCGGTGATCACGGGAGCGAGTGCACCGACCTTTTCTGCTAAATCCCTAGATGGCATCACCATGTCACTGGAAGACTTCGATGGACGGGTCATCCTTCTGAACATTTGGGCAACCTGGTGCGAGCCCTGTCTGGAGGAGATGCCCTCGATGCAACGCCTCTATGATGAACTTGACGACGAAGACTTTGAGATTCTTGCTGTTAGTATCGATGCGCCGCTGGGTCAGTCCGATGATTTCGGTAGAGCGGGAGGAGATCTTGATCTATTTGCTAAAGGTTTGGATCTGACTTTCCGGATTCTCCATGATCCATCTGGAGATATACAGCGAACTTACCAGACTACTGGTGTCCCCGAGACATTCTTGATTGGGAAGGATGGGCTGATCTACAAGAAAGTTGCAGGCGGCACACGTTGGGATGCTCCTGTTAACCAAGATCTTGTCCGTCGCCTACTGGTGAGCGGATAACAGAATGCCCAGGAAAAGAAGTGCACGGATCCGTGACTGGAGGCTAAAGCTGGCGGCATTAGGCCTGTCCGTCTTCTTATGGGCTCTGGTTCAAACTGAGCCACGCGCTTCTTCTGAAAGTTTCCAAAGGGTACCGGTTCGGGTTGAATTGACTGACACGTTGTGGACCCTCGCGGGGCCTACCACTCCTACAGAGGTCGAACTGCAACTTAGTGGCTCATCCCGTGACATCATCAGACTGGATCGTGAAGGCACAGCTCTGAGTATCCCAATCAGTCAAGTTGGGACACCCGATACGAGCGTATTTCTCGAATTTGACTGGGTCGAACTTGGTCAGTCGACCGGCCTGACTGTAGAATTCATCTCACCGGCGATGATAGAGCTCATGTTTGAGCCTACGATGACGCGCATTCTTCCCATAGCAACCCGCGTCTATGGAGATTTACGTGACAATCTTGCTTTGGCCAGCTCTGTTGGGTTGGCTCCGCTGGACGTAAGAGTTCGTGGTTCGGAGAGTCAGGTTTCTCAATTAGACTCGGTCTGGTTGGAGCCTTTTGATCTTGCCACAGTCGAGAAATCCGGGGTTTTCTCTGTGGCTATCGACACGGCAAGCTTATCCGGCGCGTACGTCTCTCCTGATGTTGTCACCATGGGGCTCAACGTAGAAGACGACATTGAGCGGGTTTTACAAGGATTCTCTGTACAGTTTGATGCTGAGAGGATCGGCGCTGATGTGACGATAGAACCGGTAGTGGTCCAGGTCCGGTTTTCTGGACCCAGAAGCCTAGTGAATGCACTAGACCCGAGCTTGCTCAGGGTCTGGGTATCGCCTGAAGATCTTGAGGGCATTCTGCCGGGTGAAGAGCGACGTGTTCCGTTGCGGCTAGAAGGGATTCCCGAGTTTGTGACCGCTATTTCTGAGACTACTGCGGTGACTGCCAAAAGGGCTGCTGAGGGATTGACTGGGACTAATCAGGCACTCCGGTGAGCAATACCTTGCGCCCTTTGGTTTTAGGCCTAGAGACATCTTGCGACGAGACATCGGCTGCAGTTCTCGATGGAGAGAATACTATTCTTGGCCATGTGATCCTCTCTCAAGACGAGCATGAAGTATTCGGAGGAGTAGTGCCAGAACTCGCAGCACGAGCTCATTTACAGAAGGTTGATTTAGTGGTGGAAGAAGCGCTCCGTCAGGCAGAAGTTTCACTGCGTGAAATCGATGTATTTGGAGTGACAGCGGGACCTGGGCTTATTGGTGCTCTGCTAGTCGGATTATCTTGGAGTAAGGCGGCTTCTTTCGCGTGTGATCGTCCTCTCGTTGCTGTTCATCATATGGAAGGGCACCTGTTTTCGCCTTCACTGGAAAACGGCGCTGCGCAACCGCCTTTCGTGGCTCTTCTCGTCTCAGGTGGGCATACACTCCTAGTCCATGCGGTAAAGTGGGGAGAATACCGATTATTGGGAGAGACCAGGGACGATGCAGCTGGCGAAGCTTTCGACAAGGTGGCTAAGCTTTTGGGATTAGGGTATCCCGGCGGACCCCTGATCGAGCGTCTCGCTTCTGAGGGTAAAGCCTCTCGTTATAAACTCCCCAGGCCGATGCTTCGCGGCAACCAAAAACCGGATGACGCCGAATTTTATGACTTTTCATTTAGCGGCCTGAAGACAGCTGTCGCAGAATTGGTAAGAAGACTTGAGTCGGACGGTGCATTGTCTTCAGAAATCGCTCACGTCGCCGCGGGTTTTCAGGAAGCTGCTGTAGATGTGCTCGCCTCCAAGACTATGAGGGCTGTTGGGCAGACTAAGTGCGCCCGTGTCCTTCTCGGTGGCGGAGTTAGCGCTAATAGGAGGCTGTGTGACGAGCTTGCGAGCCGACTTGGTACTGAGGGAGAACTGTTCCATGCCTCAACACGCCTTTCTTTAGACAATGCTGCAATGATCGCTCGCGCAGCACGCTTCCGTTACGATCGAGGCGATGTAGCTGAACCTGATATTTCAGCCTCAGCGACCATGGCACTACCCGGGCTTGAGCAGAGTGTGGTGTGAACAGTCAGGCTATAGGTGGTTCCAGTGAATTCGTAGTCAGGCGAAGTTAGGCTGGCATGTATCCCGTCATTTTTGAACTTCCAGGCTGGCTTCCAGGAGTAGGTGGAATGCCGATCACCTCATTCGGGGTGTTCATGCTCTTAGCGTTTCTGACTGGTGGCTGGATTATTCGATTGGAGTTGGCTCGAATAGGCGAGGATCCCGAGAGAGCTTGGGATCTGGTTTTCATGGGTGTCGTAGGTGGGATTCTGGGAGCTAAAGGCTACTACATCCTGCTTAACTATGAGGGACTCATAACTGACCCTGCGGCTCAGATCTTTTCTCGTGGTGGCCTTGTCTGGTACGGGGGTTTCCTGCTCGCTACGGTGCTCGTCATATGGGAGATTCGTCGGCGAAAACTTCCTTTGCGTCGGACTTTTGATGCTGGCGCCCCGGCTCTTGCGTTGGGCTATGCAGTAGGCCGTGTCGGCTGTTTCCTGGTTGGAGATGATTGGGGTCGTCCAACCGACTCTATTTTCGGGATAGCATTTCCAAGGGGCGCCCCTCCTACTCGAGTAGACATCATTGAGCGGGATTTCGGGATTGCAGTAGATCCGGAACTCATTGAGAAATATGGTCAGATCGTACCAGTCCACCCAACTCAACTGTACGAGGTGGGTATCAGCACGCTGATCTTCTTCTACCTTTGGAGTATACGGCAAAATCCACACAGTCCTGGTAGGCTTTTCATGCTATGGCTGGTTCTGGCGAGCGGTGAGCGTTTCCTGGTTGAATTCTTACGTGCTAAGGATGATCGCTTCTTCGGTATTCTGACCTTAGCACAGGTGATAAGCCTTGCCATCGTGGCTGTTGGACTAGTCGGGGTAGCACGCACGAAGGTTGCCGCCGGTCCTGAGCCCGCTAGCAGCTCCTGAGTAGCACTGGATCAATGCTGAGGATCCTCCACGGATCAGACCTACAAATGGGGCGACCATTCCGTCCTCGTGCTGCCGAAGCACTTCGTCAGCTTGCATTTGAAGTAGACCCGAATCTGATAGTCATTTCGGGTGACCTCACCCAGCGGGCTAAGGTTCATGAGTTTCAATCTGCATGGACATTTCTTGAAGCATTGCCCCAGGTACCTCTTATCGTGACACCAGGGAACCACGACGTGCCACTCTACAGGTTTTGGGAGCGCTTATTGGTCCCGTACAGAAGTTGGAATCGCACTATTCCTCATGATCTTGATTCGGTGACTGTGATTCCAGGAGCAACAGTGGTCGCGCTGAACTCTGCATCACCGTGGGGCGCGATTGTTGGTGGGCGCCTGACTCAGGCTCAACTCAGATTTGCCCGCCAGAGCTTCGACAGCGAGCCGACAGAAGGGATTCGAGTTCTTGTCACGCACCATCACTTTGTGTGTAAGAGTGCCGGAGGCGGAGGGCGACCTATACCGGCTGCTCCACTGATCATCAATCAGATCGAAGAGATGCAGGTGGATGTAGTGCTGAGTGGGCACCTTCACCGGATGCAAATTGCAATGTCAAGGGATGTGGTTCCGGAAAAAAACTTGGAAGTTCCACTCATTACTGCTGGGACCGCGACATCACGAAGGGGTAGAGGAGAAGAAAAGGGCACAAACAGCGTGAACGTCTTGGATGTAACGGAAGATCGGATCGAGGTTACTCCGTATCTCTTACGGAATAGTGAACAGGTCTTTGAAGCTTTGGAACCCATTTCCTTGATGCGGCGACATATGTCTAATGAGTCCCTGTCACTACCCAGGCACATGGCAAGTGAAGAGAGGGCCTAGGATCGACTATGCGCTATATCCGTAATGCCCCTACTCGCAGTGAGAATTTTCGGGCTGCATTAGCATCTGCAGCAGTCGCATTAGGTGTCGGGGTCACAGCATTCTACCTGACAAGAATATTCTTGGCACGGGACCCACTTCCCAGAAAGAACGAAAGACCACCCGGTTTGGGCCAAAAGGAAGCCCCCCCGGCATGATTCAGCCCCGTTTCCTGCACTCTATCAGATGGATTGCTCTATGCGTCTGGGCATTGATCCCATCACCGGCGTTGTCACAGGTAGGTAGGACCGAAGTAAGCAAGGTGACCTTTCAAGGAAACGAATCATTTCCGGACGACTCTTTGGCTCGCGCGATTGTAACAAGAGCAACCGAGTGTCGGTCCGTGGTTTTCACACCATTCTGCTGGGTAGGTGCGAATTTTGCTATACAGCGCTTCTACTTGCCGGAGCGAGATGTCCCTCTGGATCGCCTGAGGCTTGAGGCTTGGTACTACCAGAGAGGGTTTCGCAAAATCAATGTCGATACCCTTACATCACTCGGAGAGGAGGGTCGGGCCACCGTCTCATTCATTATTGATGAGGGTGAGCCGGTTATAGCTACGAGAGTTGACTTTGAGGGTAGTGACGGGGTCACTGAGGACGGTCTCTTTGAAGGACTCCCTCTCCAGCCCGGCGACCGATTGAGTGTACTCGCTCTGAACGCAACCAGGGACACTCTAGAGCGCCGTCTTGCGAACAGAGGTTATGGTCGGGTCAATGTTCTTCGCAGGCATATGATACCAGCGGTCGAACCCTATACTGCGTTGGTTACATTTGACATCGATCCCGGATCAAGAGTGCGTTACGGACCCATTATGGTATCTGGGAACTCCGAGCTAAGTGAAGCGACCGTTCTCAATACTTTGCAATTTAGTACGGGAGACCTATACAGCCGGGATGAGGTACAGCAGGGGCAGGGCAGGCTCTTTGGATTGGATATTATCCGTAGCGCTTCGGTGGCAGGTGACTTCCAGTCTGATCCTGATTCTGTGATTCCCATCGCCGTCAATGTGGTAGAGGGAGACGCTTACCGTGTTCGCTATGGGGGTGGCTGGACTACAGCTGAATGTTTCGGTGTCGAGGCCCAATGGGCGGCGAGGAACTTCTTCGGGGGAGGCCGGCTTCTTCAGGTCCGCGGGAGGATCGCAAATCTACTGACACCTCAGTTCCAAGATGTACTTTGCCCTCAGGGCGGAACGGAAGAGTTTGGAGAATTGACTGGGACCGTCTCGTTAGATTTTGCCCAACCGTGGATCTTTTCTACTCGAAACTCCTTCAACACGGCTTTGTTCATTGAGCGGCAAAGCCTTCCCGATGTTTTCATCCGCGAGGCCGTTGGTGTTGAATTAGCTCTTACACGCCTGATCGGCCGTCAGACTTCCTTTACACTTTCATACAGGCCAGAACTAGCTCGGCTCGATGCCGCAGAAGTGCTGTTCTGCACAAATTTGCTGGTATGTAGCCCAGAGGATGTCTCGATTCTGCAGGATGCTAATTGGCTGGCTCCTATCGGGTTCAGCTTCAATCGCAATCTCGCAAATAACATTCTCAACCCCAGTCGCGGATACAGCGTAGTCCTAGAGGTTGAACACGCATCTCAGTGGACGGGCTCAAATTTTCGGTATGACCGGGCCATAGCTGAAGGCACCCTGTATTCCAGATTTGGACGATCTGGAGTGTTTGCGGCTCGAATACGTGGTGGGTGGGTTGGTGCGGGTGCATTTGAAGCGTTACTGCAGACGCCTGGGACATTCGACCTAGTTCATCCTCAGAAACGCTTTTATGCAGGTGGCGCGAACTCGGTTCGCGGTTTTGCACAGGGCCGACTGGGCCCCAAGGTCCTCACAATTGATCCTGTACGGCTCCTGGGTCCTGGGCCAGAGGGAGCAGGGTGCAACCCTTCGGAATTAATGGATCTTTCTTGTGACCCCACATCCATAAATGAAGGGCGATTCGTTCCACGTCCTACTGGTGGAACTCGAGTACTGGAGGGGAATCTCGAACTCCGTTTCCCCATCGGATTGAATCTTGAATGGGTAATGTTCACTGATGTTGGACAGGTTTGGGGTGGACGTGACGAAGTTGATCTCTCCAAACTCGAGGTAACTCCTGGTGTCGGAGTTCGATACCTCAGCCCGGTCGGGCCGATACGTATAGACCTCGCATATCGCTTTGGAGCAGGGGAGCCCCTTGCGGTTGTCACATCACAATTGGAGGTGTTCGATCCGAATGTGCATGAGGAGAGTGACCGCATAAGGATTGACGATAACGTCATTCCGTACGTACGAACGCATGAGCTAGCGGCGCTTAACAGCTCGATGCTTTTCGGAGAGGCTTCATCATTCTCCTTCCGGCGCTTCCAACTACACATCTCGATTGGCCAGGCATTCTGATGAAGGAGATGCCTGGGGTTCCGACCGAGGGATTCGATGACTCAAGTACGGCTGAAGCAATGCCTGAAACGACGGGCATGGAGACACCTACTAAACCAGGAAAGAAGCTGGGTCGCCGCCTCTTGAGATGGGGCGGTGTCCTCGTGGGAGGGCTTTTTGTTCTTATCGGGGTCCTATCTGCTACCGGTCCAGGTCAGCGGGTTTTCATTGACCAAGTGTTAACCAGGATTCAGGACCAGCTGGCCGGAGAACTCAGAATCCAAGGAATACAAAGTGGCACACTATTCACTGGGGCGACCTTAACCGGGGTCGAGTTAGATGCTGAAGACGGGGTGCATGTGCTCAGGGCTGACTCTATCCAAGTACGGTACTCACCATTGGCGTGGATCACATCAA
>DCAZ01000095.1:12109-21935 GCA_002313925.1 Gemmatimonadales bacterium UBA1120
CTCAATATCCAGCGGGTAGTGCGGCGTACTGAGGCAATTGATTCAGTAGGTACCGCGACTGAAGCTACTCGCCAACCGATCTATGTGGGACGAATTGCGGTGCGCGAAGGTCTTTTGAAGATCCTCACACCCTCTGGCAGCGGAAGCACGGGCAGGTTGGTTCTATCGCCTGATGGCAGCAGACAGTTGTTGTACCGGTCTCTTGAAGATATCGATTTGGATCTTGAGGATGTGATACTCCGGCCAGGCAACACAGAAAGTCTTCTAGAAGCGCAACTTGCTTCTTTATCGATGCTCAATGCGGTCACTTCTGAACCATTTCGACTTGAGGAGGCTTTCGGAGAGATTGACTTCGGTCAGAGGGGAATCCGAGTACGCCAAGGGGCATTTCGTTTTGAGAGAACGCTCGTTAGGGGTGAGGTCAGAGTTGGTTCTTGGGGAGACACTGATGTTTGGGGATTCTTCGCATCTCTAGAAACTGATGGAGCAGGAGATCTCTCTGACCTAACCTGGCTAGATGACCGTATTCCAGAGGGATTATTCCGTGGGGCTGTGACAATTGCGACTGAGAATGGGACGAATGTTGGTCTAGAGGGGTTGGAAGTAGATCTAGGGGGCAGCAGCCTCCAACTAGACGGTGATCTCTTATTCACTGATGTCATAACCCTTGATGACATGGGCGTGGTCATGAATCCACTTGCCCTGGAGTGGCTTGAACCTTGGCTTGGGACGGATATACCACTTGAGGGTTGGCTCAGCGGGGACGCACACTTCTCCGGGACTGAAGAGAATCTCCAGATTGATGGCCGTGCAACGCTCGTCCCCACCGGTTATGGAGGAGGAGCGACAACGGCTGATTTTGGGGGCATCCTGCACGGGGGCGAAGACCCTGGGGCAACTGGTTTAGAAATACACTTAGATCCCGTCAACTACAGCTTGGTTCAGGTGATCGCACCCGGGTTACCGTTATTGGGATCAGGGACCCTGGACTTCCAGCTTTCAGGACGAGCGCTCGCAGGACTTCGTTTCACACTTGACCTTTCAGTTGAGGCAGACGCTGTACCTCGGTCACGTGCTCTACTGCGTGGTGCTCTGCGCAGGACAGAGACAGAAGACTGGATTGTGGATGTGCAAGGTGACGTTTCACCCTTGTCTCTAGGCTTACTGGCCCAAACCCGTCCCGAACTCGGCCTTAAGGGTGAATTGACAGGACCGATTCGAGGAGTTGGACGTCTCCGTGATTTGCAAGTTTCAGGGGAATTCGAGGCAGCTGGCGGCCAAATAGGACTGGGAGGGGTGCTCGACCTTACTCAGCCCGGATCGTTTTATCGTTTGGATATCGTAGGTGACAACGTCCCTTTATCGAATTTTTTCACGGAGCTCCCGAAGCAGTCCGAATGGACTGGAGCTCTATCGATAGAAGGTCGGGGTTTACAAATAGATTCGATGGATGCTGCCGCGACACTGGCATGGTCTCGCTCACGTGTTGGTGGGCTCCACGTGGATACGGTGATGGCACATCTGACTGCGTCTGCCGGCATTCTCACGGTGGATAGCCTCGACGCCAGCCTTGGTGGTGTGGCTGTATCAGGTGATGGCCGACTGGGAATGGCAGCTCCTTTGGATGGGGAAGCTCGGTTGACCTTCTCTGCTGAATCTTTAGAGGGCCTTCGGCCACTTCTGCTCGGCGACACTGTGATTGCGAAAGATACGCTCTCACTCCTCGAAATGGAGTTGCTGCGCTTTGAGGGTGTGGATGTTGATGCTCTGCCTGACACTGCCGATGTGCGAATGCATGGTGCGATGAGTGGTAGTGCCCGTCTGGTTGGTTCAGTAGATGCCCTCAACATAGACCTGGAAATGGACGTATCCGGTGCCGTATACGGGCGCAATCGTGTTGACAGTGCTCATGTCGTGTTTAACGCGGATTCCCTTCCTTCAATCTCCGGTGACTGGGATGTATTGACCGAGGCGTTCGGAGTCGAGTGGCAGGGTAGATCGCTAGAACGAGCGCAAGTCGATGCTGATATGTCTAATCGCAGGGGTGAGGCATCCTTGAGTATCATCCGGCGAATGGGCGAGGAACTTGAGGTGAAAGGACAGTTTGAATTTGATTCAGCGGGTGGCCGTCTGGATCTAGAAGAAGCTACTGCGACTCTTGGTGCATTAGTCTATGCCTTAGTCGAGCCAACTCATATCACTTGGGATGGTGCATCTGTCTCCTTTGACTCGACCCAGATTAGCCGAGCTGGTGAAGATCCAATGCATATGGTTGCTTCCGGTGTCCTGGCACGAGAAGGGCGATCTGATTTTTGGCTTGACCTACAAGGGCTGCACCTAGATCGGGTGATCGAGGTTCTGGAAATTGATGCTTTAGCCGAGGGCCATGCTGACCTTTTTCTCACAGTTCAAGGGTTGTCCAATGATCCCGTTATTTCTGCTGACTTAGAGATTGTCGCGCCCAGATATGCCGGTATTGAATTCTCAGCGATTAAAGGCTTCCTAGATTACAGCGGATTGGAAGCAAACATTGATATTGAAGGCTTCGAGGGTACGAATCCCGTTCTTCGGGTGGCCGGATCAATTCCGCTAGATCTCTCTCTTCAAGAACGTGATTCGAGGTCAGTTAGACGGCCGATGAACATTTTGATCCAGGCTGATTCTTTAGATGCTGCTGATGCGCTGGATTACTTCGGTACTCTTGAGGACGTGACTGGCTCAGTTTCAGGCGCTGTCCGGATTCAGGGCACTACGGAGAACCCGGAACCCGACGGTGTGGTTGATGTGCAAGCTGCATCGTGGTCTCTGGGAGCCCTAGGTGTCCGACACAGCGATGTGAATGGATCACTGACGTTTAATCCGGATAGGCGCGTAGCGGTCCATCTTGTGACTGATGCAACGGGTCGCTCTGAAATTGAGGGAACAATTACGCTCGATTCAGTGCGCGATCCTGCTCTAGATCTGGCAATGGAATTCGACCGTTTCCAGGCAGTACAGCGCCTCGACATCGAGAGCTTGATAAGTGGAAACCTCACGCTGGAGGGGCGCTACGGGCGTCCCGAGATACACGGAAGTGTGAGCGTGGATGAGACGATCTTATACGTAGATGAGTTCGCTCGTAACGTATCTGTGGTCGATTTTATGGACCTAGGAACAGACACAACTGAGTTCTTCAGGCAATCTCTAATTCGAGATATCCGGAACCCATTCTTGGAAAACCTCCGCGTAGAGGTTGATCTATCCGTACCTAGAAATATATGGCTTCGCTCGAATGAAATGAATGTGGAGATGGGCGGTGAGCAGCTAATTGTGACCTATGATCGTAGGGAATCTGATCTCGTTCTGATTGGTGATTTGCAGGCTCTGCGGGGCTCTTATTCCGTGCTAGGAAGGAGCTTTGAAGTGAACGGAGGTACTATAAGTTTCCTCGGTACTCCTGGCATTAATCCAGTACTAAACATCCAAGCGCTGAGCCGAATCCGGCGGATCGAGGATGAGCCACTGGAAGTCACTGCCAATGTTGAAGGAACGTTGACACTGCCGCGTGTTGCATTGAGTACTGACGAAGCTGGTCTCGTTCAATCAGACTTGATTAGTTACCTGATCTTCGGGCGTGCGAGTTCTGAGCTTGCGACGGGACAAACGGCTTTCTTACAAGGTGCGGTGGGATCATTCGCGACAACGCTTGTCTCAGGGGCAGTAGCGACACAACTCGGGGCGGCACTCGCTCAGGGTATAGGTCTTGACTACCTCTCGATTACGCAGGCTGGTGATTTTATGCTGGCCGGCGGCATCACGAACTCTCTTGCGGACACACAAATAGAAATTGGGCAATATGTTGGCCCGGACGCGTTCATCGTGCTCGTCTTTCGGCCTCTGTCAGGTCAGAATGCTGGAGCTAGTGTTTTCGGCGGAGCAAGGCTCGAGTACGCTTTCTCCGAAGACTACGTCGTTCAGGGCTTCTTTGAGGACCGGTTCCTTAGAAGCGGCGGTGCAGGATTCAGCTCACTGGGAATCCCGCAGGCTCAGGTTGTGGGGATCTTTATTTTTCGGGAATGGGGATACTAAGAACGCCAGAGTGAAGATTATTAATATGAGAGCCTGAAGGGCTTCTCCGGAACACTGTGGTGTACGACAATACTCAAGTTGGGTCGTCAGGCTGACTTCGCTTCACATTAGGAGCTGCTCGCATGCAGATGATGAAGGTTTTTGCACTCATGACAGGGCTTACCGTACTTCTTGTGGTAGCTGGAGACTATTTAGGCGGCCCGAGCATGGCTCTTTTTATGCTCGTTTTTGCAATCGTCATGAATGTGGGGGCGTACTGGTTTAGTGATCGGGCAGTGCTAAGAATGTACCGTGCCAAGGTGATTGGTCCGGACGATGCTCCCGAACTCTATACGATGGTGGACCGCTTAAGATCAGAGGCAAATCTACCGATGCCTACCATCGCAATCGCACCCTCAGAGCAGCCAAATGCGTTCGCCACAGGTCGGAACCAAAACCATGCAGTTGTGTGTGTCACCTCTGGGATTCTCCAGCTGATCTCTGCAAGAGAATTGGAGGGAGTGATCGCACATGAACTCGCTCACATTAAGCATCGTCACATGTTGGTCGGGACTGTGGCTGCTACGGTTGCCGGGGCAATCGCGATGCTTGCGAGCGTCGCGAAGTGGGGTCTGATTTTTGGGGGAGGAAGAGGAAGGCGATCTAACGGGGGAGGGAACCTGATAGTTATGATTGCCATGATGATCATCGCACCTATGGCAGGAATGATCATCCAGATGATGATTAGCCGTTCCAACGAGTTTCAGGCCGATGCAACAGCAGCGAGGATCACCAGTGATCCGGTGGGACTCGCGAGTGCACTACAAAAGATCGAAGGCTATGCCCGAAAGATTCCTATGGAGGTCAATCCAGCAGCAGCGCAGCTGGCGATCATCAACCCACTAGCAGGTTCGGCTGGCGACACGGTTTCCAGGTTCTTCAGCACCCACCCACCGACCGAGAAACGGGTCGCCAAGCTTCGAGAAATGAGAATCTAAAAGCCGCGTCCGGCAGGCTGGTGCATCGAGGATTTCCCTTCCCTTATAGCTCTATTCAAGGATTGGGCTTGTCTTGCCCGGTCAGTTAGTATTGCAGGCTATGCCGCAATCTCCATCACCCCCACCTACGACAGCTGAAGAGAAGCTGGTCATCCGTGGTGCGCGCCAACACAACCTCAAAGGGATTGATTTAGAACTCCCTCGTGAGAAACTGATCGTCATCACCGGTCTCTCGGGATCCGGAAAATCGTCCCTCGCGTTTGATACGATTTATGCGGAAGGACAACGACGCTACGTCGAATCTCTTTCAGCGTATGCACGCCAATTTCTTGGACTCATGGAGAAGCCCGATGTCGATGCAATCGAGGGCCTCTCTCCAGCGATCTCTATAGAACAAAAAACCGTTGCGAAAAACCCACGCTCTACTGTGGGTACGGTGACCGAGATTTATGATTACCTGCGACTTTTGTGGGCACGGATTGGAATTCCTCATTGTCATTCGTGCGGGGATCCAATCCTCAGACAGTCGGCCACGCAGATTGTTGATCAACTCCTGGGCCTTCCTGATGGAACCAGAATCGAAGTTCTCGCCCCTCTGGTACGCGGTAGGAAAGGGGAATTTGCCGCGCTGTTTGAACGAGCACGGAAGGAAGGTTTTGTGCGAGTCCGAGCTGATGGCGAGATCTACGACCTGACTGAGCCTCCACAGCTCAACAGATATGAAAACCACGATATTTCGGTGGTCGTTGATCGTTTGGTAGTGCGCGCCGACGACAGAGAGCGCATGGCAGACTCCGTTGAAACCGCTCTGAGAACAGGAGATGGTGCCCTCCAAGTCGTCGAGCATATCAAAGGCAGTGAGCCTGTGGAGCACGTTTTTAGTGAACGCTATGCCTGCCAAACCTGCGGAACGAGTCTATCAGAACTCGAGCCAAGACAGTTTTCATTCAACTCTCCATACGGAGCTTGCGATGAGTGTGGCGGTCTTGGCACGAGCAAGGAACTGAACCCAGATCTTCTCATTGGTGACTCTGGGTCTTCAATTCTGGAGGGTGCGATTGCGCCGTGGGGTACTCCTTCAGGGAACCTGCTCCACTCTGTAATCCCAGGACTTGCAGCGGCGTATGAATTCGATGCTAGCTTCCCCTGGAGTGAGCTAGACCAGGAAGTACGGGACGCGATCATTGACGGGTCGGGCACGATGAAGCTTCGGTTTCCGTATAAGTCGGGATCCGGGAAGGTCAAGGCGTATTACGAAGATCGATGGGAGGGTGTGCGAGCTAACGTAGACCGACGCTACCGTGAAACCACTTCGGCATCAGTTCGCAGGCAGCTTGAAGACTATATGTCCACACTTGCTTGTGCTGCTTGTGAGGGGACTCGTCTAAAACCTGAATCGCGAGCAGTAACAATCGTGGGGCGCTCCATTGGGGACATCGGCGAACTGTCGATTAGAGAAGCAGGAGGATTCTTCGATTCGCTCCTTAGTGAGGAGGTGTTCCAGACTGGGATCCAATCAAATGATTGGAAACAGCCTCCTATTCCGGTTGAGATTGCTGGGCCCATCCTGAGGGAGGTCACGGAACGGCTGCGTTTTCTCTGTGATGTAGGACTCGACTACCTTACGCTGGGTCGTGCTGCCGGTTCACTCTCTGGTGGCGAGGCACAGCGGATTCGTCTCGCTACGCAGATCGGCAGCCGTTTAGTAGGCGTGCTCTACATCCTAGATGAACCCTCGATAGGTTTACACCAACGCGATAACGAGCGGCTCTTAGTCACACTAGAACGTCTTCGGGATTTAGGTAACACAGTCCTCGTGGTCGAGCACGACGAAGACACGATCCGACGTGCGGACCATATCGTGGACCTTGGCCCGGGGGCCGGCCGACATGGTGGTGAAGTTGTTGCTAATGGACCCCTGGAGGTTCTCCTGGGAGAGGAAGAGTCTCTTACCGCTGCATATCTGCGTGGCGACCGACAGATCCTCGTGCCAGAGCAACGCCGGAAGATTGATAAAGAGAGATCGATCAGTGTTGTGGGTGCACGCGGCCATAATCTCCAAGACCTCAATGTTCACTTCCCTCTTGGTGTTTTCTCGTGTGTTACAGGGGTCAGCGGTTCCGGTAAATCAACTCTTGTCAATGAAACTCTGTATCATGCGTTAGCACGCCGCTTATACCGGAGCAATCTGGTTGCTGCAGGTCATGATCGTATCGATGGCGTTGAGTTGGTCGACAAGGTCATAGATGTTGACCAATCGCCGATTGGTCGTACGCCCCGGTCCAATCCCGCGACTTATACCGGTCTATTCACGCCGATCCGCGAGCTTTTTGCTGATCTTCCAGAATCACAGATGCGTGGATACGGGCCGGGCCGGTTTTCCTTCAACGTGAAGGGCGGTCGGTGTGAGGCGTGTAAGGGAGATGGATTAGTGAAAATCGAGATGCACTTTCTCCCTGATGTGTATGTGATGTGTGATGTGTGTCGAGGTCGTCGATATAACCGTGAAACCCTCGACGTCTACTACAAGGGTAAGAACATCGCTGATGTACTTAGTATGACAGTCGATGATGCGCTCGATTTCTTTGATGCCGTACCCCGTATTAAGGACAAGCTTCAGACGTTAGCGGATGTTGGTCTTGGGTATATCCACCTGGGTCAGTCCGCTACCACCTTGTCTGGGGGTGAAGCTCAGAGGGTCAAGCTGGCTACCGAGCTATCAAAACGTGCCACGGGACAAACGCTCTATATCCTCGACGAACCAACCACGGGATTGCATTTCGAGGATATCCGGGTTCTGCTCGATGTCCTCCATCGATTGGTTGATCTTGGGAACACAGTCATCGTCATCGAACACAACATGCATGTGGTGAAAACTGCAGACTGGATCATCGACTTGGGACCCGAGGGTGGCGCTGGAGGTGGGGAGATCCTTGTGGCTGGAACCCCGGAAGAGGTTATGGCGACAAAGAACTCCTATACAGGTCAGCACCTGAAGTCGCTATTGAGGAATTAATAGATCAGTCCACATGTTTATCCAAAGAATCCCAATCACTTGTTGGAGAGCTAATGAGCATCGTCTTTCTTGACGGTGACTTCATCCAAAAGGATGAAGCGAAGATCTCGCCGGACGACCGTGGTTTTCTGTTAGCCGACGGTGTCTACGAGGTGACTCCGTTCTATAACGGAGTTCCGTTCAGCCTTGATCGCCACATGGCTAGGCTGGAACGGAGCCTTGCTTGGATGAGAATCAACTACTCGCTCGACGGCCTCGAAGAAATCCATAAACAGCTCATTCAAGTTAATGAATTCGAAGATGTACCAAGTTCGTATGTCTATGTCCAAATAACCCGAGGTGCTGCTCCCAGAACGCACTATTTCCCGCAGGAAGATGTTGAGCCGACTGTGTATGCTTTTGCACGAACATGGGAGCGTCCATCGCCCGAGCGCTGGGCGCAGGGATTTTCAGCGATGACTGTACCTGATCGTCGATGGAGTCGTGCAGATATTAAGACGATCTGTCTGTTACCCAATGTACTGGCATTTCAGGATGCGATAGAAGCTGGTGCGGATGATGCAGTCCTGGTGCGTGATGGTGTAGCGATCGAAGGAGCACATATGAATTTTTGGGGTGTATTCGATGGAACAGTTGTAACCCATCCCACGACAAGCAACATCCTCCCGGGTATCACCCGGGAGGTTGTACTTGAATTGGCTGACCAGGCTGGTATCGCTCTGGAGGAGCGTCCGATTCAGGTGGAAGAACTCAAGAGCGCTGATGAACTCTTCTTCACGGGTACCACGGGTGAGGTGCGTCCCATTACGACCTTGAATGGAGCCGTGATTGGAGATGGAAGTGTCGGGCCTGTCACGCAGAGGCTGTCAGACTTGTTCCATGGGAAGGTGCAGGAAGTTCAGCCAGGCTTAGAGGGCTCTATCGCTTGACCCAGGGATTCAGGAGTGCGTTTGCGGGATTACTGACGTTCTTGCTGGTGAGCTTGCCTGTGGGAGCGCAAGAGCTGCCTGTCGTACGGGTCATAGCTACTGGTGGAACGATCGCCAGCCGGCCCGGTGACGATCAACTGACGGGGAGCGCTTTAATTGAGGCGGTACCGCAACTAGCAGGAGTCGCCCAGGTCGAAGTCGAGGAATTTAGTCGTATTGGTTCGTCTGGGATGACGCCAGACCACTGGCTGTTACTGGCTAAGCGTATCAACGAACTCCTAGATGCTGAGCCTGATATTAGTGGTATTGTTGTGACACATGGGACGGACACGATGGAGGAGACAGCTTATTTCCTTCATCTGACCATCAAAGATCTTCGCCCGGTGGTTTTAACTGGATCGATGCGCTCCGCAACCGCCATTTCTGCTGATGGCCCAGCTAATCTGCTTACAGCGGTGCGTGTTGCCGCGGACACGAACGCGGGTGGGCGCGGAGTGCTCGTAGTTCTTAACGACGAGATTCATTCAGCTAGAGATGTGAGGAAGACCGACAACAACCGCATAGATACATTCGTGTCTGCAGAGTGGGGCGCGCTAGGTGTAGTCGATTCGGATGGAGTGACTTTCCGGCGCAGTAGCGAAACGCTTCATACAGTCCAGGCACTGCCGTCACTGGCAGGGGTAGAGGCACTGCCAGTAGTACCGATTGTTGCTGACTTCGCCGGCAACGACGCCATGGTTCTCAGAAGTTGGGCCCAGCAGGGCGTGGCTGGCATCGTAGTCCAGGCGTTTGGTGGGGGACGTACGAGCCCGGAAATGCGGCGGGCTATTTCTGAG
>DCAZ01000050.1 GCA_002313925.1 Gemmatimonadales bacterium UBA1120
TCGGACTCGGTATTCCTTTTCCGGAATGACAATCCCGACCCTTCTGAACTCATTCGCCAAATAGGAGTCACTTGGAAAACTCCTATCCCATCGGCTATGCAAGAGGAGGGAGTCCTGGGATGGCGCTCAGAGCTCGTAGATGGCCACTACTCTGAGCCTCAAGACCATGCTCTGGAAAATGCGTCCTCAGGACCGATTGAACACCTGGGAAATAATGGCTATCAAGTGCAAGCCGAATGGAGGAACCCACCGGACCGTGGCTGGCCAGCCGGAGGAGTGTTTATTACCCGAGTAATCGTTTGTGAGAACCAGAACCGAAGTTACCTGTTGGACTCGTGGCTGTATGCGCCTGGCAAAGAAAAATACGAATATATGATTCAGCTGGAGACAATCTTAGATTCCTTCCAATGCGGTTCTGCCTGAGGAAGAAAGGCCACATGTAAGATTAGTAGCATCTTCAGTCACAAAGCGATAACTACCGACCCGACTGCATTAATTACTGTCGCCTTGGCAACATTTTACGTTGTAATTCCCGATTGCTCTGTATAGGGCTCCCGTAGTGATTGGCATCTCCCGTCAGGCTCCGTAGAATGGTTGCTTCTCGATCCTAGCCGCCGCCGGAGTAGCACGTAGTGAGCTTCGTCCATTTACATACGCACTCTGAGTTCTCGTTACTTGATGGCGCTAACCGGATCGGAGACCTGGTTTTAAAGGCCAAAGAGTACGAAATGCCAGCACTCGCACTCACCGACCACGGATGCATGTTCGGTTCCTGGAGCTTCCATAAGAAAGCATCTAGTGAAGGGCTGAAGCCCATCATTGGTATGGAGGCATACGTTGCTCCTGGGGATCGGCGGGAGCGATCCAAGTCCGGTGTTGGAGGACGTGCGTACTATCACCTGGTACTGCTTGCTCGTGACCGGATTGGCTACCAGAACCTCCTTAAACTCTCTTCGCTCGGATACACAGAGGGTTTCTACCACAAGCCACGAGTCGATCGGGAAGTCTTAGCCCGCCATCAGGAAGGCATAATTGTCAGTTCAGCATGCCTAGCTAGCGAAATTGCACGCCACCTTGATGCAGATAATTGGGCTGCGGCCAGAGAGACAGCTGAATGGTACGCAAACGTTTTTGACGGACGCTATTATCTTGAAGTGCAGGCGCACGACTCTGAAGGGCAAGCAGAAGCTAACAAGAAGATCTTCACGTTAGCTGACGAACTCGGCCTCCCTGTGGTTGCCACGAACGATGCGCATTTTTTGCGACCGGAGGATCATGAAGCCCACGACGTCCTCCTCTGCATTGGATTAGGTAAGGATCGTGACGACCCCAAGCGCATGAAATACGATAAGGGCCTCTATTTTAAGAGCGCCGACGAGATGACATCGCGGTTCCCTGATCGACCCGATGTTATTGAAAACACGTTAAGAATCGCTGATGAAGTCGACCTCGTCTTTGAGAAAAAGTACCACCTACCAGAGTTCCCTCTTCCTGATAAGTACTCTGATCCAAATGACTACTTAGAACAGCTAGCCACTCAGGGAGCGAAGAAGCGCTACGGCGACCCACTAACGCCAGAAGCCCAGACAAGACTCGATTATGAAATTGGGGTGATTAAAGGCACAGGTTATGCCGGATATTTCCTGATCACCCAGGATTTCATTCAGTGGGCTCGCGACAAGAACATCCCAGTCGGACCAGGTCGGGGCTCAGCTGCAGGATCACTCGTCGCTTACGCGCTGGGCATCACTAACCTGGATCCACTCGAGTTCGGACTACTCTTTGAGCGGTTCCTGAACCCGGAACGGATTTCGATGCCAGATATAGACATCGATTTCTGCTACGAACGTAGGGGTGAGGTCATTGAATACACCCGGCAGAAATACGGGGAAAACGCGGTTGGTCAGATTATCACATTCGGAACAATGAAGAGTCGCGCTGTCGTTCGTGATGTGGGGCGCACACTCGGATTTGAGCCTTCTGAAACTGACCACATTGCCAAGTTAATTCCGAACCAGCCTGGCAATGCCTTCACGGTCCAGGAGGCAGTCGACAAGCTCAAGGAGGTCAAGAACTTATACGAGTCCGACAGCCGGCATCGACAGCTCTTCGATTACTCGATCACTCTCGAAGGGCTTGCTCGTCACGCGTCGGTCCATGCTGCTGGAGTGGTGATCGCACCGGGCCCACTCGATGACTACGTCCCAGTCAGCGTCCAACCTGGGAAGAATGGCAACGGCGACAATGCGATGTCCGTTACCCAGTACGACATGAATGGTCTAGAAGAGGTTGGGATGCTCAAGATGGACTTCCTGGGCCTCAAGACACTTACTGTTATCCATGACGCAGTAGAAATGGTAAGGGAGAGATATGGAAACCTTAGTAATCCTGATAGCGAAGAAGTCTATGATACAGTAGACGACATACCATTAGATGATCGCGCGGTATACGAAATGCTGGCTCGCGGCGGGACTTCCGGCGTCTTTCAATTCGAGTCTAACCTCGCGAACGAGAAGCTCCGGGCGATGAGGTGTGACCGTTTCGAAGACTTGATCGCGACCAACGCCCTGATCCGGCCAGGCCCACTCGACTCTGGTATGACCGATGTCTACATCGACCGCAAGACAGGCAAAACAGATGTCACATACCCACATCCTGACCTAGAGAACATTCTCGAATCGACCCACGGAGTGATCGTCTATCAAGAACAACTGATGCGGATCGCGTCCGAACTTGCCGGCTTCACGCTAGGGGAAGCAGATGTGCTCCGTAAGGCCGTGGGGAAGAAAATCAGCTCTCTTATCAAGGAAGAACTCAAGAAATTTGTTGACCGTTGTATTGAGCGGGGTGTCGACAAGCTGATCGCGATTGAGCTTGGGACTCAAATTGAAACCTTTGGTCGCTACGGTTTCAACCGAAGCCACAGCGCAGCGTACTCACTGATTTCTTACCACACGGCTTGGCTGAAGGTGCACTACCCGGCGGAGTTCATGGCTGCGCTCCTGTCGTCGGCAATCGATAACACCGATAGTGTCGTAAAGTATATCGGTGCATGCAGGGACTTGCCCCGCTATGTGCCCGGTCTTAAGGAGCCCATTGAAGTCCTCCCCCCGAACCTAAATGAGTCGGGATGGAAATTCACCGTCACGGAAAGCGGGCAGATTCGGTTTGGGTTGGGTGCGGTCAGGGGGGTTGGACAGACAGCGGTCCGTTCAGTTCTCGAGGCACGTCCAAACGGGAGATTTAGTTCGCTCTTTGAATTCCTTGAGCGTATTGATATCCGCTCCCTTAATAAACGAGCGTGCGAAGCATTGATTGCTGCGGGCGCAATGGATGAGTTTGGGGGCCGAGCACAATTATTAGAAAGCCTCGATACCGCATACGGGGAAGTACAAGCACGTCAGTCAGAAATTGCATCAGGACAAGGATCTCTGTTCGGAGACACCTCGTCTCTTCCCCAAGCAGAACCGCCACTCCGAGAGGTGCCTGAATGGGCTGAACAGGACCGACTTGCTCGTGAAAAGGAGGCTCTGGGATTTTTCATTTCAGGGCATCCCTTAGATCATTACCGAGATGTAGTGGAGGCCTTTGAGCCCGTCTCAAGTAGCACTCTCGTTGAACACGCAGGACACACCGTTGACTTGCCTTGTGTTGTCACAGCAGTAGCGAGACAGATTTCTCGACGTAACAACTCAGAGTGGGGCAAAATCACGGTAGAGGACTTTCAGGGAACCGCGACAGTCCTAGCTTTCGGCGAAATGTGGCAAGAACACAAAGATGTACTCCAACAAGACGCTGTCGTCCTACTCTCAGGAAAAGTGAGCGGCCGGGAACGTGATGAAGATGACCCTCCGATCTTCTTAGATTCAGCTCGCCCCCTTGAGGAGCTTACGGGGAGCGGAGAACTATCTGTAAAAATCGAACTGGACGTTGGATCGGATGTGACAGAAGAAGCCTTCGAGCAAGCGAAGCAAGTGCTTACTGCCTGCCCAGGGGCATCGCCCGTTTTGGTGCAAGTTGGGTTGGACAATGGTGGCCCAGCCCCATATTTCCGATCTCGATCCCTTAAGGTCAGCGCAAATAGTCAAACCCTTCAAGAACTCCGCAAACTCTTTGGTCATGGCAAGATCAGACTAGTCAGGACAGTAGAGCCGAGCTCAGAGTTCGTCGCTGGTCTGTGAGAACACAGGCGGATCCACATACGGCCGTTACCCTTCCAATCAGCACTAATCCCTGGGAAGTTATGACCTTGCCCATATAAAAGGGGCGAACCAACAACCCCAGGTAGACCAACAAGTATGAGCCAAACCGGCAGCACTCAGATCTCAACAATATCGAAAAAGATCCTAGAAGAGCTCGATATCGAGGATACCAACCTCGGAGGGTTCGCAGGCACTTGGATGGGATCAGGTCTTGATCTAGACGTCTACTCCCCTATTGATGGATCTCGCCTCGCCACTGTGACTCAGGTTACTGAAGATGAGTATGACCAGGTGGTAACCAGAGCGCAGCAAGCATTTCTGGAATGGCGTAAAGTACCAGCACCAAAGCGTGGTGAAGTAATCCGACAACTTGGGAATCGGCTCCGCGAGAACAAACATGCTCTTGGTGCCTTGGTCACTCTAGAAATGGGAAAGATCAAGGATGAGGGGGAGGGTGAAGTTCAAGAAATGATTGATGTCTGTGATTTCGCGGTAGGACTCTCCCGTCAGCTTTACGGCCTCACAATGGCAAGCGAACGACCCGACCACCACATGCGAGAGCAATGGCACCCTCTCGGTATCGTGGGGGTGATCACAGCCTTCAATTTTCCTGTGGCAGTGTGGAGTTGGAACGCTGCTATTGCTGCAGTTTGCGGCGATGCCACCCTATGGAAACCAGCTTCAGGCACACCGTTAACTGCACTGGCTGTAACAAAGATTGCTGCAGATGTCTGCATCGAGAATAAAGTGGACCCAGCTATTTTTTCTCTTGTGGTTGGTAAGGGCTCCACGGTGGGTGACCGTCTACTACATGACAGGCGCCTCCCCCTAATATCGGCCACAGGATCCTGCCGCGTTGGTGAGCGGGTCGCCGAGGTCGTCGGGAAACGCCTCGGTCGGACCATACTAGAGCTGGGAGGTAATAACGCCATCATCGTGACGTCTAGCGCCAATCTGGATTTGGCCATCCCTAGCATTTTGTTTGGGGCGGTTGGAACAGCGGGACAGAGGTGCACGAGTACACGCCGTATCATAGTGCACCGGAACATCCGGGACGCACTTGTTACGCGGCTAGTAAAAGCCTACAGGGGTGTACGGATCGGAGACCCGACTGATGATGAGATACTTATGGGTCCGCTTGTAAATCAACAGGCAGTGGGTGACCTCCTCGAAGCTCGAAGCAAACTCTTGGAAGAAGGTGGAGAGATCATCTATGGTGGTACACAACTCGTGGGCGACAAATACCCCGGTGGCCTCTACGTCACACCATGCATCGCTACAGCTGAGAACCACTACGAAATTGTGCAGACGGAGACTTTTGCACCGATCCTATACATTATCAGTTACGGATCTTCCGACGCCGGACCAGCACAGGCAATCGATGAGGTACAGGAGGCCATCGAACTCCATAACGCTGTGCCACAAGGACTCTCTTCAGCAATCTTCAGCGAGAGCTTCCGAGAGGCAGAGTATTTCTTATCTCACCGAGGGTCAGATTGCGGTATCGCTAATGTGAATATCGGTACATCCGGCGCTGAAATCGGTGGGGCTTTTGGAGGAGAAAAGGAGACGGGAGGTGGCCGTGAATCTGGCTCAGATGCCTGGAAAGCCTATATGCGTCGCCAAACTAATACCGTGAACTGGAGCACAGAGCTTCCTCTAGCTCAGGGCCTCTCGTTCGAGGTCGACCAATAGCGAGATCTGGACGCTTGGCTGACCACTATCTCCACGTCGCCCTAATCACTGAGGTCTTCTTCGATGATCCTACCGGAGAACGACTTCAACGGGCACTCGTCGATGCACAGTCCCGAGGCGCTGACCTAGCTCTCCTACCTGAGATTCCATTGAATCGATGGTCGCCTGCATCTAAAGAAGCAATCGATGAAGACGCCGAAGAGTTAGGCGGATGGCGCCAGGTCCTGATGGCCGAAGCAGCTAAGTCAGTTGGAATCGGCCTTGTAGGAGGAGCGATCATCCGAGATCCAGATACTGGGATCCGCTACAACACTGCCCTTCTCTACGATGGCAACGGAGTTTGCCACGCCCGTTACCGCAAAATCCATCTGCCAGAGGAGGAGGGATACTGGGAAAAAAGCCACTATATGCCTGGCACCGAACCACCTCGGGCCATCCCTGACATCTTCTCTCTCACAGTGGGACTGCAGATATGCTCTGACGTCAACCGTCCACAGGGGTTTCAGATCTTATCATCTGAAGGGGCCGAAGTCGCTTTCGCACCTAGGGCGACTCCACCCGAAACATACGAACGGTGGCAACTCATTCTTCGCGCGAATGCAATCATGAGTGGAATGTACGTACTCTCAACGAACCGCCCGCGCCCAGAGGGTGGAGCACCTATCGGTGGCCCCTCCGTCGCAATTGACCCATTTGGGCATGTGATGATGGAGACCAACGATCCCATCGCTGTAGTAAGACTCAAACGCAGCATGGTGGAACAAGCCAGCAGGGATTACCCAGGTTATCTGGATCGCTTCCCAAACGTCTACGCCAAAGGGTGGCTCAAGCTCACAGAGTAATACGATTGCCAGACCGAGGCCTGCAGAAATCCAAACCCTTCGTCACTACATCGACATTTAATAGTGCAGACACCTGGCCCTCAAGAACTCGGCTCGATGCTCTCCAATTTGGGTGCTATACGGTCCACTCTGTACAAACCGATCCTGTAAATGACCTCGTCACCTGCAGAACGCGCCCACCGATCTGAATCTCCAGTGCCAACCGTCACTATAGCGAGGACATTACCGCTTTGGTCGTATGCGGTTGTAATAGCCCCTTGATCCATAACTGCAAGAGAGTCTCCCTCCTCAAGGAATCCAACAGCTAAAAGGTTGGCCAATTCCGACAGGACCCCGTTCACAGCGGATAAATTCGTCTCACTTCCATCATCGATGGTCCAAAGACTGTCTCCCCTGACCAGAGTATATTCGTCAGTATCACGTTGGATCTCTACTCGGGTAACCGCAGCCGTATCGACTCTAGTCACCGTTTTACTGCGCCATTCGTTGGGTAATCTCCGAATATGGGTTCGCAGGTCCCCCTCAAGAATATAGACCTCATCCTCGTCTGGGAGTCTCACATAGTTAGTCGAAGATCTCGGGCCCGTATCACCCACCAGCATTGTCTTGGTCGTACCGTCTAGATCGAATTCGATTGACCATCCTGCAGCCGCTGATACTCCCATACGATCATGGTTGTCGGGGTTGGACGCTACCAGATCACCAACGTCAAGGGTCAACATCGTGGCCCAGAAGCGAAAAACAGTCGCGGAATCCGCCTGATACCCGTTCACAGCCCAGTCATCGACTCCACCTGACAACTCTGAGTTATAATCCGGGCCATTCATGCGGACTGACGTAACCGATACTTCTGAGATATCGTCAAAAAAAATGGCGATATCTCCCGCAACGTTCCTTCTTCCATCCCCCTGACTCGAAAACAGTGCCGCGACAGCCCAAAGTCCAGCTACAACGACCAAGGCACCGACCAACGTCTTAAGTGTTTTCTCGCTCATGCCACGACTTCCTTCCATCGAGACTCAGCACGACGTTTTCGACCGGTAACCCGGTAAACCCCTATAAGAACAAACAGGAGAGGGATCCCGACCAAATTCACCCATTTCAGCATCAGCTTACCATAATCGGAAGCGAATATAAAAGTCGGTGGCGTCCGGTCTTGGGAACGAATCCGAATTAAGGATTCGTCTTGGGCCAACCAGTCGATCGTATTGGCGAGAAAGATCAAGTTGGACGGATTGCCCTGCAGAAACTGAAACTCGGTGAAGGTTGCATCACCCACGACGATAATCCTCCCCCGTGTCTCACCTTCATCTGGAGTAAGTGCAACCGCTAGGGTACGCACACCTAGTTGATCCGGTGTGGCGGCCCACTCTTGATCAGGGGCGATTGACTCCATCGGAGCGCGTGTGATACCGGATGGCGTGGTTTGCCAAAGGGGTGTTACCTGAGTTGTATCTGTTATCTCCAGTTGAGCAGCCCATGCAAAGGTGACCGCGTTAATGCCGGAGGTGATCGCGTGATCTGAAGCTGGAATCGCAATAGGCCATAAGGGATAGCGGGCTATCACATTGAAGAGTCCCTGACGCCCCATGGACACATTCTCACTTGATTGAAGATCCGCCACCAAGCTCCCTGATAATTCCACACCGCGATCGCTCAACATGGACTCGAGGCCAGATCGTACAGGCAATGGATTTGGCGTTTGCGGGTTGAGGAGAATCGACTCCATCAAGAAAAGCGCAGCACCACCCTGGTCTACATATTCTTCGATACGCTGCACGGCTAAGCTGTCCAGGGTAGCCGTCGCACCTGCCACAATAAGCACTGCCATTGAATCACCCGAAATCACCGAACCCGATTCACCTGCAATAGCCACCGAACCGATCTCGTAACGGTCGCCTAAGCTTTCGCGAAGTCCAGGAATGTCATCTAACCCTTTCGTATCAAAGCCCTCAACAAAGTTGACTTTAGGGCGGGTTTCCGTCGTCATGCGATAGATCGCTGATGCTAAACGAAACTCCAGATCGTCAGTACGTGCGATGAGTGGCATGACTTCCTCGTCATCCGCATAAGTCATCGCGAGGCCGTAGTAACCTCTCCGGATCTGGAATTCGTCATCCCTTAGGACATTGAATTCAATTGGGAAAATACCAAAAGCGGACGCTTCACTTGCTGCATCTTCATCATCATCCGGATTCAGCTCGCTCACCACCACACCACCACCCGAAGCTGCCCGCATATCTGCAAGCAAATCCCGAACGTCCCGGAGTTGGATCTGGATTTCAGGAGGTAGTTCTGCGGAAGCATACAATTTTATCTGGACAACATCGTCGATCTCACCAAGCAAATCCTCTGTCCCCTCGGAGAGGGTATAGAGATTCTCAGCAGTCAGATCGAGTCGGCCTCGAATATAGCTTCCAAGCAAATTGGCCATTAGCACTAAAACGATGAAAATCGCAGAACCTAATCGTAGTCGCTTAAACTCAGGTCGAATGTGGCTTAGCCGTTCTCTGCTCACCGCTCCAACAGCCAACACTAGGAATAGAGCGGTGGTAGACACGAAGTAGAGGACATCCCGAAGATCGACGACACCCCGTGCCACATTTTCAAAGTGACTGACTACTGAGAGCCGTGCGAGTGCACCCGAAAGCGCAGGGGGCAAGCCAATCTGCACTACCGGCACACCAATCAAGAACAGTACAAAACTTAGTGCGGCAGCAATGATGAATGCAGTGATCTGGTTACGCGTCATACTGGAAGCCCAGATGCCGATCGCTACCAATTGGCCAGCAAGCAGTGCAGCACCTACATACTGAGCAGTCACGATCCCAGGATCAGCTTCTGATGCCATCAGCATTCCGATCGCTGTTGGCACGGTACCAGCAAGCGCAATGAGAACAAAAATCCAATTGCCTAAGAACTTCCCAGCAATGACCTCAGCCTCAGAAATGGGCTGGGCCATCAACCATTCAAGGGTTCCTCCTCGCCGCTCTTCTGCGAGTGTGCGCATCGTTGCTGCCGGAACAAAGACCGCAAACAAAATAGGTAGCAAATCGAAGAGAGGCCTCATCGAAGCCAGGTTCGACGCATACATATTGCGGAAACCCAGAAAGAGAGAGATCCCCAGAAACGCTACCACCAAGACGTAAGCAGTGGGTTGATCGAAGTATCCACGCACCTCGTGCCGAGCAACAGTCCAGATTCTTCGCATCACGAGTCCCCCTCAATCCCGAGATCTTCCGGCAAAGCCACTAACTGAGGATTTTCTTCCTCTAATCCCTCTGAAGTGAGATCACGGAATACTTGTTCGAGACTGGCACGCTCACGATGCAATTCCCATAGCATCCAATTGTTGTCACGTGCAACCGAGAAAATCTTCGGCCTAAGGTCCTCTTCTGTGATTGCCTCAAGTACGACACGGACACGGCCTTCAACTTCCTCGACTGTGTGACCGGAGACACCAGACAGGCCAGACAGGGTTTCTGTGACGCCAGCACCTTGAGCCTCAACAATATAGCGGGCTGTTCCACTTTGATTGGCAAGAAGATCTTGGACACTTCCGATCGCGGCGAGTGCCCCGCGACTGAGGATAACCAAACGTGAACATGTTGCTTCGACTTCCTGCATGACATGCGTACTCAGCAGAACGGTCCGCTCTTTCCCGAGGTTACTCACAAGCCGCCGAATCTCGACCCGCTGGTTCGGGTCTAACCCTTCAGTTGGCTCATCTAAGATCAGGATTTCTGGACGGTGTAGGATAGCTGCAGCCAATCCAATCCTTTGGCGATAACCCTTCGAACACTCACCTACAGGCCGATAAAATACAGCGGCTAGAGCTGTTTCCTCCACCGCACTTGCAACGCCTATACGGGTGTCGTCTAAAGACAAGCCTCGGAGATCAGCCACGTGCTGCAGGTAGTCAGCGACCAGCATCTCATCATACAATGGGTTCGCTTCAGGCAGGTACCCTACTCGACGTTTTGCTTCCGTGAGGTCCTCAGTGATTGGTGTTCCATCGAATAGAACCTCACCCTTATCAGGCTGAAGAGTACCTGTAATCATCCTCATTGTCGTCGTCTTCCCGGCCCCGTTCGGTCCAAGGAACCCGACGACTTCACCGCGGTCGACAGTAAAACTCAAATCGTCGACTGCAATCACAGGGCCGTAATTCTTGCTTACGCCATTAACTGCAATCATTCGCACTCCCGAAAACAGTAAAGCCACGCCGGGCTACCGCTCGACGTAGCCGCTGGCACGATGGACCCAACTGGCCGGTTGAGCGAGTAACCAAAGTCAGTCTTCTAACCGCCTTAAGAATGAAAACAACCCGTCCTAGTAAGGGTCCGATACTCTAAAAGTGCCCTAGGAAGTTGTCCACACCCGCTTCAATGTAGCGATGTTTATCACTACACCCAGAAATTAGCTAAGTAACTGATAATTCCAGCCCACACAGGCAAACCTGGCGGAATCTTCAGCCCCTACTCGGATTAACCTCAAGCAGTCCTTCCCTCCTGCCACTATCTACGCCGAGCGCCTCCTTCTCCGCGACCTCCTTGGTTTACGGCCGCTATTCAGATGACCAAGGTGTCTCCATGTCTCACCTCGCCTAAGCATATAGATCGTGCTCGCTGATACACCGAGTTCTTTAGCCCAATCAGCTCCGGACATTTTCCAACGATCAGCCTCCTCGTCCCAATCGTCCAAAACCTGTCGAGCTACCTCTTCAGTCAGTTCTGCATGGGGAGAATTCTCTCCTCTCAACCAAACATTCGAACCTAACCAGCGATCCACTTTCTGGATCGGTCCCGGTATCTTCCGTCCGGTGTGTCCCAAGCAGTAGTGGCGGACCTGGTCAACCGAAAAACCAGGATATAGCCTAGAGATCTCGGCATATAAGCAACCCTCTTCAGCTAAGTCTCTCCACTTTTTAACGAGGGCCACTTCGGGTTTCGGCATTCGTGCGATCTCCTGGATTCATCAGTTTTGTTTGCTGTTTCAGCCTGCCTTATACCATCCAACACTATGAAGTTCCGCTCATTAGAGGATCATTCAAAGAGCGTCGGAGAGAGGCCCTCCCACAGACGGCAGGGGTCCGACAGAACTCCGGTGCATATCACCCCAGGAAGCTAGGTGGGAGATATGCCTTGATTCATGAAATGCTCGCGAAATTTCGCAATTTTTGGCGCAATTACAACCTGACAATACGGCTGTTCGCCATTTCTCTCAAAGTACCGGTCATGATATTCTTCTGCCGGATAGAAGGCTTCGAGGGGTGCTAGCTCGGTGACGATCGGATCAACCCATGGTCCGTCCCTGTCGAGCCCCCGGATAAGGTCCAATGCGGTTTCTCTCTGACCGTCAGTATGGTGGAATATCACTGAGCGGTACTGGGTACCAACATCGTTTCCTTGTCTGTTGAGCGTTGTTGGATCATGAACAACAAAGAAGATTTCGAGAAGCTCCCGAAAAGTGATAATATCCGCATTGAAGGCGATTTGGACGACTTCAGCATGTCCCGTAGAGCCGCCACAAACCTGCCTGTAACTCGGGTCAGTTACATGCCCACCGGTATATCCAGATTTAACGCGACTTACGCCTGAGACCATTTCGAAAACAGCTTCAAGACACCAGAAGCAGCCACCCCCGAGGGTGGTTGAATCCTTTCTGGACATCACATCACTCCGATCATGACACCACCTTCTTCTCGTTCTTCTCGGGCCGCTCCCAAGGCGTCCACTCAATATTCCTCACGTACTTCTGGATCCATCGGATCTCTTCCACGTCTCGAGTACGCTGATGACGTGGCTCTTGGAACCCGTGAGGTTCGCGAGGGAAGCGGATGTAGCGCGTAATCTTGCCCTGATCCTTCAGGGCTTGGAAGAACATCATACTCTGGGGTTCAGTATCGGTTCTATCATTAATGCCGTGCAGGACAAGCGTCGGTGTAGTCACATTAGCGACATGGGTCAATGCAGAACGCTCTCTCCATTCGTCCGTATTATCCCATGGAGTGCCCCCGATATACCACAGTCGGACGTCGTGGTTGAACCCCGGACCGTACTCAGATGTCCAGTCTGACACCATAGCACCTACGG
This sequence comes from Gemmatimonadales bacterium UBA1120, assembly GCA_002313925.1. GTDB lineage: Bacteria > Gemmatimonadota > Gemmatimonadetes > Longimicrobiales > Gaopeijiaceae > UBA1142. The sequence goes on from DCAZ01000050.1 coordinate 12,835, forward strand.
ATGCCCCCTTGAACCGATCCGTCTGAGTGATGGTCCAGCCACCAAGGATACCTCCATAGCTCCAACCACGTAGGCCTAACTTGTCTGGGTCTGCTATACCACGACTTATCAACTCATCGACACCAGTCATGAGATCTTCGTAGTCTCCACTTCCGATGTCGTGAAGATTGCCTCGAAGCAGATCATCATCGTAACCGGAACTCCCTCGCACGTTAGGGAACAGTTGGGCGTATCCAAGCCCGGCCCAGACGTGGTTTGACGCCGAGAAGGAGTTCCGGAAAACGCCAGCAGGACCGCCGTGAATGTGCAGTAGCAAAGGGAGCATGCCAGATTGGTATTCAGCAGGCAGCATCAAGATGCCCTCGATCTCAGTTCCGTCCGTACTCTCCCAACGGATGACCTCACCCTGACCTAATACAAGCTCATCAGTGATCGTCGGATTCACATCGGTCAATTGTACTGCGCCCGTGCCATCCGTTGACCCAACCCAAATGTCGGCAGGAGTATCAAAGTCCTGAAACACGTAGGCCATCTTCACACGATCTCTGGAGAATGAAGAAGGTGCCAGAGACCCAACGGACGAAGTGATCTGTTCGACTGAGTCCGAACCTAAGTTGATTCGGTAGAGATTATTATTCGTGCTGTGCAGACCACTGAATAAGATCGCAGAAGCATCGGGAGCCCACACAAAGTTCCCGATATTTCCATCGAATGCCCCTGAGACGATGCGCCGGTCACCTCCATCAGGGTCCATCACCCATATCTTGTCGAGAAGCAGCTCCCATTCACCATCAGTGCGAGCAGTATAGGCAAATGAGCGTCCATCCGGTGCCCATGATAGACGACCTTCGGGAGCACTATTGTCTGTGAGTCGGCGAATTGTACCAACCTCAACTTCTAGAAGCTGAATCTCGGATAGGTTCTGTTGATTGCGTCGGTTCTCTATGCGCGACGTAAAAAGAATTCGATCCCCATTAGGAGCCACCGAGAAAGATCCAATCCGGTGGTCAGTATCAGTCAGACGTCGTTCCGCACCCGACTCCACTTCTATCAGCCAGAGGTTATTCCAGTTACCGCTCTGTTGCCCATTCGGACCTTCATCCACAAAGATCGCGTCGTACCCGGCTTCTCGAGCCTCCTCTTCTTCTTCGGTCCTAGGTTCTGTAGCAACAAAAATGATTTTCGATCCGTCTTCTGACCAAGCATACGAACCGATCGAAGTTTCATGCTCACTCAGCTGGACAGCTTCTCCTCCAGTTGTCGGAAGCAAGAACAATTGCGATTCATCGTCGACTGATCTTGTAAATGCCAGTCTGCTGCCATCCGGTGAAAACTGGAAGTTTCCGCCACCATCGTCACCGATGTAGCGATAAGGCTCACCACCCTCAGCTGAGACCCTCCACCACGTCGTTTCTCGCTCGTTTTCTTCCCAGTTGAGTTCGGATTTTGAGAAGAGCACCCAACTTCCATCCGGCGAGATCATGGCACCCCCAACCTGGACCATATCGAGCCCATCGTCAGTGGTCATCGCCCGCCGCTCCTGTCCTGCAACTGGAACGGCAAGAACGAACACGATTAAGAGGGTGAGGTTACGCATAATTTTCTCCGGGTTGAACCTGACAAGCATCATTCGTTATCCTAGCGTGGACCCCAGCTATAGGCTGTGATGCTAGCCATCAAACCTACCGCGAGCGGAAGAGCAAGGGCAAAGCGTTTGTGTAAATGGATACCCGAATGATCATGAGGCGACTCGTCTCAATCTTTTTCCTCTCCTGCAGCGCATGTACGAGTGCAGTCGAGAACATCAGCTCGGAAAGGACTCACATTCTATACAAGCCAGCGAACTTACCTACTAATGCTCCGCTGGTCTTGGCCCTTCACGGTTACGGAAGTAATGGGAGAAATCTCCAGTGGTACTCTGGTATGGATGAGGCTGCAGATGTTCACGGCTTCGCTGTAGCCTACCCGTATGGAACGACAGACCGTGGTGGTACCCGACACTGGAACGCAAATCTGAATATTAGCTCGACGGATGATGTGAATTATTTATCTGAACTGGCTAGAGATCTCCAAGCTGAACACCAATTAGATCCCCAGAGGACGTTTGTTTTTGGAATGTCAAACGGCGGATATATGAGCTACACACTCGCCTGTAAAACCCGTAACGTCTTTCGAGGAATAGCTTCAGTGACAGGTACCATGAGTGGACACGACTGGAATAATTGTAATCCGTATGATCCCGTTCCTGTCCTCCATATTCATGGCGTCGAAGATCGTGTGGTACCGATCGACGGAAGTATGAGCGCTGGAGGTGGGTGGGGTGGTGCTCCACACGTCGATGAGATCGTTTCGTTCTGGGCGGATTTGAATAACACTACGACCGTGGACAGCGTCTTTCTCGCTCCGAGCACGCATGCTTTCTACTATCGAAACGGCCGAAACGGTAATGAAGTGTGGTATTACCGAATTAATGATTGGGGACACGAATGGCCTGGTCCTCAAGACCAAACGGGCACAATCGCGAGCGAAGTGATCTGGGAATTTTTCAGTAAGTTCTAGAACGTCCCCTATTCGCTCGTGGGCGACAAGTCAGTTCTACTGGAGTGCAAGACTGAAGTAACTACCTCCAGAGCAGTGTTGAGGTCTTCGGTGTCCACATCACGGTGGAGAACAGCACGGATACCGTGTGGGCCACTAGGAAGCATGTGTACACCCTGTTCATGACATCTGTGAACAAAATCTCCTGCGCTCATTATCTGCACAGAAAATCGGACTATGTTCGATTGTACTCGGTCAAGGTCGACTTCAAGACCATCTAAATCCTCAAGCTCTGCGGCAAACTGTCTTGCGTGCTTGATATCTTTCACCAGGTCATCGCGATGGTGCTCAAGCGCATGGAGAGCACCTGCTGCAAGGATCCCAGCCTGTCGAAATCCACCACCGAATTGCTGTTTAAAACGGCGAGATCGGGCGATCAAGTCTCTGGGCCCAGCAAGAGCTGAGCCTACAGGGGCGCCCAACCCCTTGCTGAAACAAACGTTGACAGTATCGAATGGCTCAGCGTACGTGCCTTCACTAACACCAGAAGCAGCGGTCGCGTGCCAAAGGCGCGCTCCATCTAGATGAGTGACCAGGCCGTGCGCATGAGCTGCCGTAGCTACGGCATGGATCTGCTCAAGCGGCCAAACGGTGCCTCCCCCTGCATTATGCGTATTCTCCACACAGAGCAACCGCATACGCGGGCTTAACGTTACTGGATTGAACCGGTGTAAAGGTTCGATCGCATTATTGATATCAGCCGGTGTGAATACACCATCTACACCTGGAAGTGGCTTCATAGTCACTCCACTCAGGGCGGCGGCTGCCCCTCCTTCGCTACGGATTAGGTGTGCACTATGGTCCGTCAGGATGAGGTCTCCAGGCTCTGTATGCGTCCGGATCGCGACTTGGTTAGACATGCTTCCAGTAGGCACAAATACGGCGTCCTCTTTACCCATCAGCTCTGCGGTCAACTCCTCTAGCTCCCTAACTGTTGGGTCCTCTCCGTATACATCGTCACCAACTGCCGCTGCCGCCATTGCTTCTCGCATCTCAGTAGTCGGCTTGGTAACCGTATCACTTCTAATATCAACCATGGACAGTCTTCACGATATCGATTGTGGCCCAAGAGCCCGGTTCATTCCGGTAAAGAGGTCGAAGCTCCAGTTACTGTCCGTTGGCCGCAAGGTCATGGGGTTGACGGGATGCTGGTTACAGTGAAGATGGAAGATCTATCTCCCCCTGCAAAATTCTTTAGGCAACCGGAAGGGAGCTGCAAGTGATGAGACGACAAACCTTGGCCCTGGCAGTGTTCACGCTTCTCTTTGGCTGCGGTGGAAGCGAGCCAGAGGAGCAGCGCCCAGCTCGTAACCCACTCCTGCGCCCTGAGCAATTCGGGGAAATGGCACCCGCCACCTTCCAGATACTATTCGAGACAAGTGTCGGCGACTTCTTAGTCGAGGTACACCGGGACTGGGCCCCTCTTGGAGCAGATCGCTTCTATAATCTGGTTGCAGCAGGCTATTACGACGACACCCGCATTTATAGGGTGGTTGGAGATTTCATGGCACAGTTCGGGCTAAATGCCGACCCATATGTCAACCAAGCCTGGAAAACTCAGTTCATCATCGACGATCCTGTAACTCAGACTAACAGCCGCGGTGCAATGACCTTTGCTAAGGGCGGATTACATACCCGGACAACTGAGGTTTTTATCAACTATAGGGACAATAAGATGCTTGACTCCGATGGCTTTGCCCCGTTCGGTAGAGTTATCGAGGGAATGCAGGTGGTAGATTCTTTCTATGCCAAGTACGGCGATGGCCCGCCCCGAGGAGATGGGCCCTACGCAGCCATGGCGCAGGCACGTGGTAATGAGTACCTCGATTCCGATTTTCCTGAACTTACAAGAATTATCCGCGCAACAATTGGTATTTCCAGTCGATAGCGGCCTTACGCTGCTACCGACTGGAAATACTCTTCCTAGGAATGCCCCATAAGTGCGTTAAATAATAGCTTGAAAGTTCCGTGCGTCTGGGCTCTGTGCTGTGCCCTGAAACCGATTAGCAAGACCGTTCCTTGCCCGTGCTGTACTGATACCACTGCCGCTTTGTTCGCGATCACTTCTTCCCCAAGGAGCCAGCCGCTCTGGAGAATATCACGGTCTATGTAGGTCAAGACTCTCCGGACATCTGAGCTACGGGCACCCGGCACCGTCTCATAGACCTGACCATTAGCCAAGTAGATGGCCAACGCCCTTTCAGGCATCCCATGCGCGAAGGGGCTCGAAGTATCGACATCTACCTTCAGTGTGGATCCCGGAGACCAGAATTCATTGCCCGACATACCTGAAACGGCATTGCGCACTGGGAGTCCAAACTCATCGATTGCGAGGTCGCCAGCCTCAGCAAAAGTCACAAGCGTTCCCCCAGCTTGAACGAATGCCTCTAGAGCTTCAATACCCTCTTGCCCAAACCCGCTTCTATAGTCAGGGGGGGTGCTGCTGGGGTCAGGGCCCCTGCCTTCATTCGAGCCGGATGGCCCTAACATCATCTCCTTACTGTCAGCCGGAAGAATGATGACATCCCATTTATCAGCCAGGTCACCTTCTAATATGTCCGGATCCAGTAGGCTGGAGTACTCGAATTCGAAATCCTCGAGAAGCCAACGAGTCCAGCCCTCGTCCATATTTCCGCCGTAGTACCTCTGGTACATACCAATACGTTGACGTTCAATGGGGTGACTGAAGTCTGCGAGGTCCACATTCAGCGCCATGAAATCTACCCCGGTCTCCTCTGCTACTTCAGAGACGGTAGATGCTGCCACTTCTGAGTCGACGATGAAGTCACCTGCTCTTGCTCGACCCGCATCAATGTTCACACGTCGCATTGATGCACCAGTTTCGAAAAGAAGGTTTGCGGCCTTAAACGCGTCATTCTGGAGACCACTGACAAGATACCCTTGCTGGCCCCGTGACACCGTCCCTACGGGGTCAACCCAATCAGTCAGAACTGACAGAGGAACTTCCACGGAAGTGGATACGGGATCTACACGCACACCCATGAACTCAGCAAGCACATCCGCAGACATGTCATAGGGTCGAATTGGATCACCTTCAGGTGTCCTGGTATAGCTGTTATCAGGATAGTACGTCTGACCGAGCAGCCAACGAATTACTCCACGCTTTGGCTGGGCCAAAGAAACCACGTGGGTGCCAGCAGCATACACATGACCTTCATGCGTGAACTGTTGATCCGAGCGCTCCACTGTAATGCCCTGACCAATCAACTTGTTCACCATCTTAAGCGAGGTCAGCACGTCATGTTGATTCGCTGGTATCACATAGGCCTTAACGTCACCCTCCATCCCTCTTTGGGTCTGCCTGTGGGCCTTGTTATATGCGTTCCTGAGGACAGTTTCACGATTCTTGGCTGCGATCTCGAGAGGCGAGAAAGTTGCAACGATCTGCCGCTCGACGATGTCTCGTACATGCCACCATCCCCCTGGCCAGGGGTTCGGAAATGTCGTCTGCTCTGCATACTCTGGGAGTTGACGCGATCCACCAAGCTGATCTGGATGAACGTATAGCGGGGTAGCAAGGCGTGCGCTCGCCGATTCAGTCAACATGCCTGCGATGTTGTGAAAAGGTGTGATCCAATGAAAACCAAAGTGTCCCCACCCTGAGTAAATCGCGGCGTTCACGGCACCCGGCAGATCTTCTTCCTCCATTTTGTAGGCTATATGTGCCCCGTACCAAGACATCTCACGCCATACAAGCGGATCACCACCGGGACGGATAGGCTCAGCATAAGGAGGCAAATAGATTCTGGCTGTATAGGGTCCCATCTGGTGGTGGTCGATATACCCCTGAGGGATCCATTCGCGGAAGATGATCTCAGCCCCGTACCGCGACTCGACCGTGTTCTGCATGAACGCATCCCGATTGTTATCGTGGCCGATGTAGTGATGGTAGAGTTCCGGAGGGCTAGACCCCTCATATTCCGTCCCAACCCAGCGGTCATACCAGTCCGTCACAATTACATTACCGTCTGGATTGAACGCAGGGATTAGGATTGAAACCGTGTTCTCTAGGATTTCCGTAATCCCATCGTCTGTGCGCGTTGCGAAGTCATACATGATCTCAGCCGCCGATTGACTCGCCGCCACTTCGGTCGAGTGCAACCCATATGACTGAACGAACACAACCTTTCCGTTCTCTATCGCATTCTCAATTTCATCGCGTGAATGTCCGCGTGGATCTTGGAGAATTTCATTCATCTGCTTGATCTCTTCCAGATTCGCCAGGTTCTCCGGTGACGAGATGAAGATTGAGAGGAATGGATTTCCAAGTGTCGTCGGACCCATGTGCACCACCTGTACCCGATTACTCCTCTCCCCAATCATGTCATAGTAATCGACCAGCTTATCCCACCGAGCCAACTCTCGGTCCGCTCCCATGACATGGCCGAAGAATTCTTCAGGTGCAGGGATTTGCTGACCATCAGCCCAAACTGGCAGTGCAGAGGCAAGCGCAAGGAGGAAGATCGAGCGGAGTACAATGCGATGCAGGTTCATAAATCTCTCCGAAGGTCTGCGAAAACCGGAAGGGAAGCCTAGTCTCCTAGGATCGGCAGCGGCAAGGGAGTCCTAACGTGAATGGTGTGTACATATCACCAAGATTCGGATCCCCAAGACCTAGCTTTTTCATCTAACCGGGTACAGGTGCGCTACTCAGCGCTTCATATCGGAATGATTTGGCTACGCACCTGGTTGATCACCTCCGGTCCTATTCTGCAGCATCCCCCAACCCCTCGTGCACCTGCCCGGTACCACATTTCAGCCATCTCAACCCAGCTTTCCTCAGAATTAGTCCCCGCCCACTTCTTGTTCTTAGCATCCCAGCTTTCCCCAGAATTCGGATAAACGATGACCGCCCGCTCAGTTCTCGGTTGAATCCGAGTAATAAGTTCATTCACGAATTGTGGGGCTGTGCAATTGACTCCTACACCGACGAGTCCCTCGATATGCTCACAGAGGTCTACAACAGCCTCAATGGGCGAACCGTCACTTAGATGGCCACCGTCTCGGCAACTGAAACTAATCCAACCTCGTGCGTTTGGAGTTGCATCAAAAAGATCCAGGAGGACTCTTGTCTCATCCATTGACGGAATCGTCTCACATACGACTAGGTCTGCCTCAGAAGCCACAAGCAGCCCAAATCGGCGTTTGTGAAAGTCGATTAAATCCTGATCAGCGATCCCGTAACGACCATCGTACTCTGAACCGTCAGCCAGGTATGCACCGTATGGCCCTATACTTGCTGCAACCAATGGACGGATTCGACTACTAGGCCTGGCGACGTCCGACCAAAAATCATTAACCGCATCCAGTGCGAGGGTGACCGAACGAATCAGCAGCTCGTCTGTACCGGCTTCGTCAAAGCCGAAACGAGAGAAACCCTTATAGCTCGCCTGATAGCTTGCTGTGGTGATACAGTCGGCACCCGCTCTTAGAAATGCATGGTGAACAGCACTGATTTCCTCTGGTGAATCAATTAGCATCTTGGCTGACCATAGGTAGGCGTCCAGGCTATGTCCCCGTTTTTCGAGAGAAGTTGCCAAACCCCCGTCTAGAATGAGGACACCCTGGCACTCAAGAATGTCTTGGAAGGGGCTAGTCATTGACTAGGGAACTGATGATTAGTGGTCTCAAGTCAAGATGCTCGATAGGTAGTGCTCAATTGCTCCAGGGCGGAACGACTTTGTTCGTACGCGCATAAGCGATGCTCTGACCTAGATGTTCATGAAGGTGAACTACCGCACGGATCCAGACATCACCCACAGTGGTTTCGCTTGTACCCAGTGTAATATGGCGATCGAGATCACTCGCGGTGGCCTGCATCGCCCTAGAAAGAAATTCGAACGACGCTTCGACTGTCTCAATCACTTCGTCTCTGGTTAGTTCGCGCTCCTGAAATGCTCGGAAGGTCGAAGCATCCTCATTAATCCCAGTCTCCTGTGGTGCCGCGATACCCATAAGTGTTGGAACAAAGAAATTGTCTGCCGCGATGTGTTGATAAACTTCCGATACGGAGCGCACCCCATCCATAGGCTGCCACGGATACGCCTCCTCCGGCATGGCAACCGCAAGTGACCGGAATTTTTCACGCGCTATCTCTACCGTGCTTACAAGGTTGGCGAAGGCCAAAACATCAGGTCCATTGAGATCCGCCGGAAAATCTTTTTCGAAAGAGAATGAAGAATCGAATCCAGATAGGGCAATCAGCGAAAGTACCATGGTCACGAGCAGTAAGGCCGGCTTATTCATTTGAAAACCCCATGGTGATGGACTCGATCCCGCTAGAGTCAGGCTTCGAAGGACAGGAAACAAGTTATAGGGATATCAATCAGGACCGATTTACTACCTCACAAGAAAAACGGGCCGCCCCCACGTGGGAGCGGCCCGCCTCTGTTAGGAAAAAACCCTGCTCTACGAGACCTGGACTACGTTCTCTGCAGCAGGACCTTTTGATCCCTCGACCATCTCGAACTCCACTGTCGAGCCCTCAGCGAGAGTCCTAAAACCATCGGACTGAATCGCGCTGTGGTGGACGAAGCAATCCTTGCTCCCATCCTCAGGTGTAATGAATCCGAAACCTTTCTGGTCGTTGAACCACTTCACTGTACCCTTCATACGTATCATCTACTCCGTTATGTGTTACGAGCGTCGGAGTGTCCCGGATGATCCGTACCCACCGACTACAATTAATAAATTCAAGCAAATGCTTGAGTGGCAAGCCTCGCAATGAACCCGAGGTTAGTCAATAAGGGCCGAGAAACTTGTGGAACCCCCTCCCATAAGTGTGTGGTTGTCATCTGGGACGGGCACGAACTGTTGGGGTCATCTGCAATGATGGTGATGCCTACTAGGCATCACCACCCTGAGCTTACGGTAGCCATTATCCGACACACCGGGGAGAAAAGAGAATGAAAGCGGCTAAATATGGTTCGACAACATTCGTAGTGATGCTAATGGCCTGTAGTGGCAGCATGCCGGAGAATGACTCACCCCCTACTGAGGTGGATCTTCAATCGACCATTCCGGAAGAAATAACTCGCAGAATCCCGCAGTTCGAGAACGAGCACGTTGAAGTTTGGAAAAGTATCATCATGCCGAACCAACCACTCACGATGCACCGCCACGACAATCCTCGCGCACTGATCGCACTCACGGGGGGCACGTTGCGAGTAGTCAATCAGGACGGAGATACACACGACATGACCTGGGAAGCCGGTAGTGCCTATTGGCTAGAAGCAGATCCGCCGGGAGAACTCCACGGGGATGTCAACGAGGGAGCAGAACCAGTGGAGGTTATCGTGGTGCAGCTCAAAGGTATCGGTACTGGCGGAAGCTGACTGCTCCTGTGTTAGGCACCCTTCTTCGAGGACTGGTCAGACAGAAGACAGAGTAGTTCGTAAGCCATCGTCGCCCCTGCCAACGCAGTAATACCGGTCGGGTCGAATGGTGGGGAAACCTCAACAACGTCTGCGCCCAGGAATTGTACTCCGCGCAACTCGCGAAGGAGCGTCAGGGCTTCAACCGTGCTGAGTCCCCCAACTTCCGGCGTGCCAGTACCAGGTGCAAAAGCAGGGTCCAAGCCATCGATGTCAAAGCTCAAGTATGTCGGGGCATCCCCAACGATATCCCTTGCCTCTTGGGCAGCAGCCTCTGCGCCGATTTGGGTGAATTCATCCATGAATAGAACCCGCATCCCAGTCGCTTCTGAGAAGTCCCAACCCTCCATCGAGTTCTGAGCTCCGCGGATTCCTATTTGCACAGTTCGGCTAGCATCAATCAGTCCTTCTTCTACCGCCCGACGAAATGGCGCCCCGTGGCTGAGCTCGGAACCCATGAATGAATCCCACGTATCCGTATGCGCATCTACCTGTATGAATCCGAGAGGACCCTCCTTTGCGGCGAGTGCCCTGAGAATCGGGAGCGTTACAGAGTGATCTCCACCTATCGCCAGGGACGTCAAGTCGTCATCACCCATAGCCCGGAAGAACGTTTCGATCTCCGCATGCACGGCCGCGATATCATAAAGATGCTCAAACGGCACGTCACCTGCATCTCCAATCTGACAAAGCTCGAAGGGATTTAGGCGTGTGACGGGGTGGATCGCACGGATCATACTTGAGGCGCTTCGCACTTCCCTGGGGCCGTGGCGTGCACCTGGTCGGTTGGTCACCGCTCCATCATAAGGAACCCCAATCATCGCAATATCGAATTCTGATCGATCATCGATAAGAGGTGCCCGCATGAATGTAGGAAGGTGCATAAATCTCGGCGCGGACCTAATAGTATCGGAAACCACCACTCACTCCCCTCCTGAAGGGCGTCCTGACTTTCTCGCGTTCTCAGACATTGACACAGCTATTTCCTGCAGGTTGATCGAAGCATACCAGTGACATGTAAATCAAAAAATAACGAGCGGATTGATCGGGCTACCGAGCCCACCAGGTATCCGCATTGGCGCTGCACTGAATAGAAAACTCCAGCGACCACGTGCTGCAGCTTCTCTAGCAACTTCTTCGAGGTCGAGGTTATCGAACAATGGAGTTCCCATCCCCACCAACAGTAGCTGATGGAGCGGATGGGTGAAGCCCTCCACCCCAGAAGGTAGAACGTCAGTGATCCCATCCGAACCTATCGCCGCTATGTCTTTGCCTCTGAGCCAACCAGCAGTGGAAGCGTGAAGCCCGGCGAGCTGGCGCCCCGCAGCCCAGGGACCGTCCTGCGCACGCTTAGCCCACCGACCCGTCCTCACAAGCAGAACATCTCCTGGTTCAATTTCCACCCCGGACTCTCTCTCCCAACGCTCGAGTTCTTCTCTGGTGATCGCAGTTCCTGGTTCCAGAAACTGCACGCCCCGAAGCCTCGGTATATCTATAAGGACAGCTCGAGTGAATAGCCCATGCTGCATCACCTGCACCCCAAGCTTCTCTGCACCGTTCTCACCAACTGTCTCAGTGGAGTAACCGTTGTATAAGCGTCCTCCGACACCAGTATGAGGGAGTGCATCAATGTGAGAGTAGGAGTAGCCGTGATAGTTGATCGTGTAACTATCACTGCCCCAACCTATTCGACTACCTGAAAATCTGGCTGAATGTCCAATCGGCTGTGGGTTGTCTGGCGCAGTGTCCTTGTTCACGTCACGAGCCAAAGAAACCACCGTACCATCTTCAACCATTGAGGCAGCATCCAAGCGTTTCTCTGCAGTGATGAGATTTAGAGTCCCGAGTTCATCGTCAGGGCCCCAGCGACCCCAGTTAGAAAACTCGTCCAGCCACGCCTGAACTTGTTCTGTAGTGACTTCAGGCGGATTAGTCTGAGCGCAGATTGCATGCGCACCCAAAATCTCTCCAATCGCCATTGCACACCCTAAAAGCGCATAGATGATCAATCGTGGGGGGGGTGAGAGCACCGAACTTCTGCGAATCATAGAAATCCTCCTTTAGCCTGTGCACACCAACTCTGTCTGACGCTATCAAAACCGGCAAAAAGGGCAACCAGGGTTCTATCCTGACCTTGGATCTAACTAAGGGCGTGACTGGCTCCTGGGGCGACATTATCATGTCAAACCATGATTTTCCTGCTATAGATGGCATAAAATGATTTTACGGTGTATGTCGCAGTATAAGCTTGGTACTTGAATCACCAGACGATAACGCATGTTTCGCATGCTAATCGCCAATAAAGACACTGCGACATATACTTCTTTCCCCGTCCTGGAGTGGCCAACACTGGTTGTTGGCCCCTTGCATAAGGAGCGCAGTAATGAACGTTTTCCGTAGCTCAATTCTCGCCACGGTTCTTCTCTTTTGTGTTGCCGGCCCCAGCCAAGCACAGTTTGTGGATGTCGGAGCAATTGACTTCCCCACCTCAGCAACCGGTCAAGCTCAGCAGCACTTCCTCAGAGGAGTCTCGATTCTTCACAGCTTTGGGTGGAAGCAAGCAATCGAACAATTCCAGGCGGCGCAGGAACTAGACCCCGATTTTGCTATGGCCTATTGGGGTGAGTCCTTGGCGTATAACCACCCACTCATGTCCCAGATGGACGCCACAGAACCACGCAAGGTACTGCAGCGCTTAGGGGGAAATGCGACTGATCGTTTAGCTGAGGCACCAACCGATCGAGAGAAAGGCTTCCTCAGTGCTATAGAGATCCTTTGGGGCGATGGCGATCACGTTGAACGTCGTGTCGGTTACATGGAAGCAATGGCAGATCTATACGAGAGATACCCTGACGATTCAGAGGTTGCCGCTTTCTATGCACTATCCATGCTAAGCGCGGTGGGTGCGACCCGTGACTTGAGCCAACGCCTCAATGTCCGAGCAGGAACGATTGCCCTGAACCTCTTTGAACAGAAACCTGGCCATCCAGGGGCTGCGCACTACACAATCCACTCCTTTGACGATCCGCTCCATGCACCCCTGGCACTGGAAGCGGCACATGCTTTTGCTGACATAGCGCCTGCAGTATCGCATGCACGTCACATGCCAACGCACATCTTCATCCAACATGGTATGTGGGATTACGTCTCTAACCATAATCAATCAGCATACGATGCTTCCCGGGAGCTCTGGCGGCCTGGTGATACGATGGGAGATGCCATCCATGCGCTGGATTGGGGTCAGTACGGAGACCTACAGCTCGGTGACTATGAGAAAGCTCGCCTCTGGATTGAGCGCATTGAGGAAATGTCAGAAGAGGGAGGCTTCCTGGAGGGTGGAGCACGAGGGCAAGGAGGAGAAGCTCGGGCTCGCAATAGTGTTCCATTGCTAAAGGCACGCTACATCGTCGAAACTGAAGAGTGGATGGTACTGCCCGTTACCGAGGAATCATCCAACAATGAACTCCTGGCCACCGCACTCAGCGCCGCGCGCACCGGTGATCAACAGGCCCTTCGTGACGCAGAAACATTGCTAAGAGAGCGCTCGTCAGGTGAGGGTGGAGGCACTGGAATTATGGCGAATGAGGTGAGCGCACTTCTGCACGCCGGAATGGGACACGCTGACGTGGCCAAGCGCTTCATGGACGAAGCGGTAGAAACCACTGAAGCCCTGGCACCACCTAGAGGGGCCGCATCACCGATCAAGCCAGTATATGAACTATACGGTGAAATCCTACTTGACCTCGGTCAGCCGGAAGAGGCAATCGCAAAGTTCGAGAAATCTCTTGAGCGAATGCCGAACAGACCACGTTCTTTCCTCGGCCTTGGCAGGGCGAACGCAATGGCAGGAGACCGAGACAAGGCGGTAGAAGCCTATACCAACCTTACCAAGGTCTGGGCTGGGCGGGACTCATTCGACGGGTACAAGGAAGCGATGAGCTACCTGCACTCAACTGAAAACAACTAGAATAGACTAAGAGAGCTAGGGGCGTCTGACACCGAAACCGCCCGGCGTCAGACGCCCCTAGAGCGTTCTGGTAACGCCATCATTGGAGGGCCGCAGAATGAAGAGGACTTTGCCACTGCTGCTTCTTGCGGTGCTTTTCGCCTTCCGTGGGAGTGCCGCTAATGCACAAAGCAGCGCACCCATCATCGAGGAAACAGGTGAAGAGATCATCGCGACGTTCTCAATCGTCGCGAGAGACCCCATCACCGAAGAACTCGGAGTCGCTGTCCAGTCCCGCGCATTCCGAGCAGCTGCAATCGTCTCGTATGCCAAATCGGGCGTAGGGGCGATCGCAACCCAAGCCTCAGCGAACCAATCATATGGACCACGAGGACTAGAGCTTCTCGAGCAGGGACTTTCACCAGATGCAGTCGTGACACGCCTTACCAACGCTGACGAGGGTCGGGACCGACGCCAACTCGCGGTCATCGACGCACAGGGTAGAGTGAGCGCTTACACCGGGTCCCAAACGAGCGATTGGGCAGGCCACATAGAAGGAGATAACTACTCGGTTCAGGGAAATATCCTGGTGAGCGAGGAAGTGGTTCAAGCCATGGCGCAAGCTTTCGAGACGGCAGAAGGAGAACTCGCAGAACGGCTCATGGCTGCACTCGACGCCGGGCAGGCTGCGGGTGGCGACGCCCGTGGAAAGCAGTCTGGGGGCATATTGGTGGTAAAACCGATAGGAGATTCAGGTCGCACCACTGACCGCTGGATCGACGTGCGTGTCGATGACCATCCAACCCCATTCCTCGAAATTCGTCGCCTTATGAACATGTCGGTTTCCCGTAACAAGACACGTCTCGCTACCCAACTTGCCTCGGAAGGAAGGTTCCCTGATGCCATCGCTGCACAGAGGAAAGCAATCGCTATGAGGCCAGGGAATGATCAATACTTGTATGGCCTTGCCAGACTTCACGCTCGGGCGGGCAACACGGCGAGCGCAATCGAGGTGCTAAGCCAGGCAATTGTTATGAATGAACGGTGGCAAGAACGGGCCCGGAGCGAGTCGGACTTCGAGAGTATCAGTAGTGACCGGCAGTTCAGGAGACTGATCGGGCGCTAGTTATTCAAGAGTGTTGCCGGTTGGTAAATTTTCTACTGCCAGCATGTCCTAGTTTTTTTGAATATGCCCACTGGCATAGAGTTTCTGGATAATATCGTGGCATACCCTTCAGTCGTCAGACATATTCGCGTGTAACAAAGCATCAGGAACGCAGAACACCAGGAGGGGCAATGCGCTCACACTCGGTTTTAATAAGTCCAACACTACTTCTCTCAGTCATAGCAACGAGCCTATCCGTGCTGCCCCTGGGAGCCTTGACTCAGGTTACCTCTCCGCAAGAGAACGCGGGAGGAGAGGTCGCAGTTGATTGGGACGTAGTGGCTCAGATAAGGGAAGAGGGCCTGCAACGATCTCAGATTGCGAATACGCTCTCGTACATGACTGACGTCCTGGGAGCACGCCTCACCAACTCAATTGCCATGGACAATGCGCAACGGTGGGCAGTAGAGGAAATGAAGAGGATCGGGATGACCGGAACTAACCGTGAGCCTTTCATGGAGTACGGCGTCAGTTGGGACAACGAGTACGTCTCTATCCACCTGTTAGAACCTGACTACCAACCAATGGTCGGCTATCCGATCGCACATACACCCGGCACAAACGGTAAACAGGAACTGCAGGCCGTCATTGCAGATGTGAGAACCCGTCAGGACTTAGAAACACTAGAGGGCAAGATTCGAGGAATGGCAGTGCTTTCTACTCCACCCGCTATAATTGACCTTTCGCGGTTTGAGACGGGCACACCCAGACGGAATGCGCAAGAAATGCGCGAACTCGCAGAAGCTGTCGTCCCACCACCCCCGGGACCTGATCCGTATTTCTCCCGCTTATATCCAGATCCACCCCAGAACCCTGATGTGCTCACGGCAGCAGAGCGACTCGCTTTCTATGTGAAGGAGGGTGTGGCGGTGGTGCTAGAATCTTCAAGTGGATGGCCGGGGGCCGTTCGGGGATTCGCTCGACCGGGAGCCAAAATCGATCTCTGGTCCCGGGATGCAACGATGTCTTCCGTCCCGATCGTAGCAGTGACCCCAGAACACTATAACCGTATGTATCGGATTCTACGTCGAGGGATCCCGGTGAGCCTCGAAGTTGAGGTACGCAACACCCACGGAACCTCAGTCGAGCAGGCTAGCAACGTCCTTGGTGAGATACCAGGGACGGATCTCGCCCAAGAAGTGGTCATGATAGGAGCGCATTTTGACACATGGCATGCCAGTCCAAATGCAAGTGATAACACCTCGGGTGTAGCGGTGGTCTTAGAGGCAGCCCGCATTCTGAAAGCTATTGGCGCTGAGCCGCGCCGAACTATCCGGGTCGCGTTATGGTCTGGAGAGGAGCAAGGTCTTTATGGTTCCAGAGCTTATGTGCGCGAGCACTTTGGTAACCCTAATGATACCAATATCGGTACCACCCCAGAGTACGAAACCTTCTCCGCATACTTCAATCAAGATTACGGCCCTGGTCAGTATAGGGGCATTTGGCTTCAAGAAAACGAACATGTCCGACAGATATTCAAGGCATGGATGGAGCCATTTCACGACATGGGTATGACCACCATCTCGCTACAGGGAGTCGGTAGTACCGACCATGTACCCTTCGACAATATTGGTCTTCCCGCTTTCCAGTTTCTACAGGCTCGTGTCGGGGGTACCGGCGGGCATACAAATCTCGACTTCTTCGACACAGTACCCATTGAAGACCTTATGAAGAACGCAGTAATCATGGCGTCTTTCGCTTACCACGCAGCTATGGTTGACGAGAGAATACCTAGAAAACACACCATTCCTCACAACTGAACAACTTGCGAGTCCGTGCTTTAAACAACCTGCTAAAAGGCTTGCTCAGCAGGGTATCACCGGCTTCTAGGTTAGGAGCCACCCCGGAGCACGAACTTTTGAACGCGTCGACCCGTAGATGCCTCACCTACGTAGAGGTTCCCCTCCGAGTCGATACCCATCCCATGTGGCCGAAGAAATTGACCAAGCTGCCGTCCGCCCCGGCCAAAGTTACCCATAATCTCAAGATCACTTCTCCTGAGAGTCCAGACCTTATGGTTGGTTCCATCGGCTAGGTACAACCACTCTTGCTCCGCATCGGGAGAGAGAGCGATTACGAATGCTGAGCCGGATGACAATGTGCTAGGAGCCACAACTTTCTCTGTGACGAACTCACCGCTCTGGCGGAACACCTGGATCCGGTTACCTCGCCGGTCAGCCACATAAATCAACCCATCGCTCGAACCGACAAGGCCATGGACCGTCGAGAATTGTTCGGGAGGAGAGTAGTCTAGACCACGATCACCAGATCGATATTCGTCATCAGGCGGCTCCCCGTAGGCACCCCAGTGTCGAAGATATCCACCCGTGTCCCCATCGAAGACAATCACACGCCGATTCCGGTACCCATCAGCGATAAAGACTTCATTAGTGCCCGGATCCACCCAGATACCGGCAGGGCCTCCAAGTAGATTTGGATCGTTACTCCCGCCATTCACATCATATTCACCAAGCGTCATTAGGAGATCACCGCCGCGTGTAAATTTCATCACCCGGTGATGTTGGTAGCTCCCGATCCAGACGAAGTCGTTGTGGTCGACAAAAAGTCCATGCGCATTTCGTGGGAACTCTGACACGTCTTGTGTCGTCGGATCCCCCCATCCCTGAACGACGTTTCCGCTCTCATCGAATTCAATGACGATAGGAGCCGGTACACAGCACATGCCAATAGGGGGGTCCTGTACAGCCGATGTCTCTTCCGGGGTCAACGTCTCTGGCAGATGCGTGACCCAAACATGGTCCATCGCGTCTACAAACACCGCCGTGACCGAACCCATGATCCAGTCATTGGGCATCTCAAGCGGCCAGCTAGGATCAACCTCAAAGGACGGGATTCCTTCGCTCCCTACATCAGGAGCACCCCTTGTTTCTAGACTAGATCCACAGCCCGCCACAAAAACTGGAATTAGGAGTGTCAGAGAAAAGACTAGTAGTCTCCTTCGGCTGTTCATTTTCTTCATGCTCACTGAACTCCCTGTGCAATTCTTGAAACCAATCAACCAAACTGTCGACCAAGGCTAAGGTGCGCGAGGCTCCCGACTTATCAGGAAGCTACGAATGGGTGGCATTTGCATGTAACCGGATGACCCCAAAACACCCTAGCTGAAGGGCGGACACTACACTACCATGCGCCCTGCCACCCCCGTCACATTTGTGGCAACTCAGCACCTGGAGGAAAGCATGTTTCGATCAAACCGTAGAATCTTGGAGTTGCAGCAAGTCACTCTCGTAGCTCTTACCCTGATGATGGCACCACTATCTCTGAGCCAGGCACAAGACCGCGGCACACCTTACGGAGAATGGCGTTACCAGAGCGCAGACTCCTGGGGCACGCGCTATTCACCAGTTGACCAAATTGACTCATCTAACTTTGGCAATCTAGAAGTGGCATGGACATGGCAAGCGAACAACTTTGGGCCCGAAGTCGACTACCAGATGAAGTCCACCCCTACGTATATCGACGGCATTCTTTACACGGTGGCAGGCCAGCGCCGAACTGTGGTCGCAATCGACCCCAACACCGGTGAGACGCTCTGGACATATCGCGAACCCAATACCATCCGATGGGAACGCTCTATGCGACAGAACTATGGTAAAGGAGTAGCGTATGGAGAGCGCGATGGCCGTGGAGTCATCTACTACACTTCTCCTGCCTTCTTCCTGCACGCGATAGATGCAGAAACCGGTCGACATATAGAAGACTTTGGCGCTCCCGTGGCAATCGATGGGTTCCCCCAAACGGGGGTCGTCGACCTGCTACCTGATCTACTGAGAAACTGGGGGCCCTGGGAGGCATGGGATCAGCCGTACGACCCAGATTATGGGATTCCGAGAGAACTCGGGTTCATTACTGCATCGTCACCTCCAATCGTAGTGAATGGAACCGTCGTTATCGGCAACTCAGCTGAACAAGGTTACAACCAAACGCGAGTCGAGAACGTCCCCGGCGACATTCTGGCGTACGATGCTAGCAATGGAGACTTCAGGTGGAAATTCCATGTTATCCCCCGTCCCGGCGAATTCGGTCATGATACCTGGGAAAACGACGCGTGGCAGTACACTGGGGATGTTTCTTCCTGGGCGCCGATGTCTGCAGATCGTGAACGTGGGATTGTCTACATACCAACGAACCCACCAACCATCGACTACTTCGGGGGATTCAGGCCCGGTGATAACCTCTTCGGCACAAGCGTGATCGCACTGGACGTGACAACTGGAGAACGCGTATGGCACTTCCAGACCGTCCATAATGATCAATGGAATTACGATATCCCCAATGTCCCGATCATTACTGACCTGCAGGTGGACGGACGTGGGATACCCGCAGTCATCCAAACGACCAAAACTGGGTTAATCTTCGCCTTTGATAGAGAGACAGGTGAACCGATTTGGCCGATTGAGGAGCGTCCCGTCGAGCAGACCGTAGTTCCTGGAAACTGGACCGCGGCTACCCAACCATTCCCTACACGACCAGAGCCAATGGAGCCCCTTGGGCTTCCGGAGTCAGACATCATCGACTTTACACCCGAATTGCGCTCGGAGGCTATGGAGATCGTCAGTAGATACAACGTCGGTGGCGCTTTCCTCCCCCGGCTCTATGGTGACCATAGCACCGGAGTTGAAGACAACATCCGTTGCTACGGCGGCTTGAATATTACGAATCCAGCAACACTTGACCCTACAACGGGCATCCTCTACGTGGCCTCTGCACGTCGGTGTGGGGGTGGGATGGTCATCCCAGGAATCGAAGCCGATGATCCAGAAGCTATGGCTACAACAGGAGCGACTCTTTCTCAGTGGGTAGCAGGACCAGGGGGTGGGATGGGCACCATTCAAGGCCTGCCACTCCACAAACCTCCCTACAGCCGCCTCTCTGCGTTCGACATGAATACGGGGGAGAGACTGTGGTGGGTCCCCGTTGGGGATACGCCACAAACAGTGCTGGATCACCCGGCGCTTGAGGGTGTTGATCTCTCGAAAACCGGGAGTGGGGCAAGCTCAATCCAAATGGTCGCTGGCGACCTTCTTTATGCAACTGAAGGTTCAT
The DNA here is from genome assembly GCA_002313925.1 of Gemmatimonadales bacterium UBA1120. Classification (GTDB taxonomy): domain Bacteria; phylum Gemmatimonadota; class Gemmatimonadetes; order Longimicrobiales; family Gaopeijiaceae; genus UBA1142. Next base: position 33,005 of record DCAZ01000050.1, read on the forward strand.
CCGGACCGGCAGTGTTAAATGCTTACGATAAGCTTACGGGGGAGCACGTCGGTGAAATTGAGATCCCCTCACCCGGCCAGTATGGGATGATGACCTATATGCATGAAGGCAACCAGTTTGTTGTCCTGCAGGTTGGACGTCCAGGTCGCCTAGTCGCCCTGAGTTTACCTCAGTAACTAGGGAGAAGACTCGGTTGGGCTAGATGCTGAGACAGTCCTGGCGGGAGTGGGTGAACCTCGGGATGTAAGGCATGTGCTAGAATCTCAAGGCTGTCCACTAGCCGGGGTCCTGGACGGCTAAAAAACTGAGATCCGTCAGTCACATAGACACGGCCAGACTCAACAGCTGGTAATTCTGGCCAACAGGAAATACCAGACGAACCGGAGAGCTCCTCCAGGGTGCGCGGAAGATCAAATCCACAGCAGGCGATGAAAATGACTTCCGGTTGCCAGGCTATCATTTCCATCCAATCAAGTATCCGTGACGGTTGGCCAACTTGCCCTAGCCGCTCTATTCCACCAGCCATCTCAACCAATTCTGGAGTCCAATGGCCGCAAGAAAAAAGAGGATCAAGCCACTCTAGAAAGGCTACTTTATGGCGTTTTTGGACGGCTTGAGACCGTGACACTACCGTATCGACTCTCCTTGTCAGCACTCCGATAACATCCTCGGCATGATCAGGGATACCAGTCACTGAACCAAGCTGCCGAAGCGCGTCGAAAACTTCGGCGAGGGTTTCGGGCTCAAGGTTCAGGATCGCTGGCGTGTTAGGTAACGAGCACGCAGCGGCTTGAACCTCGGACTCTGCTACGGCACAGACATCGCAAAGGGCTTGGGTAACAATTAAGTCTGGCTCAAGATTTCTTAGTTCCTCTAGGTCCAGTTCGTAGAGAGCTCCATCAGTCTTTAAGCGTTCTCTTACGAGTGCATCGATCTCCGAACTGCTAGCCCCTTCTGGGAGTAGGGTCGAAGTAAGGTGTGGAAGTTCTTCCACTCCAGGAGGGAAATCACATTCATGCGTCACTCCAACCAGGTCACTTCCAAGGCCGAGTGCGTGAACCATCTCAGTTGCGCTAGGAAGAAGCGATACAATTCTCACCGATATTTACTCCTAAGGGATTCTTGACCGGTGAGCTCGGGCCTCAGAAGCCGACACCTTTAACATTCAAGCGAATTCGGAGGAGATGCATATCAGACGTGATGTAGAGCGTATAGCCGTCGTCTCCAAAGGCACAATTGGAAGTTCTTTGAGTTGTGTTCAAGGAACCCAAAAGTTCGCCGTCTGGACTAATGATTAAGACACCATTATCCGGTCCTGCGACATAAACGTTGCCCTGCTGATCAATCGCTAGGCCATCCCCCCAAGATTGGTAGAAGGCCCGACCATTGCTCAGATCTCCAGAAGAAGTGACATCGTAGGCCATAATGACTGGCGGCAACCCAGAGTTAGAGACGTAAAGCGTACCTTGATCTGGTGAAAAGGCGATGCCATTTGGACGAGGTAAATCAGAAATAACCTGAGTCAAAGAACCACCAACCGTCAGCCGATAGACCCCATGCACATCGAGTTCCTTGGCTGGATCTTCAATGCCCCGTTCCAGTCCGTATGGTGGATCAGTGAAGTACAGGTCTCCGTTTACGTTCAGTGCCAGGTCATTGGGTGAATTGAAGCGCTTGCCCTCGAATTCTCTGACGAGTGTTTCAAAGCTCGCTACGGGCGCATCCCACGAAGAGTCAAGCCGTGCAATGCGACGATCACCGTGTTGCGCCAATAACAGCCCGCCTTCATGGTCCAAGAGCAGTCCATTAGAGCCGCTTTCACCTCCCCTGGGTGTTTCGCCCGTGTACCCAGATGGCTGAAGCCATAAGGAAGCCGGCCCTCCTTCCCGCCAAAGGTAGATCGCATTGTTCGGAATATCCGAGTAGAGCACACCCTCAAGCGCAGGAACCCACACAGGCCCTTCAGTCCATTCGTGGCCTGCGGCTAGCACTTCCATTTCCGCATCTGAAGACACAATCAGATCCAACCGAGAATCAATCCGCTCGATACTACCGATCGTGGGGAGTTGAGCTTCCGCTATATCCCCCGCACAAATCATCATCGAAGCAACAGTTAACAGCGTGGCAGACAATCTGCTTATGCTGCAGAGTCTCAGAACCAGAGACGCAAAAGTCTTTAGCATCATGGAATCTCCGTGTCGGATCTTCTCGAGTCTACAGGTACCCTTCTTTGAACTACAAGTGATTGTCTACAGTATCTTAGCCTGTTGATTACAGGGTATACCCTGGTACTTCGCGTAATGGCACCCTGCCCCTCACGAATATCCCACTCCCACGCCCAACTTCGTTACCCTGAGCATCATATACGACCGCCTCAGCAATAAGTTGAGATTTGTTTTGATTAACCACTCTGCCAACCGACCTAAGCAGACCCGATGAAACAGGTCTTGTGAGATAAGTTGTGAATGATGTTGTGAGCACGAATACCTCTTTTTCCAGTGCACTAGCAGCGAAAAACGCTGCGTCATCCAGCATTTTGAAGTAAACAGAGCCATGCACCGCTTCAGCCGAGTGAAATAGTTTTTCTGACACTTCAATCTCAACTATCGCCTCGGCGTCTGACACCTCAATTCTTGGCTCGTAAAAAGCATTGATGGGTGCATTTAGATACATGTTCTCGAGAGCTTGAAAATGCGGGTCTCTAGTCATCTCTGAAGTCTCAACACCTTACATAAGCGGGACTGACAGGAGCTTCATCCTTCATGCTCGACTATGGACTCGAGCATCACCATCCTCAAGTTATCGCTAAATCTCAGTCACATCACTAAGCCATCAACTTTTCCTTTTCCATTGGCGGCTGGGATAAGGAACAGACAGTTTGCGATGACTTGCGTACTTATTGCGACCCCATAAACAATCCCTCAAAACGGTGGAAAGGCACCTTAGAGCATATGGAACTTCCATTCCACACTCTTGATGTCTTTACAGATAGTACTTTTGGTGGCAATCCGCTCGGCTTATTTCCAAGTGCGGCTCAGCTTCCGACTGAGCTCATGCAACGGATTGCGAGAGAGATGAACCTCTCAGAGACGGTTTTTCTCGGGCCACCGGAGACTGACCAAGGAACAGCACGGGTACGCATTTTTACACCAAATGTGGAGGTCCCCTTTGCGGGACACCCCACGGTGGGCACAGCAGTATTCCTCGCACATCAACTACTCGCTAGACAGCCAGCAGTCAGTAAAACAAACACTGCAGAACTTACTATCATCCTTGAAGAAAATGTTGGAGCAGTTCCTGTCGACGTGCAAATTGAGGACGGGGAACCTGTCTTTGGGCGCTTCACAACCGCGATGCTGCCTGAGCACCGTGAGTCACCTCACTCCTGCCAAGATCTGGCTCGTATGGTCGGACTCAGCCCTGAGGATGTCTGCCCAGATGGGCTTTACCCAGAAATGGTCTCGTGTGGTTTAGCGTATCATATAGTTCCCGTCCGAACGATCGCAGCAGTACGCAAGGCTTCACTCGATATGGCGCTCTGGAAGACAATGCTCGCAGACAGTTGGGCTCACCACGTATACCTGGTTTGCATGGAGGCTGAGGGTGACGAGGCTGACATCCGGGTCCGCATGTTTGCTCCTGGGTCGGGTGTCGCAGAAGACCCAGCGACTGGCTCTGCAGCAGCAGCGCTCGGGGGCTACCTATCGAAGTTGGATGCCTCTGAAGATGGCTCACTGTCCTGGACTGTCGAACAGGGCATCGAGATGGATCGCCCGAGCCTCATCTACGTCGAGGCAGACAGGTCGTATGGTACTACATCCGCTGTACGTGTTGGAGGTAGAGCCATCTTGGTGAGCTCTGGAACCATGCGGGTCGCCTACGATGAGTGATATTGCCCGAAGCAGCGCTCAATAATTTGCAGAACCTGTCATGAGTGAAGAACCGTTGAAGAAAGTATCAGAGAGCTTCTGGCCTCAAATAACTAAGCCAGGTAGGCTGAGTCATTCTCTAATGGAGCATCCGATGACCCGTATCTTTATCGTTGCCACAACTTCATTTCTGCTCTTTGCATGCCAGGAAGCGTCACGGTCAAATGAACAAACCGGAACACCTCCCTGGGACTGGGCTGAATTCGAAGTTCGTGACGCAGTCAATCAAGTCAGGGCCGGTCGTGATCTCACTCCTGAGAGTTGGCCCGGCGAAGCCCGAGTAGCCGTCCTCTTCTCTTTCGACGTAGACAACGAGACGGTTCAAGGCCTCCGGGATGGCAGCGTTAG
>DCAZ01000059.1:0-643 GCA_002313925.1 Gemmatimonadales bacterium UBA1120
TGTGGAACGCCGGCATATCACCCTCATGCCTCGCGGCGGCGTACGAATGAGGTACCTCGGCCAGCGGTAACCCGAGTTCTACTACAGCCGCTTTCTCCTGGTCGTGGCCCACCTAACCAAATGCATCCGGCCTTTTTTTCTTTAAGTCCGGATATGGAGTGCTCACCTTCCAGATGATCCAAAAAACAACGAGCAACGCCACAAAAGCGATGGCAAAAACCCATTCTGGAAACACTGTTTCTTCTGTGACCCACCCCATGCGCTGTGGTACAAGCCCAAGGGCATTGTTGCCAAAATGCCAAAGCATGGCAGGAAAAATTGAGCCTGTGAGCAAAACCACAGCGGCAAAGATCACTCCAAGATAAGCCGTCGGAATTAATCGGAAGAGATCAACGTGGAAGAGTCCAAAAATTCCACCCACGACAAGGCAGACAATCACCGGACTCCACGTTTTTCTTAGGCCATGCAGGAGTACTCCTCGGAACGCCAACTCTTCCAGAATCCCAGGCATAACACACAGGAAGAATACGAGTTGCCAAAGAGGTATCCCATCATCCAGCAGTACTTCACCGAAAGCCTCGAGTACACTCTGGGGCACTGGAAAGAGGTATGTATTGACCAAGGTGCTGAGGCCGATGCCCGT
>DCAZ01000059.1:1064-15031 GCA_002313925.1 Gemmatimonadales bacterium UBA1120
TATCTCCTTACCATTAAGAGTGATCCACCAAGGAAGATCACGCCCAGATTCAGGATTATTTGCCCCTGCAGGGTTAGCTCACCACCAACCCAAATCGCGGTAAGGAAAAAGACCACCCACATCCCCACAAACCAGCGAAGTACATGCCGCGGAAAGAGGGCAGGCCCTCCAAGCAAATCGGCCTCATCCAGATCGGAACTTGATATGAGACGCTCAGTTAAGAGGGTCCGTTGGGTAAGGCGGCTAGCCCACCAGGAGGCACCAGCGGTAGAAGCGAAAGCTATCGCTAAGAACAGCCAGTCATACTCCCCTACCATGATTTCCCGAACCGCTACTCCAACACCGGCGATGGGCACAAGAGCGATAGCGGAACGCAAATCGAGGCCAGGCAAGATCCCCGCGAGTGACGGCACCAGGAATACCAAGAAAAGCGGGAGGAAGTAGATCTGATATTCCTTATAGCTCTTCGCGTAGCCCGATATCAGTAGCAGAGTGCTCGAAATGAGCACGGTTAGAGGAAGGAACAAGATCAGGATGAGGACCAAGTCCAGCAGTGATAACGCCACAGCAAGATTCTCGGGAAGTTCCAAAAGCCCAAGCACGAGATAGGCGAGAAGATTCAGGACATTGATGACCACCACCACCACCCCTACCGCAATGATGCCCATCTGCTTGGCAGCAACAATCTCCGACCGACTGGCTGCTGAGGTGAGCAGCGTCTCCAGCGTGCCTCTCTCTTTTTCACCAGTGATGGCGTCCACGGCCATGATGGAGCCACCCGATAGCATCAGGAGGAGCAGAAACGGCGTTAACGCCATTCCCAGGAGTGCGCCCCCTTCTTTCTCCGCACTAGCAGTGTTTTCTGTCTCTACAGAAGCGAATTCCTCCCTGCCCACGGGAAAGCCGCCAGCGAGGTAGACACTATCCCTGAGTTCCGAACGCACTTCCCTGATCCGGGCATCAAGTCGATCACGGGCTCTGCGGGAAAAGTCACTGTTACCGCGGAAGCGCAGGCGAATAATAGGCAACTGCAGTTCAGGGGCAGTCCCTCCATCCGACCCTTCTTCAATCTCAGGTGCTACTTCGTCCTCTTCGGGATCAAGGGTATCAGCTGCTGTTTCTTCAGCACGAATTCTCTCATAAGCCTCAGGGGAAAGCGCCTCAATCACGAGGTGAATCTCTCCTGACTCCAGGAGAGAATCGGCATTTGTGACTTGTTGCCGCTCAAAACGCACTAGCGCTTGAGAGGTGTCAGGGTCGTTGGCCTCAAGTTCCAGGGCTGCTGAGACAATTTCCAGACCCCATTCTGTCTCATCCCCTGACAGAGCATACTCGTAGACCGTGTCCTCTAGTCTTTGCTCCTCAGAGTTCCCGATCCACTGCATTACTAGGATGTAACCCGGCACAATCACGAGGGGCGCGAACACAGAGATCAGGAGGACACGCGCATCTCGCATGAGTCTCTTGATCTCACAACGGAAGAGTGTGCCCAATACAGACGTATTGTCCGACCGCTTAGGACTCACAGGCTAGTCCTAGGTTCTCCTGGGCTGGCCATTGCCTTCGCGCTCTGATCTTCAGCTTGCATTACTTCGTGGACAAAAACGTCTTCGAGATAATGTTTCCCAGTGGCCTGCCTATGCTCTTCAAGCGTTCCCAGTGCAAGGATCCGGCCCTGATGGATGATCCCGATACGATCACACAGCTTCTCTGCCTCGCTCATGATGTGCGTGGAGAAAATGATCACCTTCCCCTCATCCCGTAGTTCGTGGATCACATTCTGCATCTCTAGTGCGGCCATCACATCCAGGCCCACCGTGGGCTCATCGAAAATGAGGATGGGAGGATCGTGCACGATGGTTCGAGCGATAGAAATTTTTTGTCTCATACCGCTGGATAATTTCCCTACCCGGGCTCCCGCGTATTCACGAATACCGAATCGGTCGATGAGCTCCTCGACGCGCTGATTCACTTGGTTGGCAGGATACCCGTTGATACGGGCGAAGAACTCTAGTGTTTCCCGACCGGTCAGGCGCGGATACAGAGCGGTAGAAGCCGAATAGAAACCAAGACTTCGCCGAACGGCCTCGGGGTCGGCAAGTACATCGTATCCGTTCAGGGACGCGCTACCTCCGGTAGGCTTCAGGATTGTCGCCAACATTCGGAGTGTTGTTGTTTTTCCGGCTCCATTGGCTCCTAAGAGGCCAAAAACCTCACCGGGCTGACAGTCAAAATCGATACCGTCGACCGCACGAACTTCTCCACGGGACTCGTCCCAGAATGACTTCTGGAGTCCTTCGACCTTTACGTTAGCGATTGCCATTTTCTATGCCTGTTTGCTTTGGTTCGAAGACACTTGAGTTCTCATTTCAGACCCTCCGAGCTGTTCCGGCCAAGTCTCGAGCGAGATGACGATTTGAATATCTTGCTAAATTTCGAGAATCTCCCATCCGGCGAGAGCAGGATAAAATCCTCTGTCTTGAGCAATACCCGAGCGATAAGCAGACACGCGGTCACCATCGCCAGTAAGACTGCTAGCGTTTCCGCGATGAGAGGCCACAAGAAAACCCCGTTGATCGCATCCCGGATCATCATGGCAGCGTTGGCCACAGGAATGGCGGCAGTGAGAGGCGTAAGGGTCTGATCGGTCTGCTGACCCATCAGAATAGGCATCATAGCCAACAAGAAAACTGGACCGACCATGGCCTGGCCGTCCTTAAACGTTCTTGCAAAAGCAGCAAGAATCATCATGGCAGCTGCAAAGAAAAGTGCTAAAGCGATGGCTGCCACGATCATTACCGGGAGCGCCAAGAACGGAAGGCTGAACTGGAATGCATTTGCAGATTCACCCAAGTCCATGAGTAATGGCCCCATGATCACGCCCATCGATGCAAACATGGCAACCACGTTTAGCACGCCCGCCAAAATCCCCAGCGTCGCCACATAGAAATACTTCGATGTGACCACACTCAGGCGTGATGCCGAGACAGTCATCAGTGTTTCCCAGGTCGAGCGTTCCCGCTCCCCGGCTGTACTGTCTATGGCCGGCATCAGACAGCCCATAGCAATCATCAGGACCAGAAACATCGGGATCATCATTCCCATAAGTAGCGTGCCGATATCTTCCTCTGTGGAAACATTATCTTGGACAATCTGAAACTGCTCGTGCTCGGTTTCTGGTATACCGAGAGCTGAAGCCTGCTGGCTTAGCCATTCACTGCGATAGTCAGCTATCGTGCTTTCCACCCGAGCACTAGCCTGGCTGCTTCGTCCGATGGCGCGATCGTAACGGATCAGAACCTGGAAATTGTCTTCTAGCGCTGAACCTTCATCCGTTGGTGGAAGAAACTCGACTAACGCATCCAGGTCACCAGCACGAAGAAGCACCATGGCTGAGTCCTCGCTGAGAACATCTTCCTGGATCTCTAGGTTCGTCTGGGCGCCCAAGGTATCTAAGAGCGCGGAGTGCTCGGCTGGCGGATCGAGAATCACAAGTCGTGAACTCTCCCGGTCCATCTGGCCCATAACGAACATGAGCCCGGTCATCATCACCCACATCATGATTGGATACATGAACACGGGCACGAGGATACCATTCATCACGATAGTCCGATCTCGGAACGCCGATCGAAGCTCACGACGATATAAAACCCAGATATCAGACCAATTCACAAAAGTTCCTTCTTGGTGGCGCTGCCGAAGAGGCCAGACTCATATTGCGTGGGTAGTAGAAAAATGAGCCGCACGAAGATATGTGAAATCACTGTTATCACACACACAGCGGCATGAACTATCGCAGCGAACGGAGCATGAAATGAATAGATGGCTTTTTCCAAGAGTGTTGCTGCTGGCCTTCAGCCTTCTCCTCGCTTCCTGTGCAAACTCTCCCCAACCGACTGTTGAGTCGCTATCCGGGGATGGGGACTATCAAGTCATGACGTATACCGACTTCCCAGATGTGCCGGAATTCGGTGATGCAACGATCTACTATCCGCTAGACACTCGTGGATCGATCGGTGGAGTCGCGATCGCACCAGGGTATACGGAACGACAGAGCCATATCGAGTGGTGGGGGCCTCTATTGGCGTCTCATGGTTATGCAGTGCTAGTTCTGGACACGAACGATAGAAGGGATCGCCCGAATCTAAGAGCAGATGCATTGATTGCGGCCGTGAGAATCCTCAAAGCTGAGAACAGCCGGAACGGTAGTCCTTTGATGGGCAGGATTGATGCCGGAAAAATGGCAGTCATGGGCCATTCTATGGGCGGAGGTGGCACTCTGATCGCAGCGAACGAACACGGGGAGGAAATACAGGCGGCGATTCCCTTCACTCCGTGGGAGCCAGGTGGTCCGTTCGATAATATTACTGTTCCCACACTCATCATTGCCGGCTCCGCAGACCGGATCGCTGAAGCGGATGACCATGCCTGGAGACATTTTCAATCCATCCCAGAATCAACGACTAAAGTCTACATGGAGATCGATGGCGGAAATCACTACATCGCGGACACTGATCGCGGGACCGACCTCGCGACTGTTGGGCGCTACGGGATCGCCTGGTTGAAGCTTTATCTCGATGAAGATGAACGCTATCGAGACTTTATCTATGGCGAGTACCACACGCCTGACGCGGGAAAATTCTCGAGGTACGTAACGAATCCCTGATTCTAGCCGGGCTCGTCCCACTTATCTGCGACTATAGCACACCTAGAACTACTTTGGCTCTATGTGCGACCAGTCTATTTCAAGTCCTGGAGGACAGGGCTCATAGGTCTTCTCTAGACCAGCTTCAATCCAGGGGCCACAAGCCACGCCCATGTTACGGGTGCCATGTATAATTAGCTCACCGTACTCGTCATAGTTCTCCCAGGGTCCATGCCAAAATCCTTGCTCAAGGGTTCCTGACATCTTGAGCTGAGGCGTCGAAAGAGCTCCGATTTCAGTAAGAAAAACAGGGCCGGAATAAGGCTCCATTGTCTCTGGATCCAAGAACTTGTTTGGATCAGCACCGCTTGAAATCAGTTCACTCAAATCCCTGGGTGTCTCCAGAAACAGATCGCGCACATAGCCCTCGTACATCATGCCCGCGAGGCCAAGGCCGAGCAGAATCAACAACAAGGTCCCACCTAGCTTTACGATCACTGGCCAACCTTCGTGTAGATGACAAAGAATTTCTCTTCGAAGAGATCCACCTCACGCGACACCACGAAGCCAGCATTCGCCATCCATTCCGCCACCTGCTGGGGGCTAATCAACATCTCTGGCTGATTACCATGTGGAACACCCGGTTGATTCATATCATAGTCTACCACCACCATGCGGCTGCCAGGAGCCATGTACGAGGCGACAGTCAGCAGGTACGCCTGACGCTCGTCGATGTGATGCAGTACATCATGGAAAAAAGCCACATCTACATCACGACGAGGTAGATTCGGGTCCGTAAACTCACCAAGGACGCCCTGAACGTTTTCTAGCCCTGCTTGTCTAGCCTTCTCGTCGATCATAGGAAGGAATCCTGCGTCGACCTCAACCGCTAAAACCGTTCCAGTTGTGCCTGCGGCGCGTGCTAACGGTACTGAGAATACGCCGGTCCCGGCACCGAGATCTGCCACCACCTGACCCTCCTCGATTTCGATCAAGGAGACGACATTCTCAATTTCCAGGCTCCCCAGCCGTCGACCACTCTCAAGTACTAGTGCCCACTGCTCTGCTGGACGCCCACCGAGTTGGGCATCTAGGGGACCGGAAGCAACCAAGGCCATCAAGGCGGTCACGCACGCGACATTCAAGAATCTAGGCATCTACTTATCTCCTTTCAGGTTCACGTGGCGAGTTCGAGATGGCGAAAATGAGACCACCCAGAAGTACGGTCAACAAACCGAGCACTGACTCAACCGGTCGCCCCTGGAGGGCCCAGTACATCACCCAACCCGATACAACCAGGAACACTAAAGGGGTGGCAGGATAACCCCAAGCGCGGAATGGACGCTCAATTTCTGGGCGGCGTATCCGCAACACAATTACACACGAAACTGCCAGGCTCGAGAACAACGTGAGAGTGAAGCCAGCATATTGTTGGATCTGATCAATTCGGCCCGAGAGAACGATGATTGAAGTCACTATTCCCTGCACAATAAGTGCCGCGACTGGAGCACCCGTCGATCGAGTCTTAGCAAGGAAAGAGAACGGAGTAAAGTCACGTCCCAGTGCGTAGTATACTCTCGGCCCAGCGAGGGTCATCGCAGAAGCTGAGGCTAGTATGGACGTGCACAATACAATTGTGACCAGACTCACGCCTCGTTCACCGAACAGGTTCCGAGAAGCTACTAACCCTACTTCCGCCTGTCCGGCTAACTCATCCACACTCGCTCCGTAGAAGTACACGGCGTTTAACCCCAGATACAGGAAGAGCACAACCACTGTACCTAGAAGCAGCGCACGCGGAAGATCACGCTGGGGGTTCTTCATTTCACCTGCGACATAGCCCGCTGCATTCCAGCCTGTAAAGCAAAACATGACGAAGATCAGTGAGGTGCCAAACGCTGCGAATGTGTCGGTCCGACTCAATTCCTCGAACGTGGCCGATACGGTGGTGAGATTGGCTACGTCTCCACGACCGAAAGATGCGGCCGCAAGTATTATGGCCACGATCCCAGCCACCTTAAAAACTGTTATCAAGTCATTGAAGCTGGTCCCGGAGCGGACCGCACGCAGATGAATCGCAACCAGAAGCCATACCAGGCCCACAGCAATGAGATTACTCAGAGATATTGCACCCGCGACCGTTGGGTTTTCCGCTAAGAAGGGGAAGAAATGGCTGAGATAAGCAACGAAACTCTTCGTTGCTGCAGCGATGGCTGCTGAGAAACCAGCAACCAGTGAGACAAAGGCGCTCATGAACCCCAGAGCCCGACCGTAGGTCTCGCGGAGATAGACATACTCCGCCCCAGCATGCGGCATCATCGCACCTAACTCGGCGTAGCAAAGAGCACCTAGTAAGGCGAGGATACCCCCGATCACCCACAGTAGGAATATGATCGGGGGATGTCTGATGTCAGCTGCCTGGAATCCAGTTGTCGTGAAAATCCCAGCACCGATGATGTTGGCGATCACAAGGGCCGTTGCAGACCTCAGTCTCATGTGCCGTTGCAGCGCACTCTTCTGGATCCCGCGGGTGGGCACGGTCAGGGCTTCTCCGAACTTCCTGTTTTATTGATAACCTAAGATACCAGCTGGGAAAGTTATCGTGTCCCTACAAATGCTGCATATTGCAGTAATCGGATAATTCGTCACGCGATAGCCGTACAATTTTGTAGTGATGACTCGCGTCAGCCTATCGATTGAGGTATCACTCTTTTGAATGCAGGCTGTTTTTCACCACTCCTATCCCGAGCGTAAACAGTCATGAAATTCTTGCTAAACCCATTGATCCTGTGGGCCGCTGTCGTTCTCGCTGCTTGTTCAAGCATTGAGAACGACAGCGCAACCATAATCCGAACAGCGTTCCACGACTTTAGTGTCGATACAGTCACCGGAGGACTGGTTCACCCATTTTCGATGGTGTTTACGCCGGAAGGCGATCTTCTGGTCACAGAGCGACCGGGAAGGCTCCGTATCATCAGGGATGATGTTTTAATTGACGACCCGGTCGAAGGCCTGCCAGAGATCCTGGCGATTGGTCGGGGTGCTATGCCACAAGACGGGCGTGAGCAAGCTGGCATGCGAGACCTGATACTTCATCCTGACTTTGCAGAGAATCGACTTCTCTACCTGAGCTACACGAAGCCAGGCCCTGATTCTCTAGGAAATATTGCTGTAGTTCGGGGACGTTTCGAGAACGACCGCTTGTCCGGTGTCGAAGAACTGTTTCACGCTGACGCATTCGGGAATGGGAGCAATAGAAGTTCGCAGTGGGGTGGACGTCTCGCTCTCGATGGCAAAGGGTATCTCTTCATCACGATCGGTGATCGACAATGGCCTTCCGAAGGAGATCTAGCGGCGCATCCATCGCAAAGCCTCTCTAGCCACAATGGAACCACTATTCGCCTACACGAAGACGGTCGTGTTCCTGAAGACAACCCTTTCGTAGGGCAAGACGGAGTGCATCCTGAGATTTGGACGTATGGTCATCGTAACGCTCAAGGACTCGCTCTCCATCCAGAGACGGGGGATGTTTGGCTTAACGAACACGGACCACAGGGGGGTGACGAGCTGAACCTGGTCCGTCCGGGGCTGAACTACGGATGGCCAGTCGTAGGTTTCGGCGTGAATTATCGAACAGGGATCGCAATTCACAGTGCTACTCACCAGGATAGCATGGAGCCTCCCGTACACATCTGGGTTCCATCAATCGGCGTCACCGGCATGCTTTTCTATACAGGCGCTGCTTTCCCTGATTGGCGAGGGGACATGATCGTCGCAAGCCTCAGGGGAGAACAATTGGTTCGTCTCACCCTAGATGGGCAGCAGGTGGCGAGAGAAGAAACGTTAATTAGTGGGATGGGACGCATCCGAGATGTTCGACAGGGACCGGAAGGCATTATTTATCTAGCAATGGACGGTGACGCACGCGGCTTCGATGGTGACCCTACCCCAATCGTGCGCTTGATTCCCACTAGAGTGCGCTGACAAACGCATAATGGTCTGATGGATACGATACAGACCACGTGGTCTAAAGATCTCCCTAGAAAGGATTCGTCGCGAACACCGAAAATTCGGGAATAAAACCGCGACTATCCACTTTCAGGGCTCCAACAATCGCATCGGCAATTTCCTGGGGCCTTAATTTCTTGTCTGAAAGCTCACGCTCGACGCCAGCCTTGGCAGCAAAACTAGTCATCACCTCACTCGGATTCACCAACATCACCCTCACGTTGTGGCGTCGAAGTTCATCACGCCAACACTCTGTCATGCCACGAACCGCGAACTTCGAGGAGCCATATGCGGTGCGTCCGCTGCTCCCCTTAAGACTTGAGGTAGAGGAAATATTAATCAGTTCACCACTACCCTGTTTGATAAACTGCCTAGCCGCTTCCCGTGCCATCAGAAATGTTCCAAACACGTTCGTCTGGTAAATACCCTGCAATTCCTCGAGAGTCGTATCCACCAGCGGCTTGAATATCCCGTAACCGGCGTTGTTGACCAGAATATCAAGCCGGCCATGCCGTTCGATCACGGTGCTCACAGTGCGGATAGCATCCTTCTCATTTCCTACATCACCCGCTATCCAGTCCAGTCCTAATTCTTCCGCGGTGTTCCTCACGGCCTCTTCGCGGCGTCCTGTAATGGTGACCTTGCATCCCTGGTGCATCAGTGCTTCCGCAATTGCTTGCCCAATGCCTTCACTGCCACCAGTCACGAGGGCAACTGCATCCCTGAGTTCCATGTAATCTCCCTAGCTAGGCGAGGACAAACCAACACCGTAGGTAGCCTATAACCAATCCCTTCCAGAAAGTTATCCATATCACTGGATAATCTGAGATCTCTAGTACTTCTTGCTGCGGCGCTAACATCGATTTAGGCCGATTTATGATTCCCTCGGCCAGCCTTATCCAAGAGGATCAGGTCCGTACTTATTGGACCCTTTCCTTCCAGGTGACAAACTGATGAACACCGTGGTAAATACGAAGAAGAAGAACCAGACAGCTCCTATCCCAAAAGCTACGTCCTCTGAGTAGATCGGAACCCCAGACCATCCTCTAAAAACCACCGTGGGTTCGCTAGTGCTACCAAACAGAGCCCATCCCACCTGTAACACTGGACCAACCGTCCATAGAACAAACCCAATCCAACTGGGGAAGTTGAGATCATGAAGGCGCTTCACTGCACCAACGGTAAAGGGCCAGATCACTAGGAGAAAGGCACATGTGAACAGCAGGCCACCATCACTTGCGATCCTAGCAACACCTAGGATAAGAGCAACCGGGACAAGAAATCTGGTCCAAAAAACAACAACCGGAATTCGGCCCTCAGGAGACCACCAGAGCTTAGTCACCGTAAACGCAACGCCTCTTCAATCGCTGCCTCAACCAGTGGCACCATCACCTGATATCCAGCCTCGTTGGGATGCACACCATCTTCCGAAAGTGCCGACTTTAGGCCCTGTCGCTCATCCGCCATCACGGTATGGTAGTCCAAATAGACCACGTCACGGTCGGATGCGTATTCCTTCAGCCACGCATTGAGCTCAACAATCTTTCCTGCAGGTTCTAGTCCTGGTCGCCACCTATAATCGTATACCGGCAGCACAGATGAGAGCACAACACTGATACCGTTGGCTTCCGCAAGCTCAGTCATCGATATGAGATTGTCCTCAATCATACCGAGAGTTGAGGGGCCGGTATTACCAGCGATGTCATTCGTTCCCGCGAGGATCACTACAACTACTGGGTTCAGGGCAATTACGTCTTGGCGAAAACGAACCAGCATCTGCGGCGTAGTCTGTCCGCTAATACCTCTGCCGACATAGGGTTTCCCTGGAAACATCGAGTCGAAATATCCAGCCCACACATCGGTAATGGAGTTCCCATAGAATACAACACGATGCTCACCCGGCTGCGGCATCCCGAGTTCTGCATTATCAGCACGGTAACGAGCTAGGGATCCCCAGTCATCGCGCAGGGTGTCCTCTTGCCCCGCCAACGGCGCACACAAGAAACTGGTGCCTGCCATGAGTAACGTTGCAATGAGACAGGGGGCCTTCACCGCCGTGTGGCTCCCTTGATCAATATTCGTTCTCTATATGATAGAGTTTGTTGTAGATGACCCACCGATCGCCGGTCTTGATTAGAGACAGGGAATCTAAAAACGTGCGGCCCCTGTAATCGTCCCTGACCCGAGCAACTGCCGTCATGCCCGCAATTTCAATGCTCAGGATTTCTAGTCGCTCGGGAACGCCCTGCTCTTTTGGTGAAGGCTGGACCGAGGCAACCAAATCACCAAAGTCCTCCCGGCTCATCTCCGCAAAAGCGCCTGGATTGACCCCGACAATCTTTGCACTGGGGTGAAACGCCAAATCGACCTTAGCCCTGCTCGACTCATGCATACTGTCAAAGTAAATCCTGATCGTCTTTTCGATTGAACTCCTATCTTCTTGGCCATTTATCTGGGAAGGAACACCGGCAGATATGGCCAGAAACAGCAATAAGCAAAGTTTTTTCATTCCATTCTCCACTAAAAAACGCAGACCGAGTCATAACTCAGTTTGATGGGAACCCCGGAATCGATGCGATCTCGGCAACCATAGCGATCTGAGCACCGTCCGGGCTAATCGCAAGGCGAGAGATCGAAATATTCAGGTGTGAGAAATCTGCTATAGGCGTCCATTCGTTCGAAGTCACGGACCAGGCGTAAACTACAGAACCAGAAGCCATTAAGAGCGAACCGTTGGGTGCCCAGGCGTGAAAGTCTCCTCCGGAGACTGCCTCAGCAATCGGCTCGGGCGGCGTGCGCTCCGAGGGCAATCGCATGATCGTGGAAGTGCCGTCTTCATGCACTTGAGCATAGCTGACATCATCCGACCCCGGAATTCGCTGTATTGAGCGGCCGATATTCCGAGCGAGAACCTCACTTTGCCCAGTCTGCACATCGGCACGCTGCAGCGTTGCCGGATCGCCGAGCACAAATAGCACGAGCGTGCTCTCATCCACCCAAGCATGGTAACCCACGGGTGCTACATTTGGCAGGATAACAGCCCCATTCGCGCCATCAAGATCGAAACGCCAGAGCCGTTGGGTAGAATCTGCCTCTACACGGATAACGGAAATACCAGATCCGTCAGGAAGTGGAGTGGCTGAGTATTCACTCTCCGGACTGCTCATGGTCACCCGAGTGACGCCGGCAGTAGCAAAGTCGTAGCGCCAAATATCAGCCTGATCATTCTGAGGGTCATTGATCGTGTACCAAAATCCGGAGCCATCAGGGACGAACTGAGGTTGATTATCGTAGTCTCGTCGTTGTGTGAGATTCGTAGGTGTCCCAACGCTTGGCACGCCCTGTGAATTGAACGTCAATTCCGCAATGAGGACGTCGGTATCGCGAGGAGGAACAAAATCAGATGCCTCGGACATTGATTCATCCGCTGCCGGAGCACAGGCACCTAAGCCAAGGAAGCCCACGGCGAAAACGGTTAGCAGTCTTTTATTCATCGCATAATCCTGCTTTATCCAACTCTGGACTCGCAAATCATCAGAGCTGTCTAGAGCGGCTGTAGATGGTTTAGGTCGACTTCGGTCAATAACGTTCTGGATAGAGATTTGAGAGGAATCACTTCCCGAGTAACACAGGAGCTACAACGGGTCACGATCCAGGCTACTGCCATGCCGGAAGGGTAACGCGAACTGATGCATTACGTCCTCATCTCGTGCAGGATCAGCCACGTCGACACCATAGTTCACTTGTCTGGGATCTCCATAGACGAATGTCCCAAACATTCGATCCCAAATTGAGAGAATCCCACCGAAATTCATGTCAGTCCACGGGCGTTCGAAGTGATGGTGAAACTTATGCATATCCGGTGTCACGAAAACTAGACTTAGCATAGCATCTGCCCGTGCGGGCAGTGAAATATTGGCATGAGTGAGAAAAGTGAAAAAAATGGTTGTTACTCGATAAATTACATAGAAAGCGAGCGGTGCACCGGTGAGGACGAGCGCGCTTAAAGCAAAGACTTCGCGGACCGCAAAATCGCCTGGATGAAGCCTCGTACCAGTAGTGGCATCAACCTTGGTATCACTATGGTGAATCACATGCATACGCCACATCCATCTGATCTTGTGGAGCAGATAGTGAGCCCAGTACTGGGCGGTCAAATCGAGCAAAACGAGAGCGATCGCGAGTTCTACCAACACGTGCGTGTCAAAGAGATACAATAGCCCAAAACTCTGAGATGATGTCCAAGTTGTAGCATTTACCGAGAGAGCGCTGAAGCCTGCATTAATGATGAGTGTCGTTGCCAGGAATACGAAATTCGCTCCCGCATGCTTCCATTTCTGGTAACTGAGCTGAGCTAGTGGAAAGCTGCCCTCGAGAAGCCAACTCATCGCGAGGCATGCCATCACCCACAAGAGCTTTTGTGAGTTTGGCATCTGCTCGAAGAACAGGAGGAGAGTCTCCATCCTTCAGTTCACTCTCTGATATGGCAGGAATGCACCTACACAACTGTGAGGGTTAAGAACCCGGGCTAGCTGATCAACCTCATGATCTCATCGGCAACAGCGATGGCCATTGTAGCATCGTCCATTTCTCGGACCCGCGGGGTACCGTCCGCGCGCACTGATACAGCTAGAGATCCTGGGGTTACCGATCCCCTGGTCCTTCTTCCGTTATCGATCGTGGCACGGGCAATCGGATTCGTGAGATCCCCACGCTCAGTGAGCGTAAGACTTGCCTTGTCGAGTAATCCGCAGGTTGCCACACAGTTTGATACGCGCTCTGCTGTCTCCAGCAGGATTACAATCGAAACACGAGAAGAGTTAGGGCTGACAGTGAGTCCTCTTGACCTGAGTTCTAGGGCGATTGCATCTCGAAAGTCCGCATATCGCTCAGGCTGTGGATTCTCTGCGAATGCCACTGCATATGAAGCATCACGTGTAGCCACTCCCGGCCGAAGAATCTCGAGACCCGCACTTGCACATGCAGTAAATCCGACGGCAAGCAGACACAGTAGTGACGATCTTCTCATCTTTCACCTCCAGCGGGTCAACAACACGTATCGAAATCTGTCCCTGTACACCTTAGCCTCGCAACTTGCAAAGTGAGTTTTCTTTAAAGATTGCCAGGGCTGTGCTCTGCAGAATCATGATGCACTGACGGAGACAGAATTAGCCTTTGCCAAGTCCTCACCCTAATCTCAGCAGCGCCGTACAGAGGGTTTACCCTCCAGATCGGGAACACAGATGCGTTTAACGGACAGAATTCAGGCGGTCGATACCCATGCGTGCGGTGAGCCTGGTCGCGTGATTGTTGG
>DCAZ01000120.1:0-444 GCA_002313925.1 Gemmatimonadales bacterium UBA1120
ATCACCATCTTCACCTGCGGGGAGGAGCTTACGGAAGTCGTTATACCACTCGTCTTCATCGATCATAATCCGCATAGTCAGCGTGGCTTCTTCACCCTCGGGGGGGTATGTCTCCAGGAAGAATTGATGACGTTCCGTGAACGGATATGTTCTCTCGAATGGGAGGGCCATCGATGAGGTGTCCGATTTCACAAGGTATACGACAGACGGGCAACTGGGATCGTCAGGGCACTCAGGGTTGGGAATCATCAAGAAATGATATGATTGGACTACAGTCACATTGGATACGTCTGAACTCCCGATTTCAACGCTGACCTGATCCGGAATATGCACTCCGGTCAAGAACTCACATGCCCCTATTGATAAGACTATAAGACTAAGGATTAGTGCATTACCGCCGCGTTTTACCGTCAGGGTCATGCGTTCCAAAGATTCCTCGAAAAA
>DCAZ01000120.1:776-1451 GCA_002313925.1 Gemmatimonadales bacterium UBA1120
TTCATAACCAAATATAACCTGATCTTCACTGTCAGATCCCTGTGACGATGTTTGATTGAAGCTCGGTCATAGAATGAGGACCCATTTGTTTTGCACCTATGATGATCAGCCTTCAAGTTCATCATCATCTGATATCAGGTTAAGAAAACCGAATGAGCGACTTCACGAACTATTTGCACTGAGAGGTTAGAGCATGCGACACGTTCTACTATCACTTGGAATACTCTTGATTCTAACGGTTTCGAGTATCACGGCTCAGATCCCACGACGGTCATTCTTATTCAAAGATGCCCGTGGCGAGTTGGCACAAGCTAGGGCCAAGGGGGAAACAGATGTCCTATTGGTCATCGCATCGATGCCGGATCAGAATGAGCAAGTAGCACAGGCAATCGCTGGACTTGGCGGCACGGTCCAATTTCAGGCTGATGAAGTCGATTATATCCGAGCGCGTGTTCCGGTTGAGGCAGTAGAGCAATTAGTCAGCCACTCGGCAGTGCACAGCGTTGATATCTCTATTACCGGGTCCAGAGCGTTTGGGATGGCGGCTGACGCACCTGTCTTACCGAGTACCAAAGCTTTTTCGGGAACTGGAGTTCTCTCTGAAGCTGTAAATCCGGACACGATCATCTGGCCCCCTGTCCTATCCGACTATCCTATCAGGAACCGTTATAGCCC
>DCAZ01000120.1:1518-4718 GCA_002313925.1 Gemmatimonadales bacterium UBA1120
GGTCCAATTTCAGGCTGATGAAGTCGATTATATCCGAGCGCGCGTTCCAGTTGGAGCAGTAGAACAATTAGTCAGCCACTCGGCGGTACACAGCGTCGATATTTCTATTACCGGGTCCAGAGCGTTCGGGATGGCAACTGACGCACCTGTTTTACCGAATAGTGAAGATTTCTCGGCATCCGGAATTCTCTCTGAAGCTGTAAATCCGGACACGATCATCTGGCCCCCTGTCCTATCCGACTATCCNNTCCTATCAGGAACCGTTATAGCCCGCTCTTTGACATACGAGCTTCAGAATTCTTGGACTCCAACCCGACCTACGACGGTCGCGGAGTCAAGATTGCGATGATTGATATGAACCCCGACCCGCTTTTGCCTGAGCTACAGGTAGCTACCGACCTCAATGGACAGCCGATTAGAAAGATAGGTGTCTACGGAACTGCCCAGGACCTTGAAGAAGAAGACGACGGCCGGTGGATCCGCATGAAGGATATGGTTACGACTGCCGACGGTGAATTTACCTATCAGGATACCACCTATGTGGCACCACGAGACGGAACGTTCCGTGTCGCCCTCTTTAGTGAAGCTCGGGACTCTCTTGCTACGTTCGGAGGCTCCTTGGAGAACGACGTGAATAGGGATGGCAACCCGGAGGGCTCGAGCAGGCTTTTCGGAGTACTCTGGGATGAGCAGACGAACGACGTTTGGGTGGATACCAACCAAGACCTCAGCTTCGCTGATCAAACTGCCCTTACCGACTATAACGATCGACAAGAGTTTGGGGTGTTCGGGACAGATGATCCGGATACCTCGATTCGTGAATCAGTCGCGTTTGGGATCCAGATTGCGCAGGAAAAGAAACTGATAGCCCTAAACCTCGGCGCGGCTAGCCATGCGACACTGGTCGTTGGTGCAGCTTTGGCAAACCGCGGTAGCGAGGGGCGATTTGATGGTGTAGCGCCGGGCGCTCAGCTCATCAGCATCGCTGAGGGAGGGTCTGCCTATGGACAGATCGAGTCGCCGCTTATTTCGATCAGAGATCACGGTGCGGAGGTAGTTTATTTTGAGCAGAGCTCCAATATCACTAGGAATTACCTTTTGAGAGATGGTCGTCTAGTACCGACAGTTATCTACGAGCGGCTCATCGACAGATATGATCCTGTCATCCTATCCCCTACCCACAACTACCCGATCCTAGGGGGGATTGACGATTTCGTAATGGCTCGGGGCCTCATTGGTATCAACGGGCATGAGAGCAAAGAGAACTTCTTTATCAACCACGGAGTCCGTGTTGAGCATGATGACAATCTTCTCATCACCGGTGGTTACGGTCCTATGGGTAACGGGGCACTCAAACCCGATGTCATCTCTCCATCCAATTACGTGAGCACGGCCCTAGGGTTCATTGAGGGGCGTGCGATCCCAGGGCTTTACCAACTTCCTCCTGGCTACACAATTGCTGGAGGGACCTCGACAGCCACACCGACAGCTGCGGGGGCAGTTGCTCTTCTCCTCAGTGCTGCCAAGCAAGAGGGAATATCCTACGATGCACATCGTATCAAGTATGCTGTTACACGAGGTGCTCGCTGGGTGCCGCATCTGAAGCCACACAAACAAGGCAACGGAGTGATTAGTGTTGCTGGAGCTTGGGATATCCTGAAGGAATTAGATGAGGGCGGGGATGTGGTGAGCATTGTAGGTCAAGCACCTGTGAAGCACTCCTATAGTCATCTGTTGGCTACTCCAAATGAGGGAGAAGGGCTGTATGAGCGGGACGGGTGGAATGTCGGAGATAGTGAAGAGCGAACGATAACGCTGACTCGAACCTCTGGCCCGAATGCTCCGATGACGTTCTCCGTGAGCTGGGCTGGGAACGAGGCGGGTACGTTTTCAGCACCATCTACGGTCACACTACCCTTGAATCGACCCGTACCGGTATCTATCACCGTCAACCCTAATATGCGGGGAGCTCACACGGCTCACTTTACTTTGGATCATTCGAGTATACCGGGTTATGCGTATCGGATGCTATTCACTGTGGTGGCGCCCGAATCACTTGATGTTTCTAACAATTTTCACGTACAGAGTTCTGTCGAAGTGCCCCGTCCAGGAATTCAAAGTTTCTTCTATCGGGTTCCTGAAGGCGCGGAGTCACTGGTCGTTGATCTGGGGTGGCAGGAGCGTGAGGTGAGTATGTCTATATCACGGCCCGATACTCGTGCGGTACGAGGTGACATCGTCCAAGCAGGGCAGGGGGTTAAGCAGGTAATTAACAACCCAATTCCTGGCGTATGGGAAGTCAGGCTATCTGACGTTGCTGACACCAGGACATTCGATTGGGAGCAAGCCAAGAAAAAGGAGCCAGTTCCACCAACTGAAGCGACTCTTACGGTTACAGCGATTGCCGTAGAGGTGAGTGTCATGCAGCAGGAGACTGCGGACCAAGAAACCGGCAGTGCAACTCATGATCTCTGGGTCACCAACCGAATGGGAGTATTCACCGGACGATTGATGAGCAACCCATTGGGGAGTGCTCGACGCCTGCAGCTTGAACTCGTGGAAAAAGAACAGCAGATCTTCGAAGTCGAAGTGCCACCAGGATCTCCAGCTCTGATAGCTCGTGTATTTGATTCGTCAGATCCAGCCGCTGATGTAGACTTGTATGTTTTTGACTGCACTGATGAGGAATGTACACCTGCCCGAACGGATGCCGACCCAGAGGGCGACGAGTCAGTGATTATCTGGAATCCATCAGCAGGGAAATGGAAAATTGTGGTCGACGCTGCTAACCAGCCATCAGAGACGGTTACATACGAGTACCTAGATGCGGTATTTAACTCTTCCTTCGGTCACGTTGCTGTTTTGGATGTTCCACAGGAGCGAAGCCAGGATTCTCGATGGATGGTAAAGGCGCATGTGTGGTCAGTTGGTAGCGGGAGCCATGAGCCTGGCAGGATCCCGTATCCAGCTGTTCTACTCGAGGGCTGGGAAGGTAGTCAAGCATTCCCGATGGGTATTCTGGAGTTAGCAAGAGACTAGATGGTGTCCTGAAAATACTGGTTTGGTTTCTCCTCATAGACGCTTGAAGCGGGGGCAGTGTAGCAACACCGCCCCCGCTTCAACAAGAGAACTCTGAGCGAGCATACTGCAGAGTGGAACTCTGCATGCATAATTTGATTCTAGCGTATCCCCGCTTGAGT
>DCAZ01000120.1:5052-7419 GCA_002313925.1 Gemmatimonadales bacterium UBA1120
TTTGGTAGACGGACGCCCACCCAGTCCTCTCTCTCAAGAACGCGCTGGCGTGGCCAGACCTCATTCAAGGTGTCTCCCTCGTACAGTCGCCCATTCTTCATGACGTGGGTGATTGTATTGGTATTCCGAATATCCTCCAACGGATTACCATCCAAAATCACGAGGTCAGCGAGCTTTCCAGCTTCAATGGATCCCAGATCTTCGTCCAGGCCAATTGCTTCGGCTCCGAGAATTGTTGCGACTCTTAAAGCATCGATCTCTTGCATCACTCCGCCATGCATGGCCCAAAGCTCCCAGTGGTATCCGAGGCCTTGAAGCTGCCCATGACTGCCCACGCCTGCCCGTCCACCAGCTTCCACGATCTGTTTCACACCGTTGGCGTGCTTAGTGAAAACGTGCTCGTCATCTCGAAACCATCCCGGCCGTCTTCGACTTTTTTGATCTAGTTCCGCATGAGCAGTAAAGTATTGGAGTTTTGTATCGTCATGTGGATTTTCTCGCGAGTAGAAATAATTCTCAGCCCAAGGTCCACCGTAAGACACTAGAAGTGTCGGTGTGTAGGTAATGCGAGATCCATTGAAAAGATCTACCACATCCGAGTAAATAGGAGCGATTGGAAGAGAATGCTCTTGGCCTGGATAACCATCGAGTGCCATCGTCATGTCATACTTGAACATCAGCCCACCCTCGGTAGTCGGCATAATTCCTTGTTCCCTGGCGGCCATGATGATCCATTGCCTCTGCTGTCTATTACCTGACATGTACATCTTTATGGTTTTTGTATCGTAGTATTCACTGTAACGACGCATGATTTCACGAGCATGATCCAGGCTCTTGATTGTTTTTTCTTGAGAATAATCACCAAAAATTCCCGGTCCCGTAGAATAGATGCGGGGTCCGACCATCCGACCGCTCCGCACTAAGTCCGAATAACTGAGTACGTCCGTAGTCGAAGTTTGAGGATCTCGGGTGGTGGTCACTCCATATGCAAGGTTCGCCAGATACATCCAAGACTGCGTCTTATGAAGCCCTTGTGGCGGTCTCATGTGACTATGTGTGTCTACGAAACCCGGTAATACTGTTTTCCCGGATACATCGATCACCTCTGTTCCCGGTGGGATTGTTACAGAACCCCTACTGCCTACTGCCTCGATTCGATTATTTCGGATAACGATGTCTGCATTCTCGATTATTTCACGGCCGTTCATGGTGATTACCTGGCCACCACGGAGGACAACCGTACCACTGGGAATGTCCCGTTCGGCTTCGATAGACACGCGATGCTCAGTGGGCGTGTATTCCTGAGACTCCTCTCTTGTCTCGGTCGCCTCCAGTGAATCATCGTATGCTTCAGCGGCTTCTAAGTCATAGACAAAATGAGCATTGCCTATGAAGAAATGGACCTCGCTACCGTCTGTGCTCCAGGCTGGGAATTGTGCTCCGATCTCCGTGATCTTGCGAGCAGGGAATTGAGCATTATCGACGTCTGCAAGAGAGATAGATGGTGCCTCACCACCCAGTACAGGAACGGTCACGACATAAATATTGTTCTCTAGTTCTGCCAGTGCCTTTCCACCGTTGGGTGCCATCTTGATAAGATCGGATGAGTTTGGCGCATCGGCTCCTGGTTGGGTTTCTCCCACGACTTTCAGATGGGATTTTTCATCTGTGCCATCCCAGCGGATGGAGAGGAGTCCATTTGCTGAATGATGCAGGTAGATTCTATCCTGCCCTTCGACGAAATGAGGATTGCCGCGGCCTTTCGCTGGTGCCACGAGGGTGGCGTCACCACCTGAACTCGGGATCCAGACGATATCGGTTTCGGCTCCTATAGCACGTTCGGATTCCTGAAATGCCCTGGCAGGTGTCCTTAGGGCTGCGATCCGCTCGCCATCTCTGCTCCAAGTAGGCTGCTGGTATTGGGCAGTAACAGTCGTGACTTGGATCGGCTGACTACCAACTTCAGTACTGATCTTCATTATGTGCCCACCGTTAGCACCCCAAGTGACGTACGCAATCCACTCGCCATCAGGTGACCAGGTCGGGTGTGCTGCTGTCAGATTACTGTCGTCTAGCTTGGTGGGTTCTCCGTCCGGGTGATCCATGATGTACAGGTCATCGAGCGCGATGAAAGCGAGACTTTGACCGTTCGGTGATGGCACCCCATCTCGTATCTGACGCACTGGGAAGGTTGGACTGTCTTCGATCGGGTAATCGAATTCAACCAAAGGTCCGATTGCTATTTCTTCATGAATTTGAAATGGGACCTCTATTGCGTCTGAGCCATCAACAGGGATACGCCAGATCTTACCTCCATACGATGCTACTACCTCACGGGAGTCTGGAGTGAAACTCATTCCAGGGTAG
>DCAZ01000044.1 GCA_002313925.1 Gemmatimonadales bacterium UBA1120
CTCGCCTTTGTTCATCATCGCCAGTTCATGATTAGGAGATGGCTTATCCTGAATTGTGACTTCCTCGTCAGATGCGGCACTGGTTGACTCGTCATCAGTCATTTCTCACTGACTTCATCTGGCAAGGATCCGTACGATATCATCAATAGCGCCTCTGACTTGTCCGGATGGGAGGCCTGATCCATTTGATAGTATAGAGAAAATCACGTCGCTTCCGTCGTCCCGGGTTAGGTATCCGGAAAGCGAATTGACATTTGAAATTGTTCCTGTTTTCGCGAAAACACGGCCTTCAAGGTCAGAAAGTCGTTCTTGAAGTGTAGAGTCCTCTTCCCCCGGTGTGGCTAGCGCAGAGCGGTAAGCACCATTGTTTTGATCAGAGGACAGGTATTGAAGAATCCGCACTAGTGCCCGGGGCGTCACAAGATTATATGCCGATAATCCTGAGCCATCTCTTGGCGAAATATCGAGGCTATCTATTCCGACCACTTCTGTCAGGAATTCACTCATAACGCCAACTCCCTCTGACCAACTGCCTTCCTCTCCTAATTCGGCTCCAAGCGTCCGGATAAGTTGCTCGGTCATCCAGTTCTGGCTTGGCTTCAGGATACCTGCGATGAGTTCGGAGAGCGGGGGAGACTCAAATGTCAGAACTAGTCCAGCGTTAGGACATTCTCGCACAGATCCGGATAGACAGCCACGTCCGACCCTGTAGCCCTCGCTCCATGCGACTTGGGCCCCACTTTGTAACTCGATACCGGCTTGGTCGATCGCGGTGCCGAGTGCGGCGGTTGCTTGGCGGACGGGATCTCGAAGCGCGAACATCAAAGTATCGGTCTCGTATAGCTCGATTTGTCCGGTCAGTTCAAGGTGGCGTGTCTCCGGCAGATAATTGGAACGGACCTGTAGTCCACTGTCTGGCGGGACCGTGGTAACGCGAGCCCGCACATAATCAGGTGTCCCCTTAGGGAACCATTCTAGGCTTGCAGGAGATCCAACTGCTGGCCCAGCCTTGATGATCACTGAGATTTCACCCTCATCAATCGCGAATGCGCCTCCGGTTGCTCCGTGCGGAAATCTCAGATCTTCTACTTCCCAAGTAGGGCCCACCGTAGTGGAATCCCACGCAGAGACATCGACAAAGACTGAGCCCGCAACGCTTCGAAGTCCTTTCTGATAAAGACTGTCGGCGATAGCCGCCAATGACGCTTCTCCAGATTCCCAGTATCGATCAGACATCGACGGGTCTCCGGAAGCGAGGATAACTAGATCCCCATCCAAGAGTGACCCTATAACGGATCCTGTAGCCCAGACCTCAGTCCCGTAACGGTAGTTTGGTCCAAGAAGCGAAATGGCAGTTGCTGTGACAAGGATTTTTTGGTTAGAAGCCGGCACGAACTTTTGATGGGCATTTCTGGAATACAGGATGCGACCTGTTCGCCCGTCTACGGCTAAGACACCGAAGTGCACTTGATCTAGGGGAGAGGTGTCTAGGATGGCATCGACTGCATGTCGAACATCTCCACCTGAAGGCCCTCCAACTGCAGCACACCCGGATGAGATGGCCACGATGATCCCAGTAGTGATGCTTCTCGAAGCCCTAAAGAGCTTCTTCGTCAGGAGGTTCATAACATTCGTATAGCCGATTTTTAGGATTTTTCTAAAAAGCAGCTTCCAACTTTACTGCGGTTCCATAGCAGAGCATCTCAGCAGCTCCTTGCATCACCATAGACGTCTGAAAACGGACTCCGATTATTGCATCTGCGCCCAAGGCTTCTGCTTCTTCAATCATGCGGTCTATCGCCTGCTCCCGAGATTCCCCGAGCAGCTTGCTGTACTCGTGGACTTCTCCACCAGCAATATTTCGAAACCCAGCCATGATATCCTTTCCTATGTGCCGTGCCCTAATTGAACTACCTCGAACCAACCCCAAGGATGTGGTCTCCTGTTGGCCAGATACGTGTTCCGTAGTGACTACGATCATCTTTGTACATCCTTGTAGGGGTCATTTCCCGATTCCTTATAACGTTCCCAAATTACTGTCGTGAAAAGTGTGAGGATCCCAGCCCAAAGCAGCCCTGCACCCCATTTCTCCCAGTTATCTACTTCAAAATCCGTAAAGAAAGCATACGCTCCGAAGGCTGTCAGAATAATCCATCCTACGATCAACAATATCCAACCGGCACGTTTCGTCACTTTAGCATTCACCTGGTCCCACACGGACCTCTGATAGTTAACTGGATAGAACTCTAGATGACTACGACTACAAGAGATAGTCTGTTTTTCTTCAAAGATTACCGAATTATCTCATCGAGTGAGCTAATAAAAACGCTCAGTTCCTCTTCAGTATTGAAGTAATGAGGCGAAATACGGAGAGACCCATCCACACCCTTTTGCGTATAATCGATGATGGCGTCAATGCTCTCCTGGCCGGTGGTATTAATGCCGTGTTCGCGCAGTTCTCGCACCAGGTCAGCTGGTGCCCATCCATCCACTGAAGCCGTGACTGTTGCACCGAGTACTTTACCGTGATCTAAGACTGTCACTTTATCCTGCTGATGCAGGAGTGATCGGAGGTGATCCGCGAGTTTCCATGCCCGGTCACGGATTGGCTCTATTCCGATGTCGAGTGCATAACGAGCTGCTTCCCCCGTTCCCCGCACGAGCCCCCAAGCAAACTCCCAGGTCTCGAAACGTTTCGCGTCGGGAGCCGGCTGGTACATGCCAGGTGCGACCCAGTCAGCTCCTCGTAAGTCGGGGAACAGTGGTTCATAGCCGAGGGCTAGAGCGCGATCTGAAACGTACAAAAAGCCCGCACCACGCGGTCCTCTAAGGTATTTTCTCGCTGTGGCGGAAAAGTAATCGCACCCGATCGCTTGAACATCGACCGGCATCTGACCAACCGACTGGCAACCATCAACAAGGTACAGAACGTCCTCAGCTCGGCACATCGCTCCGATTGCTTCAACATTTTGAACTAGTCCGGAGTTCGTTGGAATGTGCGTGACAGCTACCAACTTGGGGCGTAGTCGGTGGATCAGTGCTTCTATTTCGACTAGGTCTACTCCCCCTTCCGGTGCTTCGGGTGCATGAACTACTTCAACTCCAAATCTTTGTGCTAGGGCGAGGTACTGAATTTGGTTTGAGACGTAATCGTTGACGGTTGTAAGCACCACATCGCCGGATACAAACGGAACTGAGGAAATTGCAGCAACAAACGAAGCGGTTGCGTGCTCGCTGAAAGCAATATTGAAAGGGGTAGTGGCGAGTAGCTTTGAGACATGCTCATACGCCATGGCGATTTCGTTGGCAGCCTCTGACTCAGCCTCATAACCGCCGATATTCGCCTCGAGTTGGAAGTGGGACTCTACTGTCTCAATAACGCTTCGGGGCATGAGTGAGGCCCCTGCATTATTCAGATGAATCCGCTGTTTACACCCCGGGGTGTCATCCCTGATCTTGGCCAGATTCACTGATAACCTGTGTCAGTCATAGTGTTCTAGAGGCAACGAGCTGGAAGTATGTCATCCAACCCTATAGTGCATTGATCAGTAGGTTAGTTTGGCTCCTCGTGATCGGTAATCGATCGAGCTTTGGCATCGGCAACCATACGACGCACATCCTCCAGCAGTTTTTTCGCGTCATAAACGATTCCATCTTTGATCGTATAGCTGATGCCGCCCACGCGTTCGAGTTTACCAGTGTCATCGTTAAGCATAGGTGCACCGGTACCGTAGAGCACTTTTAAGTTTGCCAGTGGATTCTTATCAACCACAATCAAATCTGCTTTTAAGCCGGCTTGGATCACTCCAAACTGGAGGTCATTCTCCATTCCCTTCGGCTTGTGGAGTTGCAGTGCGCCATGATAGGTCGCAGCACGGATGACTTCGAGCGGGCTAAACCCTGCTTCGCGGAGAAGTTCGAGTTCTCGGACGTAATCAAAGCCATAAAGCTTATATATAAACCCGGAGTCAGATCCCGTAGTGACGATTCCGCCCCGGTTCTTATAGTCGTTCAGGAATTGCATCCATTTTTCGTAGAACTTGTTCCAGTGATACTCATCCTCACTGGTCCAGTAGTACCAATATGATCCGTGAGCTTCGCGGCTTGGCTGATAGAAATCCCACTGGCTAGGTAGTGTGTATTCTTCGTGCCACTCCGCCTCCCGGGCACGCATCACATCCCTGCTTGCTTCGTATATCGTCATAGTTGGGTCGAGACCAAAATCAAGATCAAGGAATTCTTCAATGAGGGCATTCCATGTCTCAGATCCGCGATCCGCTGATTGATACCATAGCCGTCCGACCTGTCCAAAGCGGTGCTGCTCGTTGTTGTAGTTGTAGTCGTTCGGAAAGTCCTGAATGGTTCGATCGTCAAATAGGGCTTCGAACAGCCCGTAGTAATGGGTCATCATATCTAGCCCAAGACGTGCAGCATCGAGTGCGTTCATCCGCGAGACACCCGTTTGGGCTAGGTGCGCTACCGTGCCCAGGCCGTGCTTATGCGCCTCATCGATAAGCGCTTCCATGATGTCCGGGGGGTAGGAAGTCAGTTTTAGGCCGTCTATTTGAGCGCCTTCTACATCTACATTAGCGGCATAGCGTACCCACTCTCGAGCCTTCTCGGGGCTGTCGACCGACCCACGGTCCCATCCCTCTCCGGGGCGGGCATAAGTGAACATTCGGGGTGCTACGATCTCATTTCGATCAGATGCTGCTTTTTCACCGAGAGCCCACATCATTTCGCCATGGCCGACCCCACGTGAAGTCGTGATGCCATTCCCCATCCACAGCTTGTATGTGTACTCAGGCTGTGGGGCCTTCCCTCCGCCCCCGGTGTGAGCATGCATATCGATTAGCCCAGGCAATACGTACATGCCAGAGAAGTCCAATTCCTTAGTGGCATCCTGGGGCCGACGTTGTTCGTTGATTGGGGCCATGGGGAAGCCAACCGGTCGGACTTCTACGATCCGATCTCCTTCGATGACTATATCCACGGGACCCATCGGAGGTGCACCTGTGCCATCAATGATTGTCGCGCCACGAAGGATGAGCCGTTCATGTGGCCCATCTCCTTCGTCGGCGCGCCGACGAGTGGTTACTTCCATCCCGTTTTCTAGGCGTTCGATAGCTAATTCATTCACATCCGTTTGCGCGACAACAGAATCTGTGACCACTAACGTG
>DCAZ01000049.1:0-1233 GCA_002313925.1 Gemmatimonadales bacterium UBA1120
TCCCGTGCGGCACACACCGCTTACGTCCTACAGACTGATCTCCACCAAGAACAGTTAGCGCATCGAATCCCCCCGAGATCGCGCGCGATGCGAACATGAGACAGTACTCTAGTGAATGTTTCGCTGTGAGGATTGGGACAATGCGACGAAGATCCGCCTCCTCACCTAAGTTCGCTGACACATGAGCGAGATTCTCTTCCTCTGCTTCACCTATCGCGTTGTCGGTCAAGAAGACGAAAAGTTCTTCAGAAGTGAGACGATTTAGCGAGTGATGAAGATCGATCCAGGCCTTCATACCTTCCCCGGCCTGAAGGTTAGAGCGAGGAGGACGAAGTTCGACCGCAACCATCGGTCCAGGCTCAAGAAGTTTTTCAAGCAAGAGAGCTTGGCGGTCTGGTCCTGACTCTGTCATCTGGATAGCCCCACCAATTCCTCGATCTCCTCTGCACTCGTCGGCAACCCACAACTGAGGATCTCGCAACCATCTTCGGTAACTAGTACATCATCCTCAATCCTTATGGCTATTCCTGATAAGTTTTCAGCTACGCTTTCGGCTATCGCAGGACGAAAATAGAGACCTGGCTCGATAGTGAATACCATACCAGGCTCAAGCACGCGCGCAGTTCCAGCGCTGGCATAGTCCCCAGGATCATGGACATCGAGCCCTAACCAATGGGACGTTTGGTGTGGGTAGTAGGGTTGGTATGCTTTTTTCTCAAGTAACCCGTCAACCGATCCCCTTAGCACCCTCAAGTCTCTTAACCCCTCCACAATCACCCTAGTAACGGCATCGTGCAGTGCAGTAACGGGCTCACCTGGTCTTACCTTATCAATAGCGGACTCAAAAGAAGCCAGAACTACCTCATACACGTCTCTTTGGGCAGGTGTAAAATACCCATTAGCTGGATACGTGCGAGTCACATCCCCGTTGTAGAATCCAACTTCAGCTCCAGCATCTACGAGTACTAGATCATCTTGATCAATGATCTTGTCGTTTGCTGCATAGTGCAGAACACATCCATTACTCCCGGATCCGACGATCGTTGGAAAGGCCACCGTGCTCCCAGCAGAACTTCGATACACCTGCTCAACCGTAGCCTCGACAGTCCACTCACCAACCCCTGGAGAGATGATGGCGGCACCTGCACGGTGTCCTGCGACAGTTACCTGAGCTGCCATCCTAAGCCACTCAATTTCGCAATCCTCTTTCTTTAGGCGTAGCTCGTCAAGAAT
>DCAZ01000049.1:1624-3061 GCA_002313925.1 Gemmatimonadales bacterium UBA1120
GCCTGCTTCACATAAAACTCAAGCCCATCGTTCACTCGAGCACGGTAATGGATACAGTCCGCTCCCTCGATTAGACCAGGAAGTAAATCAGGTAACTCACTCATCATGTAACATTCATCAGCCCCAAACCGATCTTTGGCGATCTCTGTTCCAATCATTGGGCCAGTCCAAAGTTCGGTGCTCTCGTTAGGGCCAGCCACAAAGAGCACAAAATGAGGATCCTTATTTCCACGAATTAGTGCCAGCGCACCCGGTTCAGTAACTCCGGTCGAGTAATAAAGCTCGTTGTCAGGACGGTACCGGTGTTGTGTGTCCCGTGACCGGTAAAGCGTCGGTGCAGACGGCAGCAACATGACACCACCGCTCAGTAGAGACCGGATCAACTCTCGACGCTGTCTGAACACCTCAGGAGCGGCGTCACCCGGAAAATCTGATAGAATCATTCGGGCAAGCTAGCTTTGGTTGAGTTAGGAGGGCACCCCACGATAGGTTCACAAAGAGCCCAAAGAGAGTAACATATGGGTTCCATAGGTACTGCTTTAGCCCTCGTTATTTCGAATACTATAGGAAAAGAGGCAGGCGCATGGTGTTACGAACACCTAGTGTTCTCTCGATCATCTTCACTTCGACACTCTTGCTCACGGCTCCGGCCGGAGCACAGGATCCTGATTCCACAGTCACTATAGATCCAGTGCTAGTCAGGGTTCTCAGAAGTGCTGTAGGAACAGGAACTCCCCATTCTGTCTCGGTTGTCAGTGGTTCTGAGTTGACTCGGGCAACTGCTGGGGCCTTCCTAGAGGACGCACTTCGAGCAATGCCTGGGGTGCAGATCCACAATCGTTTCAACCTAGCGATGGGCGAGCGCCTTTCGGTCCGAGGTTTTGGCTCAAGAGCACAGTTCGGGGTACGGGGCGTTCGCGTACTGGTTGATGGAATCCCAGCAACACTTCCTGATGGCCAGGCCACACTTGATCATCTGGATCTTGCTGGTCTGGGTCGAATTGAAGCGTTGAGAGGACCGTCCTCCGCACTCTATGGCAACGCCGCTGGAGGTGTACTGCACTTCCGTTCCCTAGACCCGGCTAACGAACCCGCGCTGCTTTCATTTCGGAGTACATCTGGTTCTCACGGGCTACTCACCCTACAAGGCGTTGTCTCAGGCCAATCTGGTGACGCCGGCTACCGCGTCGGCTTTTCACGACTCAGTTATGACGGGTTCCGGAGAGATCCCGTTGCTGATGATGGTAGTATTTATGCTGGTGGCAAACGATCAGTTGTTAATGCATCACTGACCCTACCGGCTGGTGCTGGCCGGTTGAGGATCGTAGCTAATGGCGTCCTTCTCGATGCAAGAAACCCTGGATCTCTCTCTCAGTCACTACTCGATGAGGGGAATCGGCAGGCATACCGTTTCAATGTCATCAGTCGTACTAGCAA
>DCAZ01000113.1 GCA_002313925.1 Gemmatimonadales bacterium UBA1120
ACCTTCGACTTCTAGCGTTTAAGTAGCTCCTGAGCCGCCCCAACCAAGTCCTGGGAAGTTCCGACGCCGGTGTAGACAACCTTCCCGTCACTGTCGAGCATCACAACGATCGATGTGGTCTGAGCGTTATACGCTCTAACAGCTGCTCCGCGCACGTCGTACAAGTACGGGTAGCCAGGATTATGATCTTCGAAGTGCCGTTTTACACGCCGCAAACTCTGGGCGACACCAACAGCGACTGCAACGATCTTCATCTGTTCGCCATGCTCTGCCTGGATACGATCAAGTTGTGGCTGGAGCACCTCGCACTGCTCGCACCAACTCGCCCAGAATTCGATGAGAGCCGGTGTTCCTTTGATATAGTCAATCAGATCGACAGAGTTGCCCTCCAAATCCTGCAGGGCTGCTCCAGGTCCCACGCTCCCGAAGGGAAGAGATACAGAGCCCTCTCCGGCAACCTGCGCCCAAATCGGTCCCGGCACAGCAAGCATCGCCATGATAGCCAGCCGCAATATGCAGACGTTTGCTCTCATGATTTCCCCTAAAGGTTGTAGCCGGCCAGCACAAAGTAATACTCAGCCATCCCAATCATGATGACAGCGGCGACTCGTTTAATCCACACCATCCACACTCCTGAGTTCGGAAGAAGTGCCAAGGTCCCAGAAAATAAGCCGACCACAATGAGCAGCGCTGTCATTCCGAATGAGAACGCAAACAGATATACGAACCCCATTAGTCCTGCTCCAGTTGCAGCCACCCAGGTAAGTGCGACTGCGAACGCTGGAGCTCCACACGGGGCAGCCACAACTCCAGACATCGCGCCCATAACAAAGACTGCTCCGTAGGATCCTCCTTCACTCCGACTAGCACGCTCAAGCAACTTTCGAGGCACGGGCATTGGTAAGACATCGAGCATCACCAGGGCGAAAATCACGAGGAAGTTGCCTATGGCCAGACGAGCCCAAGGGCTGGCGCTGACTGTCCCGAACAGTTGCCCCGTGACTCCAGCGATTGCGCCGAGGATCGCATACAGCATGGCTAGACCAACGGCGTAGGTGAGCGTAAGGCCAACCGTCCTCGCCTTCGACTGATCCTCACTTGCAGTCCCAGCGATCACAGCTGATGTGATCGGTATCATAGGGTAAACACAGGGGGTCAGACTGGTGAGGACACCTGCGAGAAACATAGACCCAATCGCTAAAAGTGGGCTTTGGCTAAGGGCCTCAGTTAGCCCGCCAGGCGGCTCAATCTGAATAAGAAGGTTTAGAGTCACGAACAAACGTTAGGGCTGAATTCGCACCCGGTCCAACCCCCACGGGAAAACTCAGGGGAAATCATGTATGCACTTTCTTCTGTGTCCCTAGGGGTCGTCCTCCATCTACAGGAATAACTGCCCCAGTCGTCATACGAAGTGATGTTGCAACAGCCAGCACCGCTTCTGCGACATCGTTGACACCTGCCAGCTGTCCCAAAGGAGTATCGCCAATCATTCGCTCACGTACCTCGGCCGACCAACCCCGGGTGAATTCAGTATCCACAAGCCCCGGGGCCACGGACATGACTCGGATCTCAGGTGCCAACGCCCTAGCAAGAGACATCGTCATATTATCCATCGCAGCCTTAGAGGCGCAGTACGCCACATTGCTTCCGTTCGCCATCCGTGCAGCCAGTGAGGAGATATTAACTACAAGACCTTCGCCATCTTTTGTTAAAAGTGATTGAAACGCCCGGACCGCTGCAAACGCACCACGTACATTCGTGCACATAACCAAATCAAAGAGTTCATCGTCTAACGCTTCAAGGTCACGATGGGGTACCACTTTTGACGTACCCGCATTGTTTACGAGGACATCTAAGCGACCCTCAATCTGTGCTACCGAAGCCGCAGCAGCTCTGAGCGCATCTGAGTCTATTACTGACGCTCGAATGACCCGGTGCCCTTTTCCAGAAAGGCTCCTGAAAGTCTCTTCGGCACCTGCCGCGCTATCACGGTGAACAACTAGGATTTGGGCACCAGCTTCTGAGAGGATTTGAGCTATCGCACGACCTATCCCACGACTCGCACCCGTAACTAACGCCACCTTACCTGCAAGCTTTCCCATCCTCTCCTCTCCTCTGATTATCTGAGAGCAGACTTAACAATGAATCAGATGTCTTATGTGGCCAACCTGGCACACGTAGACCCAGAGAGCCACGTTGCCGACCCGAATCACTAAACAGTCAGGGCGATGCTAAAGGATACAGCGTTCCAGATGGCGGCCTCGAATATTCGATTCGGCCGCGGGGTCACGGATGAACTCGGAATGGACCTGGTGGCGATGGATGTGCGCCGGACCATGGTCGTGATTGATCCCGCTCTAGTGTCTCTTCCGGCTGGAGAGACTGTGCTGGCATCGCTAGAAGAGAACAGAATTGACTACCAGGTTTTCGACGCTGTCTCAGTTGAGCCTACGGATTCCAGTTTCAAGGCCGCAGCTGAGTTCGCAGTCTCCGGGAATTTCGACTCGGTCGTTGCAGTCGGTGGCGGTAGCACCATTGATACGGCAAAAGCCGCGAATCTGTACTCAACCTACCCCGCTGACTTCTTCGACTATGTTAACGCCCCAATTGGAAAAGGCTTACCCGTCCCCGGCCCTCTTAAACCGCTCATAGCAGTGCCGACAACTGCAGGCACCGGAAGTGAGACAACAGGTGTCGCGATTTTTGACTATGTGGAGAAGCACGCTAAGACTGGGATCGCGCATCGTCACCTTAAGCCTACCCTGGGTATTGTTGACCCTGATAATACTGTATCACTTCCCCCAGCCGTCGCAGCATCAAGTGGTCTTGACGTCTTGAGCCATGCACTCGAGTCGTATACCGCGATGCCATTCAATGAACGGCCAATGCCTCCACGACCTCTGGAGAGACCTGCCTATCAAGGCTCGAATCCAATCAGTGATATCTGGGCATTGACGGCACTGGAATTGATGGCGGAGTTCCTGCCGGATGCAGTTGCTGACACGAGTGACGTCGAAGCCCGAGAAAAGATGCTACTAGCAGCAGCACTAGCGGGAATCGGGTTCGGAAACGCTGGCGTACACCTCCCGCACGGCATGTCCTACCCAGTAGCAGGTATGGTAGCGGGCTACATACCACCTGGTTACGACGTGGATCATCCGATGGTGCCCCACGGAATCTCGGTGATCCTAAATACACCGGCAGTCGTGCGCTTCACTGCTCCTGCATCACCTGAGAGACATCTACGAGCCGCAGCGGCCCTCGGAGCAGACATAGAAAGAGCATCGACTGAGGACGCCGGCGAAATACTCGCGGATCGTGTGATTCATTTCATGCGCATGCTGGATGTACCAAATGGACTTAGTGCAGTGGGCTACACCACTGCGGATATTCCAGGACTCGTCGAAGGCACCTTACCCCAGCATCGGGTGACCAAGCTTTCACCAAAGCCTGCGAATGAATCGGATCTGACATCACTGTTTGAAGCGTCAATGACGATCTGGTGAAGACCCAATCGCAACTTCGTCAGGCGGATAGATCTTACCTGATAATCTTGATGCTGATGATCTCCAGTGCGTGTGGTGAGAGCACACCACCAGTCATCACAGTTGGGGTGGTCTCATTCACAGAAGACGAACTTTTAGGCCTTTCCCCAGCCCTCCGCACGACCCTTGCACAACTCACCGCGCTAGCCCTCGCGGTGGCGGACTCCAGCACGGATCAGCTAGGTGAGCCACTCCTTGAGAAATGGGAGAATGACCGGCTGCTCGACATTTTCGCAGCCGAGTTAACACTCATGAAGAATGGTGTTGATGACGCGGTACTGGAGGCGCATTACCTGACCGATCCAGAATGGGAACTCACGGTGCGCCACATCTTGTTCTTCAGTGAACGCTGGAGGGATCGGTCACACCGCTTGGAAGCGCAAGATAAGGCGGGGCGGGCAATGGAGTTGCTCTATGAGGGGGCTGACTTTGCCGAGACAGCATCACAGCTGTCAGAGGAACCCGGAGCTGAAGGGCGACAAGGTCTTCTCACACCTGGAAGAGAAGGGTCATGGGTCCCGGAATTCTGGGCTGCTGCTCTCAGCCTCCAACCCGGTGAGATTAGTCCAGTCACAGAAACACAGTACGGCTACCACATCCTCCGCTTGGAGGACCGCCAGATTGTACCTTTTCCCGAGGCGCGCACAGTGGTCGCCCGGTCCGTTGCAAACCGCATCGAGGATCCGAGGGCCATCTTACAAGCTTGGCTAGAGGACAATGCGGGAGAAACTGAAGATGTTCAGCAGTCTAAGGCACTAGCGGAAGCTATTCGCCTAAACCTCAAAGTTCCGGCTGGGGAGATCACTGACCTCGAGCGTGCTTGGGATGACATCACTTACCGCTGGTCTACAGCCTTGGGGTTCCGCTATGGCCTCAGCACTTCCGAAACCGCCAACGCCGCTCTTAGTGCTCTCGCGAGTTCATCACAGAATGCTACGATTGCTCGGAATGAACTGGCCGAACACGATACGATGCTGAGAGTCAGATACGAGTTCACTTTCTCATCGCCACCGGGTTAGTGGAAACAACTAATAGCCCATCACAGCAGGTATATCGAGAAATATCGTACGGCATGAGTCGTTTAAACTGTGGTATCCAATGAAACGGAAACTTGTCAGAAAGCTCCGGTTCTTGTCTGGCTTTGCAATGTTTCTTGGGGGGCTTTGGTTCCTATGGGATACTCCGCTGATATATCCGCTCAAAATCTTTGTCGTGCTACTCCACGAGATCAGCCATGGCATCGCAGCACTAGCAACTGGAGGATCAATTGAAAGGATCACCCTGGATGCGGAACAGGGAGGTGCATGTTATTGCGATGGTGGCAACGCATTTCTGACGCTTTCAGCCGGATACCTTGGGAGTCTTCTTTGGGGTGGCTTGATATTTTCAGTTGCGCGAATGAAGCGGGTGAATACGGGGTGGATAAACAGCTTAATTGGGGTGGCAGTGATCGTACTAAGCCTAATGTACATTCGGAGCGACTTCGGCCTTGTATTCGGCCTTGTATTCGGTGTCACTCTCTTCTTCGCAGCACAGAAAACTGGCCCGGCAATGAACCGGGGAGTGTTATTCGTACTCGGACTCACTAGTGCCCTCTACGCAATCCTCGACATCAAGGGTGACATACTCGACCGACCAGAGGCACTATCAGATGCTCGCATGCTTGCTGACCTCACTGGTATACCAGCTCTGGTATGGGGCATCGCCTGGATCTCTATCGCAATCATCTATAGCCTCTGGTTACTGTATGGAGCCTATGAAGAAGCCTGAAGATAGGTCGACATAAGCTAATTTATTCCTGATCTAGTAGCCGAACTAACTACTCTACTACAGGCATACTGTACCTCGTAGGAGATCTAGGAATAACCCAATCTATAGTGCCTTAAGACATCCTTGCTATCGTGATTCTGGATGAGTATCATGGCCACCATTAGAATAGTTGGTCTGATTTAATGTTCGCCTGAAGTCTTACCCGAAAAAGGAGGTGGCCCCTTGTCTAGTCCGAGTACATTGTCCAGCCTGGCACGGGCAAGCGATCTCTGGAGCGGCTCCTAAAAGCCAAACTGAATTGAATTAAATCGCTGTGTTTGCGCCGTATCCCGGCATCGCGCCGGGCTGCGACAATTAGACGCCACCGGCTCAGAACTTCCGGTGGCGTCTTTTTTTATCCAAACCAGTCTGGAGCATTGCCACGCTTCCACTTGATATTGCAACCCACGCTAGGGATTTGTATGTCCGCAGGGGTAATTCCAGCGAGTACAGCGTCACTAGCATCTCGAAGATCAGTACCCGTAACTGGTGTCTCAAGAGAAGGCCTGCTCCTATCAAACTGGCCTCGGTACACAAGCCTGAAATCATTATCAAATAAGAAGAAATCAGGGGTGCAAGCAGCCCTATAGGACTTAGCAACCTCCTGTGACTCATCCACGAGATACGGGAATGTGTACCCACGCTGACTTCCCTCAGCAACCATGTGTTCAGAACTGTCCTCTGGATGGGTTTTCGCATCGTTGGAATTGATTCCAACAATCGCGAGCCCTCGCTTTTGGTACTCGACCGCGAACGCAGCGAAATCACCGGCAAGATGCTTCACGAACGGGCAGTGATTACAAAGGAAGGCAACTAATAGTCCTTGTGCACCAGCAAAATCATCACGGCACACTTTGCGACCGGTAACCGGATCCGGAAGTGAGAAGCTTGGGGCTTCTGTGCCAAGCTCTAACATCGTGGACGGGGTCTTAACCATAGACATACTCTTAGGCTGAAGATGATTCCGATGGATAATCCTAATCCACGACTCTATGGACCCCCAAACCTATTTTTCGTGCGGGAGTCAATCTTCCAATTGCTGGGGAAGCGTTGAGACAGTTAAGACCTTGTAAAGCCGTTGCCCAGCTGGAAGCTGAATCGTCACATCTTCTCCTTCCTTCACTCCCAAGAGTCCTCTACCCATCGGTGATTCAAGCGATACCTGGCCCGCATCCAGATCGATGAAGTCGCCCGCGGTAATCGTAAAGACAAAATCTTCCTCCAACTCCATATCGTGGATCTTCACACGAGAGCCGAAGCCAACCCTATCATATGCGAGGTCACTCAGATCAATCTTGGACAACTCGGTCATTCGCGTCGTGAGATGGTTGAGGCGAACTTGGACAAAAGCCTGTCGTTCTTTCGCCGCTTTGAATTCTGCATTCTCCTTGAGATCTCCGTGTTCCCTTGCAATCTTGATGCGCACTGGGAGATCAACGTTCAATTCATGCATCAACTTGGATATCTCTTGCTCGATCTTGGTCCGGATTTCTTCAAGCATTGGTCGCTCTCTTTAGTCATAAACCGTCGAATGTGATCCGGCGGTAATTTTTCTGGCCGCAGTTAGTTTCGTGGGTCGGAGTCAGCCAGGGCTTGGCGTTGACGTTCTGCCCTGTCGGCTTGAACCGCATCGTGAATCTCAGGGTGTTTGAGGCCAAGAATTTGCCCTGCGAAAATCGCTGCATTCACCGCTCCAGCCTTACCAATCGCTAGAGTACCAACCGGTACTCCGCGTGGCATTTGCACTGTGGAGAGGAGCGAATCCAAGCCATCCAGCGACCAGGCCACCATTGGCACTCCCAATACAGGGAGTATCGTCTTAGAAGCAAGGACACCTGCCAGGTGAGCAGCCCCACCTGCAGCTGCAATGATCACTTCAATTCCTCGCCCCTCGGCCGTTGACGCATACTCCGAAACCACATCCGGAGTGCGGTGTGCGGACATCACCTTCTCTTCGCATGGGATTCCCATACTCTCTAGAGTGGAAACCGTGTGCGACATAGTGGGCCAATCGGACTTGGAGCCCATTACGACACCGACTAGTGGCTCCGCCATTATGCTCAATCTCGTTCAGAAGTAGCGTGAAATGTGCGAAAGAAGAAGCGGGCACGTTGCACAGAGAGTGGAGAGGGGTCAAGCCCCTCTCCACTCTAGGGAAACCATACGCAATGCGGCACGTTGCCTTAGGCACAAGCTGAAGTGCCCGTCATCTAGGACTAAATTATGTCATTCTGGAACCATCAAAATCCCGCCCGGTCAGACCGGATCGATGTTTGATTGTTCCAGTTAGACTAGTTAGTCCTGACTTTCACTACCCGGGCGTCTGAGAGTGGCCACCACACCGGCTCCATATTCATCCTCGGCCACAAA
>DCAZ01000112.1:0-50906 GCA_002313925.1 Gemmatimonadales bacterium UBA1120
TTAACTGGCCATCCTCAATGACAAAACATTGAGGAGAGTGATCCACAAGAATCTCGATTTCTTCGTCTTCGGCGTCTTCGAGTTCCCACGGGGACGCCTTGAAATACGGTCGGCCCTTCCTAGCCATGACCTTGATGTCTTTTCCCCCTAACCGCTTCGAACTCCGGCAGCAGTCCATAGCCGTGTTACCGACACCAATTACGAGAACGCGCTCCCCGACCGAATCAATATGTCCGAAGTGGATCGACTCAAGCCACTCGATCCCTATGTGAATGTTTGCGCTCCCTTCAGTGCGGCCGGGGATATTCAGTTCCTTGCCCTTGGGGGCACCGGTACCAATGAAGTATGCGTCAAAGTCACCTTCATCCAGCAATTCCTTTAGACTATCAATACGATGGTTGTAGTGGACCTCGACTCCCATATTGAGAATCATGTCCATCTCTTCCTCAAGAACTGCGACCGGAAGTCGGAATGATGGGATGTTGGTACGCATCAGACCCCCAGGCTTCGGCAGCGCCTCGAAGATCGTGCAATGGTACCCTAACGGTATCAGGTCATTGGCTACCGTAAGTGAGGCCGGCCCAGCACCGATCAGTGCAATCCTCTTCCCGTTCTTCTCTACCGCAGCCTTTGGAAGCAGATGATCGATTTCACCTCTAAGATCGGCAGCAACTCGCTTGAGCCGGCAAATCGCTACTGGTTCATCCTCGATACGGGTCCGACGGCAAGCCGGCTCACACGGCCGATCGCAGGTCCTGCCCAGGATGCCCGGGAAAACGTTTGACTCCCGGTTGAGCATGTAGGATTCAGTATACTTACCATCCGCGATCAGACGAATGTACTCAGGCACATTGGTGTGCGCCGGACAAGCCCATTGGCAATCCACGACCCGATGGTAGTACTGCGGATCCCGGGTGTCTGTGGGGTACATCTATGCTCCCTCTCTACGAGAAAGTGCATCCCGTGAACGGAGAACCCGAACGAACAGGACACACATAAACGCCATGATTGCAGCAGAGTGGCTTGCTCCGCAAGGAGGAATTGTCATGGCACCCAAATACCTCCTAGGCTGTTTGTTTACGTTGATCACCTGACTGCGATGCTTCTCGCAAGAGTGGATACCTCCCGTGCAACCACTGATACTGCAGCAAAGCCTAGAGTTTCCTCAGATTTCACTTGCTCCAACAGATTCTTGAAACGGCGTACATTGCGGCCCTTACTCCTCAGTAATGCACGAGTCGCTTTCCAGGGTTCATCACTACCCGCCTGTGTTAAAACAGCAACAACTATCCGCCGATGAGCACGAGCTAGGTCTTCAGACAGCACACGTGCGGCTCGCTGCTCCCAATGATCTTCACTAGCTACTGCAAAGCTGTTGCGGTGCAACCACGGTAGATCGAACTCCTCTGATATCCTGTAGTAGGCTCTTGCGGTGTCAAGCGTGTCCGCTCCGGTTTCGCGCTCGATCTCAAGGATATCAAGCATTTGGTCAAGGAACCGGAGCGTCATCAATCGCTCTGAGAATGACTCGTCGGCTCCTATTTCCCGTATCTCACTTACACGAGCTGCAAAAAGAGCTCGCTCCTCCCCCGCAACTACTTCGCTGAAAGAGTCCCTCAGAGTTGCGAGACCCTGGAGGTTTTCTCCAACAATAGCCGCAAGGGATAGCTCTCCATCAATGTTCTGTAGCACCCATCTGGTTGTGCGTTCCAATACACGACTCAAGTCCAAGAGCCATCGGTATGTGATACGAGGGCTAACCTTACTCTGCTGATTCTCGATTTCAGACAATAAAGCCTTGTGATCGGATAATCGTGACGCAACCAGCCATGCGCTCACAACCTCCTTCGCGGTGTGGCCAGTATCGCGGACAAGCCGATTCACGAAGGCTGCTCCCATCAAGTCAACAAGATCGTTTGTCAGTTGGCTTGCGATGATTTGGCGTCGGAGGCGGTGCACATCCAAGCTTTCCTGGCCAGCAGCAGCAATCGCCGAGACCGGAAAGTATCCGAGCAGATAACTCTCTGTTACTGGGTCATCGGGCACTCGACTTCTCAACAACCTGCCCATCAGCGAGAGCTTAGAATAGGCTAGGAGGACACATAGCTCGGGGCGAGAAAGAATATGCCCACTCTCTCGGCGCTCTGCTAAAGCATCAGTGGTCGGTAAGCTTTCAGACTGTCTGTTTAGTTCAGCTGTCTTCTCGAGGGCAAACATCAGGTCACGGAAATCATCTACAGATTCCCGCGCCCGCAATTGGTCAAGCGAGATTGCGAGACTCTGAGAACGATTGTTCTGGAGCACCAATTCAGCTACGGACTCAGTAAGCTCTTCCAGAAGCTCATTCCGATCGGGCATTGAAAGCGACCCCGATGTGATTCCATGAGCAAGTAGGATTTTGAGATTGACCTCGTGGTCGGACATATCCACCCCACCCGAGTTATCAATCGCATCAGTATTGATCGCTCCCCCGAGG
Source organism: Gemmatimonadales bacterium UBA1120 (assembly GCA_002313925.1). Classification (GTDB taxonomy): domain Bacteria; phylum Gemmatimonadota; class Gemmatimonadetes; order Longimicrobiales; family Gaopeijiaceae; genus UBA1142. Next base: position 2,477 of record DCAZ01000112.1, read on the forward strand.
AGAGAGTATTCAACCCGTGCCTTCTGGGTGAATCCAAGATTTCCCCCTTCACCCACGACTTCGCAGCGCAAGTCGGGTGCACCAACTCTCACGGGGTCGTTGGGCGGGTCGGCCGCGTCGGCATCCGTCTCTGAGGTCGCCTTAACGAATGTTCCGATACCTCCATTCCATAGAAGCTCCGCCGGGGCCTTAAGCACTGCGCGGACAAGAGATTCCCCGTTAAGTGGCTCGGAGTCCTCGTCCGAAATACCCAAAGCCGCCCGAGCTTCAGGGGAGAGGTCAACCTCCTTAGTCCCCCGGGAGATTACCATCCCCCCCTTACTTAATCGCGTCCGATCATAGTCCTCCCAACTTGAACGCTTCATACCAAATAATCGTTTGCGCTCCGCATACGATGTCGACGGGTCAGGGTCAGGATCAATGAAAATATGCCGGTGATCGAAAGCTGCTATGAGCCGAGCCTGTTCCGACATCAGCATGCCATTACCGAATACATCCCCGCTCATATCGCCAATGCCGACCACGGTAAATGGCTCTGATTCAATATCTTTACCTTTTTCGCGGAAGTGACGCTTCACACACTCCCAAGCGCCCCGGGCTGTGATTCCCACAGCCTTATGGTCATATCCGTTTGACCCCCCTGACGCAAAAGCGTCGTTCAGCCAGAACCCGTACTCCGTGGAAATCATGTTTGCCGCATCCGAGAACCTTGCGGTCCCTTTATCTGCCGCGACCACTAGGTAAGGATCAGAACCATCGAACGCGACCACCCTATCGGGTGTCTGCACTTTTCCTTCAACGAGGTTGTCAGTGATATCAAGGAGCCCTCGAATGAGAGTTTCGTACTGCCTCTTGCCCTCCTCGAATCGTGCTTCGGGTTCCGCAGGAAGGAGTCGCGGTACAAAGCCTCCCTTCGAACCTGCAGGCACGATCACAGCATTCTTGACCATTTGCGTCTTAACAAGACCGAGAATTTCAGTCCTATAATCATCCGGACGATCGCTCCAGCGGATTCCACCTCGCGCGACGCTTGCCCCTCGTAAGTGCACGCCTTCCATGCGAGCAGAATGTACCCAGACTTCGTAAAGCATCCTCGTGCGCTGCAGAAATTCCATGCTCCGACACGAAAACTTGAATGAGATATAGGGCACTCCGCCTGAGCGGAAGGTCGGTTCACTGCCACCATGACGATAGAAATTCGTACGGACCGTAGCACTGATCAGCTCTTGTAGCCTACGCAATGCTCTATCGTCAGCGAGTGCTGAGACACTCCGAAGAGACCTAAGGAATGCTGCTCGGCGCTGGGCGACCTCAGCGAGCCGTTCCTGCTTTGTTGCAGAGGAATTCGGATCAAATTTTGTAGCGAATAACTCGAACAGTTCTCTGGCAATCCTGGGATACTGAATAAGTGTTGCTCGGATTGATACACGACTTGGAACAGCACCGACCTGGAAGGCATATCCAAGATATCCCCGCAGCACATCGACTTCACGCCAGTGAAGTCCCGTAGACAATACCAGAGCATTCAGCGAATCACTGACTACGTCCCCAGACCTGGAAGCGAGGATGGTCTCTGATAGAAGCTCATCCCGGCCATCTACAGCGAGTTGATGTTCCTTTTGGTCTTGCACTGCAAAGATGTAAATCGTGCCCGATTCGTTCAGAAGCTCAACTTCGTAGGGATTCGCAGCGATCACACGAAGCCCGACATCTTCAAGAATCGGCATGAAATTGGATAGGATTAAGCGCTTGCCACGCAGATACACCTTTAGCTCAGTCGCGCCTTCAATTCCGGCAATAGGAGTGGACGCTCCACGATTCGCGAATGCGATTGAAATCTCACGTCTGTCAGCTCGCATCGCCTCAAAATGAAGGACGTCTTCGGCAGCGATGCCCGGGTCGGTAGCCGCTCGATATTCAGCGTTGAATGCTTGGCTATAGAAGTCCGAAAGCTCTGCCGCATCTTCTTGTGAGACGACCTCGGCAAGGCCATCACCCAGCTTATCTGACCAAGTTCGTAGTAGTGCGTTAACTAGTTCTTCTAACTGGGCAGCATCCACTTCAGCTGCGCTGTCCTCGGGTACTGCGATATAGAAATGGAGGCGAGCTTGACCTCCTCCACCCATCGCCAGATGGGAACTCAACCGATGGCCATCGAGCGTCCGCAAAAGTTCCTCTTCAATATCTTCGCGAACCTCAGCAGAGAATCGGTCTTCTGGTATGATCACCATCACCGTAACCCCGCGTTGGAATACATCCGATCGGAGCGACACATGGACGTGGTCGTCATGGTATGAGTTTAGGATCGACCGAACGTCACTGCCCAAATCTTCTTCTGCAGAGATAAGCAACTGACCGGTGGGCATGGAGTTGAAGATCGTGGAGATCTCTTTGTAATCGTGCGATCCATCTTCTGCCCCGGCTTCTTTTAAGATTTGGGACAATTTTTTGCGCAGGATCGGTACGTTTTCAGCATCTTCCGAATATGTCTTAGATGTGAATAGACCAACGAACCGATGCGTCCCTACAGGCTGGCCATTCCTATCCAATTGTTTAACGCCGATGTCATCCATACGAGCGATACGATGGACGGTAGCCCTTGCGTTCGTTTTGTTGATGACTAATGGGGAACCATGCTCGATAAGATGCTGCATCCTCTCGCCCAGCTCTGAAATCGGAACGGCTTCGGCAAAATGAGATCTCTCTTGGTCGCGCAGAATACCAAGGCCCGAATTCTTCCGTACCACTCCGTGCAGCTTTCCACCTGGACCATCGACAAGATCGTATGCCCGATAGCCGAGGAATACGAAGCCACCGTCCCTCAGCCACTCAATGAACTCTTGGATCTCCTGGATTGCAGTGCTGTCAGACCCCGGGATTGTTGCGTGCTCGCCCAGATCGGCAATCACAGAATTCGCCGTGTCGATCATGAGTTCAAAATCATCCGTAGCCCGTACCACGTCACTCAGATTGCTGCTGAGTTCAGCTTCCATCAGCGCGAGCTTCTCAGGATGACTCACACGGGTAACTTCGCAGTGGACGAGTGATTCCCGTGTCGAACCGTTGCCATTGAGTTGAACAGCCACGACATCGCCACGGCTGTCTCGGCCTACATCTAACAACGGGTAAACAATGTGATCAATCGCAAGGTCCTGAGTTTGTAGGTATTCACGAATTGTGTCGACGATGAACGGCCTCTCACTCACGTTCGTGCGCACCACTGTGACCGGGTTATCCCAACTTTTGCCATCACCCTCAGGATTCGTGACTGAGACATCCACTCGGTCGGCCTTCGAAGACTTGAGGAAGTGGAAGCTCCCGGACACCAAATGCGCTAACTCCTCGATACTACGCCCGGTAAGAAACTCAGGCGGAGCCTTGGAGAGAAAGATCTTCGCGAAGTCTACCGCTAGCGATGTGTTGTCACCTCCAACTACGAGGCCAACACGCTCGCATACCATCTTGATAGCGGCGGATTCCTCGCGGATTCGGCTGTCAGCCGTTTCCGTCGTGTCGCTCATTGGGAAGCGAGTGTTTGCTCGAGTGCTTCTCGGAGGACTGGGGAAATAGAGTGAATAACGATACCTGCGAATGGTTTTCGGGTAAACCCATTTATCTTCTTAAGGGACCTAGCCCGTGAGCGCCACAGCCCTTCTGTGATTTCCACACCTTACGAGTTTTCTCTAGGTTCAGACACGCGCCTCCCACACACTTGAGGGGCTTCGCTCTGGAGAAACTCACCACATCTGCGATACGTAATCCCATGTCGCATTGGAAAACGCTGAAGCTTTGGTATCAGCAATATCACTAGAAGGATGACCTTCGACCTTCCGCTCCATGTCGAGACGCTAGGGCCTGATCCAGATTCCGGTGTCGACAGTATCGTGCTCGTTCACGGTTATGGTGGATCAAGCTTTTCATGGCGGTACTGGACTCCCCTCCTAGCTAAACGAGCCCATGTCGTGCTCGTGGACATGAAAGGCTTCGGCTCAGCACCCAAGCCTGACGATGGCCAATATGGGCCAGGGCACCAAGCGGAATTGATCTATCGTCTCATCCTCCAAGCCGATCTCCAAAGAGTGACCCTGATTGGCCACTCTCTTGGTGGAGGTGTCGCATTGGGTGTAGCTCTGAAGTTGCTTGATTCCGATCCCGGACGGCTCAAGCGCCTTATTTTGGTAGCTAGTGCCGCTTATAAGCAGCAGCTGCCCCCCTTTGTTGCCCTGGCTAAATATCGTCGTTTGGCGAGTACGGTATTACGCATACTCGGTACCCGCTTCGTGATAAGACACGTCTTGAAGTCGATTGTGTTTGATGCATCTGCAGTCTCAGACGACCAGGTTCTAGGCTATGCAGAACCATTGAGTTCCCTGGAGGCCCATCGCGCCCTCATTGACACGGCCTTAGCCATCGTGCCTCCCGACCTAGGGAAGATGACCGCGCGGTTCGAAGAGCTTGATGTGCCCACGCTGGTTCTGTGGGGACGACAAGACCGTGTCGTCCCCCTTTGGGTTGGAGAACGTCTCGCCGATCAACTCCCAGATGCCAGCTTGGAAGTCTTGGAAAACTGTGGGCACATGCCCGCAGAAGAACTCCCAGAGGAATCTTGGGAGGTTCTCCGAAGATTCCTGGATCACAGAAGCTAAGGTGTGGACCCACCTCTCTCACAACCTTTGAGTTCGGAAAGCATTACCCTAAGAAAACCAGACTCTTTGTCTGCCATCGCAGCGCACCTGCTTGCCACGTGCACCCGACTTCCTTCACTTTGGCCTCTTCGTCCGAGTGGATCGTAACTGACCGAAATCGGATTTATCCTCCATCCCGCTCCAGCAGAGGGGCTACAACATAGATCGCCGCCATCTTTTTCGTCTATTGGGAGCAAGTGCTGCACTCGCGGGGCTCAACGCTTCTCAATTAGCTGCCTTATTCGAGTCAGGAGCTTCCAGAAAACCCTCCCGCATGTTCTTCACGTCCCAGCAACGTGAAACCATCGAGGCTCTTTCTGAGCTTATCATCCCGACTACAGACACTCCTGGAGCAATCACGGCTGAAGTCCCTGAGTTCATTGAGCTTATTGTGGCAGAGTGGTATGACACTGACGATCGAGAACGCTTCATGCGTGGTCTCACCGAGGTGGATGAACGTACCCAAGCACTGGCTGGTGTTGTATTCGCACAATCTGGAGCGGATACTCAAACTGAGATCCTCTCTGGACTCGAAGCTGAGGGCCGAGTCCGGATTGCGTCAGAAGAAGATGCTCCAAGCCCGTTCTTTCAGCAGTTTCGAGGCCTCGTACTTAGTGGCTACTACTCATCCGAGATCGGCTTACGTGAAGAACTTCTATACCAACCGATCCCTGGACGCTTCGATGGCTGCGTAGACGTTTCGGAAGTCACTCGGTCTGTGTCGGACGGCAACTAATGCCCAGACAGGAACGCTATGACGCGATCGTTGTCGGCTCCGGTATCACTGGCGGCTGGGCGGCGAAAGAGCTCACTGAGCGGGGGCTCCGCACACTTGTCCTTGAGGCGGGACGATCGATTGATCCTGAGAATGACTACGTAATGACGACTCAAGCTTGGGAACTTCCTTTCCGGGGGAGACGAGATCGGATTAAACAAGAACGGGAACGGCCCATCCAACGTGAATGCTACGCATGCGATGAGTGGAGCGAGAAATTCTTTGTCCGTGATGACGAGAACCCTTATACGACCGAAGATGGAAAGCCATTCTTATGGATCCGCTCCAGGCAGGTTGGTGGACGTTCAATTGTTTGGGGGAGACAAGTCTACAGGCTGAGTGATCTCGATTTCGAAGCTAATGCTCGTGACGGCTTTGGAGTTGACTGGCCAATTCGTTACGCTGATATCGAACCATGGTACGATCATGTGGAACGTTTCATTGGAGTTAGTGGACAAGCCGAGGGCCTAGCACAGTTACCAGATAGCAGGTTTTTACCTCCGATGAGCCTAAACTGTGCAGAGCAGCATGTCCGTGAATCGCTGATGAGTCACTTCAGTGGAGAGCGGGTGCTGACAATCGGGCGGTGCGCTATCCTCACGGCCAACCATGGGGGACGTCGAGCTTGCCACTACTGCGGTACGTGTGAACGCGGATGTACTACCCATTCGTACTTCAGTTCGCTGGCTGCTACCCTGCCAGCTGCAGCAGTCACGGGGCGTATGACGCTACGCCCCCACAGCGTCGTGCACAGTGTTATCTACGACCCGACATCGGGAAGAGCATCAGGGGTGCGCGTCATTGATGCTGAAACGCAAGAAACACTCGAATTCCATGGTCGCGTCGTATTCCTATGCGCGTCCGCCCTAGAATCCACACGCATCCTCCTCCACTCAGCCACTGAGCGTTGGCCTGATGGCCTGGCGAATTCTTCAGGCCAGCTTGGTCATAACCTTATGGACCACACGATGGGAGGTGGGGCGCAGGGTAACATCTCGGGGATGGACGACAAGTGGGTCTACGGACGGCGCCCGAATGGGATCTATCTACCCCGCTTCCGTAACGTATCCGAACAACATCCGGATTTCCTTCGAGGCTATGCCTACCAAGGTGGCGGAAGCCGAACAAGCTGGGCACGTGGTAATGACATGCCCGGCTTCGGTGCTGACTTTAAGCATGACCTGAGAGCACCGGGGCCATGGCAATTCAGGTTCTACGGCTTCGGCGAGTGCCTGCCGAGGGAGTCAAACCAAGTGACACTTGATCCTGACAGGGTCGATGCATGGGGAATTCCTGTCCTCAACATCCACTGTGAGTGGAGTGACAATGAAAGGGCCGCCCTGAACGACATGTCGATCCAGGCCGCTGAGATGCTGGAAGCTGCAGGAGCCAGCGAAATAAGCACATTTATTGAAGACAACCCACCCGGTCTCACGATCCACGAGATGGGTACCGCGAGAATGGGTCGTGATCCAGCAACCTCAGTGCTCAATGGGTGGAATCAATCATGGGACGTCCCCAATCTCTTCGTCACTGACGGTGCGTGTATGACATCATCCGCCAACCAAAACCCGAGCCTGACATACATGGCGCTGACGGCAAGGGCGGTCGATTACGCGGTCAAACAAATCGCGGACGGGGAGCTGTAACTGGGCGAATCCGCTGATCTCCCGAGAGGGGTCCTCAGCAGCGCCAGTTTGTTATCAAATACAAAAAATTACTTGATCTCTCAAGTTTGTAGCCTCGATCTGCATTCGCTTTCCAAAAAACCGCTACGGCCTACTCTGGGGCCTATCACTTCTAGCTGATCGGTGTCCCGACCTTATATCGGTCGAACCAAGCCACAGTGTTGATAACCTTGGCGATCAACTGACTGGGTCGGTTTGAGATGTTGTGATAGGCTCCAGGAATCTGTACGAGTGCAGTATCGACACGCCTGAGTATCAAGGCATGGTATAGTTGCTTGGCCTCCGAAAGAGGTGTACGTAGATCTGCCGTACCCACCATGACCATGGTCGGCGTCTCTATATCACCTACCACCGAAAGTGGAGAGAAGTCCCAATATACTTCGGGGTTCTCCCATGGCGTGCCGGGATACCGACGGTGCATGTACCCATTGTAGTTGTCCGCTACAAGGGTTTTACTGATCCAGTTAACTACAGGTTTGGTCACCACGGCAGCACGGAACCGGTTTGTGTGACCAACAATCCATGCTGTCATGATTCCACCAGCGCTACCTCCCGTCACATAAAGCTGATCCTCATCGATGTAGCCCCTTTTGATCACTGCATCGACCGCAGAGATGAGGTCATCGTAATCGTTGCCCGGATAATCGTGATAGAGCAAATCGCCAAACTCTTCCCCGTAGCCAGTACTGCCTCGTGGGTTTGAGTACACGACCACAAAACCCGCTGAAGCATACAGTTGGAACTCGCCCGCAAAGCGGTCACCATAATTGGACACCGGACCGCCATGGATCTCCAAAAGCAGCGGATACTGGCTGCCTGGATCGAAGTCCGGGGGGTGCAATATCCACGACTGAATAGGGCGGCCGTCGTGCGACGACTCCGTCCAGAACATTTCAGCTGTAGCTAACTGTGTCCGGCTCTTCAGATCACCATTCAGATTTGTGATCCTGCGTTGTCGGCCATCAGGGGTTACTAGGGCCACTTCACTCGGATCGTCCGACCGTGTGTATGTAAAGGCTAGAGTGCCATCCCGAGCAACTGAGTAGTTACCGCCACCATAGGCTCGCCCTACAGACGTACCGCCCAAATGCTCAGCCACAACCCTCCAGTCTCCTGCCGTGGTCGTAAAGCCAACCTTGGTAATGCCTTCATCTTCATAGCTGAAGTAGACTCCACTGCCGTCAGCGGCCCAAGCCAAACCCGTCACCGACCGGTCTAATTCGTTCAAAAGCAGACTCTTTCCTGAACCATCTGCTCGCATCAGGTGAAGATCCTGGGTTTGGTATGTACGCACCCGATCTTCAAAGCTCGTGAAAGCCACACTAGAACCATCTGGAGACACTACCTGTCCACCATCAGGCCCGTTACGACTGGTTAGAGGGACAGTGACTCCGTCATTAAGAGAAATCTGGTATATATCGCTCTGGTCTAACTCCCATTCCCAACCCGGACGTCGGTTAGCATTGAACAAAATTGATCGCCCATCAGCTCCCCAGACCGGTGCTCCATGTTGAAACTCTCCAGAGGTAACCTGGCGGGCGGATCCCCCATCAGCTGGAATAACGAAGATGTGTCGGAAGCCCGGCTCGATGACACCGCTACCATCGGCTTCATGGCGCACTCGTGTCTCCACAATCGGTGGGTCAGCCCATTCAGCCCCTGCAGGCTTCGCTGGCATAGCTGCAAACACGGGCCGTGCCTCTGGCACCAGCATAGTAAACGCGATCTGCCTTCCGTCAGGAGACCACGCTATACCGCCAGGTGAACGCTCCAGTTGGGTAAGGCGAGCAATCTGTCCGGTCGCCACCCAATAAACATAGATCTCGCTACCCTCCGTGCTTCCGGAAACAAAAGCGATACGGGTTCCGTCAGGAGACCAGCGTGGTGAGGACTCAGATCGGTCCTCGCTCGTCAACTTTCTATGGCTGGACCCATCAGTGTTTACCAGCCACAACCGACCTTCACGACGGTCCCGCATGATGCTCATTGAGTATCGTACGTACGCCACCATTGTGGCATCCGGAGAGATCTGGACGTCTGATGCATACTCGATCTCAAAGATGTCTTCGTTAACAAGCGGAGACTGCTGGGCATGCAGTGTAATCACCCCGAAAATTGTAGCCGTCAAAACAAGGGTGCTGGACACCCCGAACAGTATCAGCTTTTTCACAGAAGCCTCCCTCTCGTTATTAGGAGTAGAAGGTATGTCGAGCATCCTATGCAGGGGAGGTAATCAATATCACCTGCCCGCTGTGAGCGCCGACTACAGCCCTGCCCCTTAAGATTCCGGATGCAGGGCAGCTCATTCCTCACACGACGACTCGCTGCCAGCGTCATAGCCTTCACAGCTTAGTACAGGTAAAACTGGGTATTTCGGGTAACGCGGATCTTTCTTCGATAGGCTACAAAGATGAAAGTTTGATCCAACTCTATTACGGGTTATCCGCCGGTTTACGCAAAGTTCGCATAGGCCGGCCCACACTTGCGATGGCTGTGGTTTATTTGAGTGCTCGGCATTCACGGTCTCAAGCCTATATATGAAACCTGTCTGCCCATGTCTCCGGCGCGATGTGAGAAGAGGTCACTCTCAGTGCAGCGGGTACAGTGGTCCGAGACTGTGATATTCGTCAAAGGAATTCCCGTCTTATCTGCCTTTTGAGCAAGAATTTTACGGAGATCTATCGGACTGGGCCGCCGTGGTATTGGCTGACCAAGAACCTCGAAGACTTCTGTGCCAACCTCATAACACGCCCCACAGATCGAGGGCCCGAGATGCATCATAAGATCCACTGGCCAAGAACCTGAGTGCTCTCTGAGCGCTCTGATACCACAATCCAGGATCCCAGCAGCAATACCTCGCCAACCCGCATGAAGAACAGCGATTGCTCTTCGATCAGCATCCACAAGAAAAATCGGTACACAATCAGCTGTGGTCACTGCAAGGAGAACACCAGCCGAATTAGTCACATGGCCATCACAGTCAGGGAATAGATTCAAGCCAGCCGAAGCAGTTTCATGCGTGAAAATCTTGGTTCCGTGGACTTGGTGCCCATGCGCTATACTGGTTGCGCCGGTAACATCCAGCAGAGTTGACCAGTTCTTTTGCACAGATTCAGTCGACGATCCACCGCTGAGGAAACCAAAATCGTATAGGACCCCATCTACACTTCGTATCGTGCATCCCTGACAGAGCCATGGAAACCGCTCCATCCATACTGGATGGACCAGCCCCAAGGAAGGAATGGCAAGCACCTCTGTAACCGAGGTCACTTTATGATTTGAGCCAAAGATAGCATTTGAAGTGCAGACATTAGTAACGAGGGTACAACCGACAAGAACCAAAGGTGGCAACGCACTCCAACCCCTTGGAAAAATAAAGTAACTTTAGGTGATGGACGAATCGCTCTTCGAAGGTCAAAATGCTGCCTACGTCCAGGCCATGCTCGAGGAGTACGCTCGTAACCCGGAAGCAGTCTCATCAGAGTGGCGTAAGCTCTTCGAGGAAAAGACTTCCGCAACAACACTAGAAGCGCCATCTGTACCTGACACTCCACCCCACGGTACTGGTGCTGCCCCAACCCCCAGTCCAGTCCGCGTAACAGCCTCTTCTGAGGCTGCCGAACATCTACGTCGGGTTCTCCCTGTTGTCTCCCGTGCAACGGCACTCGTTCAAGCTTTCCGGGATCATGGTCACCAACTTGCGCGCATTGACCCACTCGGTACTGAGCCACCAGGCCATCCACAACTCTCACCAGCATTCTTCGGTACGTCGATGGAGGAGTTGTCCGAACTACCCGCCTCACTGGTCATGGAAGGCGACAGTGAAGACAAGTCGGTAGCTGACGCACTAAACGCTCTCGTCGCAGTTTATGCTGGCTCGATCGGTTATGAGTTCGAACACCTGGATGACCACGTAAAGGTTGGTTGGCTTTGGGACCAAGTTGAGTCGGAGTCACACTTTCCTAGAATGAATGCGACCGAAAAATCTAAACTTCTTAGGCACCTCTCGGAGGCGGAGGGCTTGGAACAATTCCTACACAAAGCCTATCTCGGCCAGAAGCGGTTCTCGCTTGAGGGGACTGATGCTTTGGTGCCAATGCTGCACTTGGTGATTGAGAAAATTGCCCAGGCTGGAGGTCAAGAAGTCATACTCGGTATGGCTCACCGGGGACGCCTGAACATTCTGACGCACATCGTCGGTATATCATATGGTGAACTCCTAGCAGAATTTGAAGGACCCTCCTATCAGGGCGGGCAACTTGATATCTCCGGTACGGGAGACGTTAAGTACCATCACGGTGCACGAGGAACTCGTGATATCGATGGCCTCGGCACAATCAGGATTGAGCTTGCACCAAATCCGAGCCACTTAGAGTTCATTAACCCAGTGATCGCAGGTATGGCTCGCTCGCGTCAATTCAAGACAACTGGGAATGACACCTCACCTGACACCCACTCTGTCGTCCCCATCTTGATCCACGGAGACGCAGCTTTCGCTGCGGAAGGCGTCGTCGCAGAGACACTCAATTTGGCCCGACTTAATGGTTATGGCGTGGGTGGGACAATCCACTTCATACTCAATAACCAAGTTGGGTTTACGACTGACCCGCGGGATGGGCGTTCGACCATGTACGCGAGTGATCTCGCAAAAGGTTATGGCATTCCCGTGCTACATGTGAATGCTGACGATGCAGAGGCTTGTCTAGCAGCAGTGCGCTTAGCTGCCGCATACCGATCACATTTTGAGGATGATTTTGTGATCGACCTAGTTGGCTATCGACGCTACGGACACAATGAGGGAGACGAACCCGCGTACACTCAACCCCTAGAGTACGAGAACATCGCGAATCATCCGACAGTGCGAGCGATTTACGCTGATCAGCTTGCTACTGAAGCCACTATATCTCAGGAAGAAGCCAGTGCCATACAGGATGCAATAGCGAGCAAACTTAGGAAAGCTCAGGACAGAGTTCGCGAGTACGAGCCAGTCTCCGATGATACTCCGGATGATGAGCGCGAGGTGCCGGTAGTCCCCCGTGATACCGGTGTTCCATTCAAGACACTCGCAGAAATCAACGCGGCGACAGTCCAATTCCCGGACGATTTCACTCCTCATCCAAAACTCTGGCGCCAACTTGAACCAAGGACTGACAACTTCTCGCCTGCCTATTCGCTTGATTGGGGACACGCTGAGATACTTGCCCTTGGATCACTGCTGAAAGAAGGCATCCCGATTCGGCTTACCGGACAGGATACCCAGCGTGGAACATTCAGCCACAGGCATATGGTCTTGCACGACGTAAAGACCGGAGCTGTCTGCACGCCACTCGATCAGGTATCAGGCACTCGCCTAGAAGTCTACAACTCTCCGCTCACTGAAACAGCCGTCATTGGATTCGAGTATGGCTACTCAGTTGGTGCAGACAGCGATGTTGTGCTTTGGGAAGCTCAATTCGGCGACTTTGTGAACGTAGGCCAGGTTATGATTGACCAGTTTCTTTCATCTGGACTCACGAAGTGGGGGCAATACTCACGATTGACGCTTCTGCTCCCACACGGCTATGAAGGTCAGGGGCCAGAGCACTCAAGCGCTCGAATTGAGCGGTTTCTGCAGCTGTGTGCCGAAGGCAACATGCGGGTCACCTACCCGACTACTCCCGCTCAGTACTTCCATCTACTCCGCCGTCAGGCCCTCCGGCGACCCGAGCGGCCCATGATCGTGATGACCCCCAAAAGCCTGCTACGGCATGGTATGGCTTCATCCAAGGTATCCGAGCTTCTTGAGGGTGGGTTTAGGCAGGTAATCGAGGACACAACAATCGAGGATCACAGTCAGGTCAAACGGCTCATACTCTGCACTGGAAAGGTCTTTTACGATGTGCAGGGACACCCGAGGCGTACCGAAGCCAACTCGACGGCAATCGCTAGAATGGAGCTCTTATACCCATTTCCTGAAACTGCCCTAGAGGAACTTCTCATGCGCTATCCCAACCTCGAGAAAGTCTTCTGGATGCAGGAAGAACCCCGCAATATGGGCGCGCTTACATTCGTCGGGCCACGCCTACGTACAATCGTACCGCGAGACTTGCCTCTCGCTTATGTAGCGCGCCCGGAACGCGCGAGCCCAGCTGAAGGAAAGGCTACGGATCATGCGGCCCAGCAAGCCGAACTAGTACTGGAAGCTCTGGGTTTCCAGGGAGAGATTACCGACAGATAGGGAACCCTTACCTACTCACCATGTTAGCAAGATTTTCCCGAAATTCCGGTTCTCTTCCATATATCTATGCGCGGCCTGTGCTTCACCTGCCGGGAATGCACAATCAACCACAGACTTCAACTCACCCATCTCGAAGCCTGGCAACACCTCCAGCTCAAAAGCGCGAGCAAGATCCACCTTTTCATTGTGTGGACGATCTCGCAACGTCGTTCCCCGAATTGAGCCTCGTCGGACCATCAGAGATCGCAAGTCAATTTCCGCCTTAGCCCCAGCGGGTACACCAACCACAATGTGACGTCCCCGGCTAGCAAGCACCTTCTGGTTACCCTTGAGGTATGCCCCGCCAACAAGATCAAGAATCACGTTAACGCCCAATCCATCAGTGATCTCGAGCACCCTATTTGGCCAGACTTCATCTCCTAAGACTTTGTGCTCCAACCCAAGTGCTGCCGCAGCCGCTAGTTTTGCTTCGGTTCGAGATGTCCCGATCACGACAGCTCCAACTCGGAGAGCTAGCTGGAGTGTTGCAGTGCCAACGCCGCTTCCTACTGCGTGGACCAGAAGGCTCTCATCCATGCAAAGCCCCTCCTGAAGAAACACGGCGTCATAAGCAGTCATAAAAACTTCTGGAATAGCACCGGCTTCGACCGGATCCAAGCCATGGGGTATCCTTACTGCAGTCGCCGCTGGAACGACCACGTACTCAGCGTATGCACCTCCACCGGTAATACCCATCACCGCTTGACCGACAGCAAGGGTATCGACCTCCTCACCTATAGTCTCAATTACACCTGAATATTCGAGACCAGGGATGTCTTCAGGATACCCTCGTGGTGGAGGGTAAAGCCCACGGCGCTGGAGCAGATCTGCACGATTCAATCCAGAAGAAGCCACACGGACCAGGATGTCCGTCCCGCCAGGAGTCGGGCGCTCTACATCCCGTAACTCAAGTACCTCAACCCCTCCCGGCTGCGTGATAACCACTGCTTTCATCGATTCACTCATGATCTTAGTACTGTAGTCCTCTTTGAATTACCTGACTAACTTGGCCTTGCTATGCATCTACCTCTAGAACTCGACCGCCCCCTGGTCTTTTTTGACCTTGAGACCACTGGCCTCGATGTCAAAAACGATTGCATTGTGGAACTGGCACTAATCAAAGTCACGCCCCAAGGAGACGTTATCGAGCGCGTGCGCCGATTTAATCCGGGCGTACCGATTCCGGCTGAAGTTACCGCTATTCACGGTATAACGGACCAAGATGTCGCGAACGAACCAACATTCTGTTTGCGGGCGAAGAGCCTGGCCGCCCTCATTGAAGATGCGGATCTGGCAGGCTTCAATATACGAGGTTTTGACCTACATATGCTGGTCGCGGAATTCAAGCGATGTGGGATTAACCTCGAGGTCCGCAACCGTCGGCTAATTGATATGCAGAACATCTTCCACCGTGAAGAGCCAAGAGATCTTTCCGCGGCAGCCCAGTTCTACCTCGGAAGGACACATGAGGAAGCACATCAGGCGCTCGGTGATATCCGCACAACTGCAGCCGTGCTTAGCGCACAACTCGAGCGATACCCTCACATACCTCAGGATGTCGAGGGACTACATAATTATTGTGATGAGATCAGACCTTTTCGGACTGGGATAGACTTATGGTTTAGTGGACCTCCCGAAGAAAGAGTCTTCATAAAAGGTAAGAATAAGGGACGGAAGCTCTCCGAAATCGCTCAGACAAGCCCCGACTACCTGCTCTGGATGCTCCGTGACATCGACGATCTAGACGAAGAAGTCGTGGCAGTCCTCAAGCAAGCACTCGATATGCCTGTACAATGATTGTCCTTCAACGCAGCAGAACCTGGAAGCAACTGAAGATGAAATCTCTCAAACGACATCTGGTTAGTGCACTCTTTTCTGAAGTTAAAGCAGGCGTGGAGCTCTAGAGATGACCTCACGATTCAATACCGTATTGTCAGCTGTCCTGGTCCTAGGGTGTACTGGCACGTCACCGGAGACAGAAGGCGCAACGGATGACACCCTGCCAGCCAGCGCAGCTGGTGTCGTCTTCGGGCAGGCCCCCGCAGCTGCCGGTGGCATCCCCTCTGTCGTCATGCTGTCGCCTGCATCTGGGGAGGACAATAGTGCCCCAGTCTTCGACCCTAATCCCATGATCGACCAATTTGGGCTCGTCTTTTCTCCGAGCATTCTCCTGATAGGAATGGGCCAGAGCGTAACCTTCACCAACAGCGAAAGTCTCGCCCATAACGTTAATCTGCGGCAGATCGCGACCGATGCTATGGTGCTGAACGTAGATACAGACCCAACTGAAAGCGCACAGTACACATTCGATGAATCGGGTGGCTACGATGTAAGATGCGATGTACACCCCGGCATGACTGCGTTTGTGTTTGCTTCACCAACACCCTACACGGTCTTCGCCAACTTAGATGGAGAGTTTACTCTCTCGGATGTGCCTCCAGGCTCTTACACGCTCACGGTGTGGAGTACCGATGAGGCACTTAACAGCGAACGAACTGTAGAAGTGGGTGAAGGACGAACAGAGCTCGACGCTGGACCCGTGAGCTAACAGGTCAACAGGCGGGTTTGCTGCAGCCGGTTGCCATGCTCGAAGCCGATAGTAGATATTTTCAGTCAAGCACACGCATCAGAAACCCTAAACTTTACCGAACCCAAGCATTCATGAAAAAGCCCAGGCCCGGTCTCATCGTCGCGCTCGTGCTACCCTTCCTTGCAGGTTGTTTTACCACCTTTGCTCTCCCTGTCCCTGAACCCGCCGAACGCGGGGACACAGATGTGTATGGAGTGGTCTTAGGTGAAGGAGAGAACGCCGAAAGGGTAGAATTTGATCAGATCGATGATCTGCAATGGACCGAAGAGTCGCTCATCATAACTGGGATCGCCAAGAACTCTGACACGCCAGAAATATCTCAGGCCAGGGAATTTTCACTCGAAGATGTAAGCGCAATCTTGGTCAGGGACCTAGATCCTAACCGAACTTCAGGCATCATAGCTGCCTTGTTCCTCATCCCGATCTCGATTTGGATGATTGTCGTCAGCGGACAATCAAGGGAAGGCTGCCCAATAGCGGAGTGCTGATAGAGAAGTAACTTACAAGTGTTTCAGCGAACGTAAGTCCAGATCAGCACCACCCCACACCTGCCGCGGGCTTCGTACTGTAATGGGGTTTCGGAAGGTCTGACATAGATCTCCACAGCTTCCACTGATGCTGGCGTCACAAAGTCATCCGGTCGCACTCCTCTCTGGATTCGATCAGGACCGCTTTCAGGTCTTTGGCTCCCCAGTGCCATAATCGCGCCATCCACGTAGAGCGTTGGCGAGCACTCCCCACCTCCACGTCGGATACGAATCTCAGGATTACGCATAGACTCGGGCCCCACGAACGGCCTGCTTGTAACAACGTCAAGACCAGGGATATTCCGAAACGCATCCGTAATCTTATCCAGCGCTATCGCCTGGATATCCTCCCCGATGAGAAAAGTACCTCTTCCTATTGCGGCTCTCTCCAAGAAACCGACCAACTCCAGCTTACTCTTCCGTTCTTCGGCTTCGACGACGAGGTCCTCTAGATCAATCGCTGCAGGCGTGAGACCGACCTGCAACTCGAACACGCCGTCTTCGCCTACCTCGAAGAGGCCGTCGATAACGGATTTGTAACCCATCCTCGCTACGTAAAGAAAGTACGAACCCGCGGCTGGTGCATGCAGTGAAAAGCTGCCGTATCTATCCGCGAGGCCCGCAACTACGAGTTCCCGTCCCGGCGCAAGCAGGCCAACGTACGCAAGCATGACAGGCTCTGCGGTCCCAGCATCACGGATCGTACCTCTGATGACCTGGGCTTCCGCTATAGGTGTTCCAATTGTCCAGCCATAGAGAGCCAGCCCCAGCACCGTAAGCCATAGTGCCCTAGCTCGCATCTTCGGTCCACGAGCTTCTGCCTTCGCCGAGTCCACTCTCAATTCAACCCCATTGCTCTTCTTTGACTGACTACTGATTCCGGAATCCGAGATCAGCTCTGCTACAAAACCAACCGCCCCCGCCGGCAAGCCGGCGGGGGCGGTGGCTACCGCTTCGGCCGAGCCGACGCCATTAAGTGCGTCCGCTCAGTCGTCTCAACATATCGCTAGCCAGACGTACACACTGAGTGATTCGCGATGTTTTCGTTGAGCGTGCACTCAATTTCAGGAATCGGCATGCATGAAGCTCTCCGGGGCTCTCCCGGACCGATGAGCGTACCACCATTGAGGAACGGATGATCCCAACGGTGGAGATCCCACAACCGCCGACCTTCAATCCACAGCTCTATGTAACGTTCGCGATCAAGAAGAGACCACATGTCGTCTAGCTTGTTCACGTCACAGTCCGCTGCCCAAGTCGAGCAGTTGTCCCAATTGAGTGCTCCGGCACCACTGTTTGCTGCTGCTTCCTCCGCAGCTGTCAATGCAGCGGCACCCCCCTGCGCACGCACTTCGTTGATCTTGGCAATAAACGTCGCGGCATCACCTCTACGCACCGCGTCCTCTGCCTCGATCAGGCGCATCTCAGTCCCAGAAATCGTCGGGACATTGGAACCACGCTCAGTGTACTTGTCCTGCCTATGGTGCGCAGTCAAGCCACCGGCGCCCTGGGTCGCGCCACTACCCTGACCGGTACAGGTACCGGTAGGGGTGACACCCTGGGTCACGTCCGGAGGACGGTTGGTATCATTCCACTGTCCGCAAACTGTGTAAGCGATACGTGGGTCTCCGGTCGACTTATAATTTACGACAGTAGGATTGTACTGCCTTTGGACCGGAGTGGCCCACACACCAACCTCAGCGCGGCCCCAGGTCTCGTTATAGACCTGGTTACTATTCGCTGCCTGGTGGTAGATCGCCTCAATCATGTAGTTCGTGGGGACGTTACCCGCGGCCGCTACGGCGCCGGCCCAGTCACCAAGTGCAGCATTGGCCTGAGCTATGCCACCCCATCCAGCGGAGATGTACATCTGGGAATTTGCTGCCCCACCAATCGCCTTAGCCTGATTAAAGGCTATGATCGCACTGTCAAATGACGCTGTGCGAGGCTGAACTGGGCCTTTGTCGTACACCACGTCGCAGAAGTTCTCACCCAATCTCTGGTGGGCTGTGCCCATGAGATACCAGAGTCGGGCAGCATCAGAACTAGTGGATGCGGCGGATTCTAGAACAGTCTGGAGTCGAGCCCAAGCTTCACCAGAAGCCCAAGCTGCCTCGTGTGTCTGCTCCCAGAATCCCTCAGAATCATCTCGTGTGAAACGCCCGAGACGATACTGTCCTGTGCTAAAATAGCTACCGGTTCCTGACAAATCGTCCGTCAGGCGCCCATTCGTGAATGCATAACCATCCATAATGTCGTTGAGCTCGGCAGAAGAGCCGGCTACAACGATCGGCATCAGAGAAGGCGTATTTAGATCCTCGTCCAGAATCGCGCCCGGGTTTAGAACCTCGAGCGTGCAGCCAGACAGTAGGACACTAAACCCGGCAATCAACGGCCAAAGGCCGAATCTCGTCCGTTGTTTCATTAGTCTCTTATCTCCTGGCTTTAGAAGTTGATTTGGACGTTAGCAACAAAGACTGCTGGTGGTGCGGCGTTGTAATACTCAAACATCGCACTCCTCCGGCGATCATTCGCTTCCGGATCCAAACCGCGATAGTGCGGCGCATAGGTCCACAAGTTCTTGCCCTGCAACGCAATCTGTGCAGTGCGAGCACCCGGAACCCAGCCCTCTGGCAGACGCCAGCTGAGCGTCATCGAACGCAGCTTGATGAACGAAGCATCGTCCGTCCAGTAACCCCAGTCAGCGTAGGGACCGACACAATTACCAACCTGTGTCGATGTCAGCGTTGACCGGTCGCCATTGTACCAAACGTCGGCAATTGGCAAGCACATCGGCCACTGCCTACGACGTACGTTCTGATACGCAGGACCAATCGGTCGCACGAACCCACGCTGGCTTTCAAACAGCACGTCAAACGTCAGCTTCCGCGCTAACGTCATACGCGTGCTCGCCCCGATCATGCTCGTCGGGTAGAGGTGTCCGATATAGCCCTTCTTCTTGACTGGGAGCTCACCCAGAACACCTGGGTTAGCGATTATGTCATCCCAACGGAAGAAGAGTGGGTATCCATCATGCGTCTTGCACCACTCGTCCGTGGGGACGTCTGGGCAAGTACGCACAGTGCTACCACCGGTGAGCGGTCCGAGATCAGTAACCTCGGAGTCATTGGTGGAATAGTTAAGACCCAGCGACCACTCGAAGTTTTCACTCGTGACCGGGATCAGGTTAAGCGATAACTCGGTACCCCAGTTCTTTGTCTCACCAAGGTTACGCAGTGTGGCCTCTTCGGTACCGCCTGAAGGAGCTTCCTGCACACCGAGAAGCGCGTCATTCGTGACCTGGCTATACCAGGTGAAGTCCACGCTTACACGACCTTCGAATGCTGAAGCCTCAAAGCCTGTCTCAATTTCTGTGCTGAGCTCAGGTCCGAGATCTGCATTACCGAGGTTACCGATGATGACGCCCGGCACCTGCTCGTCAGCCGAGATCGCTTCATAAATCCGCTTCGCGTCAAAGGCACCCGGAGCCTTACCGGATTGCCCCCAAGCAGCACGGATTTTCATGGCCTCGATAGCCGGGAAGAACCACCAGGCTTCTTCTGATATCGTATACGCGGCGGACAACTTCGGATATTGGGCTAAACCGAAGCCCTCACCAAACGTGCTGAATCCGTCCCAACGCATACCAGCCGTCAGGAAGAGACGGTCACCAAAGCCCAGAGTCTCCTGAGCAAAGAAGCCACCACTACGGATCGTCCTGCGACCCTCGTACACGGCTGGGTTATTACCATTTCCGAGCAGCTGCTCACCAGGACCGGCGAAGAGCTCATCGAATCCGTTAATGACGTAACCGTACTCCTCATACATCTGACCACCCCATGAGAAGTTCGAGGCTATGCCTTCAAACAGGTCGTAGCTGAACGTACCATTGTAGTCCAAGGTCAAGTTACGGTCTGTCTGAGTATCAGATTCCCGGTCACCTTGGAATTCCTCGTAGTAGCCCCATGCCTTAAAGTCGACGAAGTCGGAGATTGTGTAGTCCATTCCGACGTTGAGGCGATGCGAGAACATGTTATTCGGCGTCCAACCTACACTCGCCGACGTGACAATGTGGTCAATCGTTTGATTGATGTCATTTTCGAGCACGAGTGAATCGTCGTTGCCCGGTGTGTACCCAGCAGGTCCACGAATCACGTTGAGGTATAGACCCGAAGCGTTGTTACCGTTCGGAATCCACGTGATTTTCCGCCGAGCGTAGGTGTTGTTAAGGCTGACCTGGAGGCCATCGAAGGGCGTGAACTGAATGTTACCCCTGACCTGCATGTCATCAGCACCCTGTGGGTCATACGCTTCAGGAGTCTGAATCGTACCAATCTCTTTACCAAAGCGACCCGATACAAAATAGGTTGCGGTCGGGCCACCACCTCGAACGCTCAGGTTGTAGTCCTGCTTATATCCAGGTGCGAACCAGCTTCCGCTCTCAGGACAACCTGCCTCACCATTCGGCGCCCATGCACGCGGGCTCGAGCAGTCGTTCAGGTTAAGTCCGAACGGGTTGATGATCTCGTCCGGCGGAAGCAGCCAACCGCCCGCATTACCGACCGTGGGGTACCGCTCATCATACGTGCTACCCAATCCAGTCGGACCCGCGTGGGGCATGATGCTCGTGCCCTGATCGACCGAAAGCGACCACGCAGGAGCACCAGCTGATCCGCGCTTCGTGAAGACCTGAATCACACCACCCGCCGCTTCCGTACCATATAGCGTCGTGGCGGCCGGACCCTTAACGATCTCAATGCGATCGATATCATTCGGGTTGATCATGTCAAAGACGTTCGGCTCTTGAGCAGCCTCGTCGGAACCCCCGATCTGGCCGTTCTCCATCCGCACGCCGTCGATATAGATCAACGGGTCATTACCCTGCGTAAGCGAGTTGTTACCACGGATCCGGATCTGGCTCCCTGAGCCTACCTGGCCACCGTGGTCATTGATCTGTACGCCAGCTGTACGCCCTTGAAGGATGTCACCAAAGTCCGTAACAGCAGCAACTTCGATGTCTGCAGCCGAAATCGAGCTGATCGCGTTA
Source organism: Gemmatimonadales bacterium UBA1120 (assembly GCA_002313925.1). GTDB lineage: Bacteria > Gemmatimonadota > Gemmatimonadetes > Longimicrobiales > Gaopeijiaceae > UBA1142. The sequence continues at coordinate 24,045 of DCAZ01000112.1, forward strand.
CCGATTTCCTTCCGGCGCGCTGCACCAGCAGTCCCAGTCACGATTACACCCTCAAGAGACAGTGCTTCTTGGCGTAGGTTGAAGTCAGCCGTCGTGGTCTCACCAGACACGACGGTTATCGTCACGGTCTGGTTACCATAACCGATGATCTGCGCTGTGATCGTCTGCTCTCCAGCAGGAACATTCAGCAACAGATACCGGCCTTGGTTGTTGACTAGCCCACCAATCGGTGTGCCATCGACGGTCATCTGTGCACCGGAAAGCGGAATCTGGACGGTGTTGTCACGGACAAGTCCAGTAACCGTCCCGGTGTTTTGCGCGGCAATCTCTGCGGCGCCGAACCCGACTAAAGCTAGTACGACGGCGATTCCAGTCGCATTTCGCCAAGCCGACTTCCATTTGAAGTCGAACATACGATTAACCATCAATCCTCCTCATTGCACACCGAATCGCGGCATGCTGAGACAATTGTCCCATGCGCCTGAGGCGCTGGGTAGAAACCCTGATAAGGGGTAAAACTGGCAGGAACCACGAGAGGAGGGCTGCCCTGCAGCCCCCTCGCATCAGCAAAGGCCGTGAAGTAACTACTCATGTTTTCGACCATAGAGGCCATGTCCTGCTATAACCGGTTATGAGGGGCATTGTTAAAGGTAGGCAGACCAATTGTCAACACTTTCCTCTTCCTTTCTTACTAGACCCTGCATCTGGGTTATGGAAGCCTAGAAACCGATCACGCCCCGGAAGTTGGGAACTCTGCAGGCTGCGACCTCACTACGCTCAAGATCTACAGCACCTTTCTGGGTCGTGATTCTTATGACACCCGCTGATCCTGATGAGCCAAATTCCCAGCCGCCAGATGAACTTGGCAGCAGCTCAAGTGTCTCGACTTCTCCTGGGCGAATCATATTGATCGTCTCTGCCGCGTCGGCCATCCGCGTGCCATCAACGACGACGACCGGCTCTAGTACACCCGTCAACGAATTTGGCGCTCTCTGTGTGATGCGTGCGGTTGATCCCACCTGCCCGGAGGTTCCGCTGACCATCCTAGGCGCGTAGCGGCGAATCACATCCACGAGTGTTCTCGGATTAAGGCGCTCGATCTCTTCTCTTGTGATCAATCTTCCGAAGGAGCGACGCCGCTCAGTTTCCTCCCGTTGAATCTCCTGTTCAGTACCAATTGGCGGAGCAAGCTCAAAGGAGGCCTCAGTAGCAACGCCAGGAATCAACACGACTGAGCCCCAGTTGACCCGGCAGTCCACCGTCAACAGGGCAAGTATATGACGTCCAGGACGCAATCCCATAAGGCGATAACGTCCATCTACATCCGAGAATACCTCTGGGCCAGTATCAATACGGACAAGAACACCTTCCATGGGCCTGCCGGTAACGCTGTCCAAGACTTGGCCTTCAAGTGTCGCAGACAACTCCACTTGAGCGACCAATTCCGGGCACGGTGCTAACAGAACAAGCATACAGAAAACAAACGGGCTAAATACGATCCGTGATACTCCGGGCAGCCCTGGTGCCCTGTGCATTTTATCTGCTCCTGCAGATGGTCCAGATTGAGTTCTTAGATTGAGCGACCTGGAAGCAGACGGAAAGAGCTGGCATTTCGATCTACCTTTTTCGGACCACAACGTGATTGTGGTCCGAACGCGGTATATATTGATAGCATAAGGAACAAACACACTATCAGTGAGTGAGAACAAAGATGCTGAATGCCCACTCTGGTTTCCGTTATTTGGTCATGATCGCTGGGCTCATTGTGATTGGCTATGCAGTCTATGGTATGGCTACAGGTCGGTCGTATGACAAAACGATGCGGATTACATCGGCAGTTTTCACTGGCCTGGTAGATCTGACAGCTCTTCTGGGTATAGTCACTTTATTGTCGGGCACCTTCTATCCTGCCTTAATCGGGCACATCACAATGATGGTGCTCGCTGTAGTCGTGGCGCATGTCGTCTCAGTAGTTATTAAGAGGCGACCGGAGGAAGAACGGACTTACGCCCCACATCTAGTGGGAACACTCGTGGTCCTAGGCCTTATCGCAGCGGGAATTCTGGCAATAGGGAGACCACTCGTCGGCAGCTAAGCTCCCTATCAGTTCCGATGTGCCCCCCCGGGGGGACATGACTCCATGAAGCGTGATCCTCCGGGTCGTGCAGAAGAGCGATCCCAGGCGATTCACACACACGGGCCAAGAGACTTGGGTATCGTAATGGGCGGTGGTGGTGCCCGCGCGGCGTATCAGATTGGCTTCCTGCGCTTTCTCGCCAAACATTTTCCCGAACTCCAGATACCCTACATCACGGGAGTATCGGCTGGTGCCATCAATGCGGCACTACTCGCATCGCATCACGGGACCTTCCGTCAGGCAGTCGACGAGCTGAGCCAACTCTGGGCCAACCTTACTGTTGAAGATGTGTTTCGAGTAGATACCCGATCGCTGACTGCAAACGGGATACGCTGGCTCATACAGCTCGTTTCTGGTGGGATCAGGGGAGCGCCTCGAGTGAGGGGCCTGGTCGATACCCGCCCATTACACGAATACCTGACAGAAGTACTGCACGCTGCGGACGGTGAATTAACCGGCATACAATACAATCTCGAGCGTGACCGACTTAAGGCCGTAGCCTTGACGACGACTAATTATTCAACGGGGCGATCAGTGACATGGGTACAGGGTGCGCACATATCGGAATGGGAGCGCCCGCAACGCAAAGCCCACCGAGCTGTACTCACTGTGGACCACGTAATGGCCTCTGCTGCTCTTCCGTTATTGTTCCCCGCTATACAATTGGGTGACGCTTGGTACGGTGACGGGGGCGTGCGGCTCGCGGCACCACTCTCGCCTGCCCTCCATCTCGGCGCGCGCCGCATCATCGCAATCTCAACGCGTTATGACCGAAGTGCTGAAGAAGCGGAAAAGCAAAGCACTCAAGGCTATCCACCTCCCGCTCAGGTGGCTGGAGTTCTCTTAAACTCGATCTTTTTGGATCTCCTCGACCACGACGCACTCCGCCTCGAACAGTTGAATCGCCTACTCGCGGATTTGCCGAGGGATAAATGGGAGGATCTAGAACCCGTGCGGCTTCTCACGCTTCGCCCCTCGTGTGACCTCGGAGCCTTGGCGAATGAGCATGAAGAGCAACTTCCCAGGGCATTCCGCTTTCTGACGCGCGGACTTGGCACGATGCAGACCCGCTCTCCTGACTTTCTTAGCCTCGTTCTCTTCCAGCCAGACTATCTAAGAAGATTGATCGAAGTCGGTGAGGCAGACGCAATGGCTCAATCAAACAACATTTTACAATTTCTGAACGAGAACATCTGATGAGGTGGTCACCGGCACGGAAACACTCTTTCTTGGTATTACATTCTAGTAGATTAGTACCAGTATCCATGATCGGTGGGTGCTGAGAATACAACTCTGGAAGTCACAGGTATCTGATGGCTGAAGACAAGAAGCTCGCCACTGAATTCGAGGCCCGAGAGGTAGCTGAACGGGCGCGTGAACAGGATTGGGGTAAACGCAGTTTCGCGCGCGCTATCTTCGATGGAAGACTAAACGTAGACCTAATCCACCCTCTCCCTGAGCCTAATCCTGACGAAGAGAGCCAGACCAACGAACTCTTGGAGAATCTTGAGGTTTTCGCTCGAGAGCATATTGACGGAGATCAGGTAGACAGAGACGGATGGGTACCAGAAGAGGTGCTTACGGGCCTGGCCGCCTTAGGTGCTTTCGGCATCAAGATCCCCGTGAAATACGGCGGGCTCGGATTGTCACAGCATTCGTACAATCGGGCCCTCGCGATCGTTGGATCGCGGTGCGGTGCGACCGGCGCATTTCTCTCAGCACATCAGAGCATCGGTGTTCCAGGCCCACTCATGAAGTTTGGGACCGAAGAGCAGAAAGAGAGATACTTGCCTAGACTCGCAAAAGGAGCGCTATCCGCTTTCGCACTTACGGAACATGACGTCGGCTCTGATCCAGCCAACATGTCAACGACTGCAAAGCTCTCGGATGACGGTTTACACTGGATCCTGAACGGAGAGAAGCTTTGGACGACCAATGGCCCACGCGCTGAGCTCATTGTCGTGATGGCCCGAACTCCCGCACCGGAAGGCTCGAATCGCAAACCAATCAGTGCCTTCATCGTGGAAACTGAATGGGCGGGTGTGGAAGTCACGCATGAATGTTCTTTCATGGGCCTGAAAGGACTCTCAAATGGGATTCTGAGATTCACGAACGTGAAGATTCCCCGTGAGAATCTCCTATGGGATGAGGGCAAGGGGCTCAAGCTCGCTCTCATAACACTCAACACTGGGCGTCTAGCGATGCCCGCGTTCTGTGCTGCAGGAGCAAAAGGGGCGCTGGAGATGTGCCGAGATTGGGCAAATTCAAGGGTTCAATGGGGTCGCTCCATAGGAAAACACGACGCAATTGCTCAAATGCTGGGCAAGATGACCGCCAACGCATTTGCGATGGATTCCCTCGTTGATCTCACAGCTCGTATGTCAGACTCTGGTAACTTTGATATCCGTCTCGAAGCAGCAATCGCGAAGTTATGGACGAGCGAGACCGGCTGGGACACTGCGAACGACGCGCTCCAGATCCGAGGGGGACGCGGTTACGAAAACCATGGATCCCTACTCGCTCGCGGTGATATCCCCTACCCGGTTGAGCGTCATCTTAGAGACGCCCGCATCAATATGATATTTGAGGGCTCCTCCGAGATCATGAGACTCTTTATAGCTCGAGAAGCAGTGGATTCACACCTCGCTATTGCGGGAGATCTCGTCAACCCAAAAGCGTCTTTAGGAGCCAAGCTCCGGGCGCTTGTCCGTGCAGGTTTCCATTATGTCTGGTGGTACCCGACCCGGTTCCTGGGTTGGAGCGTATGGCCTCGATACATGAAGTTTGGGGAGCTCGGTAGCCATTTGAGATTCGTTGAACGTGCATCACGTAGACTGGCTAGAGCCACATTCCACGCGATGGTTCGTTTCGGGCCAAAGCTTGAGAAGCGCCAGGCTGTACTTGGACGAATTGTTGATATCGGTTCTGACCTATTGGTCATGACCGCTGTGATCATCCGAGCAAGAGAACTTGGAGAAACTACGGAGAAGAAGGGTGCCGATGCTCTTGCTGACCTGTTCTGTCGCATGGCGCGCAGAAGAATCACTGCGAGGTTCCCGGCCCTATTCAATAATGATGACTCTACAACCTACGGAGTTGCCCGCCGTTTCTTAGACGATGACTTCTTGTGGCTGGAAGAAGGCATTGTCTCAGCAGAGGCGTACAGGCATCAGGCAGAAGCAGCTATACTTGCGGCCTCAACACTGGAAGCAGAACCACTCGAACCCGTACCGACTACCTAAGAACGCGTGCTCCACCATCGGGCTTTCACGATCAGCGCCTTCTGGACGCTCGCCCTCCTATATCTTGGCAGCGTGGTCCATGCAACTGAGTCTAGTCTAGCGTGCCCTGATTGGCCGACGTGCTTTGGCACAATGATGCCAGAGATGACAGGAGGGGTCTTTTGGGAGCACCTCCACCGTCTGGTCGCGGGAGGACTCGTTCTCGTGTTCGGACTCAGCACCTGGCTGGCCAAGACTGCAACTCCTGATCAGCCGTGGATTTTCAGGGCGTGCCTAGCTGGCTTGATCCTCCTCGTTATCCAATCAATTTTCGGAGGGCTCACGGTCATATACCGCCTACCAGATTTAATCTCAACCACGCATCTGGGGCTGGCGTTTCTCTTTCTAGCACTCGTGACTGTGCTCGCATCGGCAACAGGCTCGCCCACAAAGTTCGAGAGCCCTCTTGGTGAAGCTGCAGGCCGCATCACAATCCTCGCCAGTGCCGGTGCTGCTCTGATTTTCGTTCAATCTTTAATTGGGGGACTCGTGCGGCACATGGATGCCGGGATGGCCTGCCCCGACGTCCCTCTCTGTCTTGGTGAGTTCGTTCCTCCGCTAGTGAACTCAACGATTACTCTACACTTCACTCACAGGCTGATCGGAATTCTCGCAGCGTTGATGATCATTGGCCTCTCCCTTTGGATTATCCGTGTATCAGCTCCGAAGCCTCTTCGCCTCTTGGGCCTTCTCGCAGCGGCTCTAGTTGTAACGCAGGTCGGCCTTGGCTTCGTATCTGTAGTCACATCTCTAGCGGTTATCCCGGTCTCATTCCACACACTCATTGCTGCGGGTCTTTTAGCGACCCTCGTGCGCCTTGCGACCTTGGCCCAACTATCACCTAGGCCAATCTCCTCGACCGCAGGGATAAGGGTAGGGTAGTCAAACGATGGATCTAATACGTGTCGGTGACCTTATGGCAATGGTGAATGCGGGGCTTAACGCGACAAGCGCCTTGGCGCTCTTCGCAGGTTATCGCTTCATCCGCCAACGATCCCTCCATGCTCATCGTCGAGCGATGGTTATCGCAGTCACTACTTCGGCGATCTTCCTCGTATTCTACCTCACACGGGTAGCATTGACTGGAACGCACGATTTCGCTGGGGAGGGCTTCGCCAAGGTGGTATACCTTAGCATACTCTTTTCGCATATGGGCTTGGCAGTTGTTGTTGTCCCGTTAGTGCTCCGCCTTCTTTACCTGGTTCGACACAGACGCTTCAGTGCGCATTCCAAGCTCGCCCGTTGGACTTTCCCCATCTGGGCATACGTCTCGGTGACTGGAATCGTCGTGTATCTGCTTCTCTATCAGGTTTACGGGTATTCCTGATTCCGGACTAAAGCATCCACAAAAGACGACTGTTCAGGAGCTTGGGAAGGAAACCTCTACTTCCGCACCACCGTCTGACTCATTGCGTAACTCAATTTGGCCACCCATCTGCGCTATAAGGCTACGCGCATGTGGTAGTCCGATTCCGAGCCCCTCAGGAGAGGTCGAATAGAACGGATCAAATGCTCGCTGAAGGGCCTCGTCTGAGAAACCTGGACCGTGATCTCTCACTAGAATAAGAGAGCGACCGTCGATTGCCTGAACAGCAATATCGACTGTGTTATCACCACCGAAGCGAGCGGCATTGTGGAGAATGAGATAAAGCACGTCCATAATCACCGGACCACTAACCACTGCACGCACGGGGCTACTATCAAGTTGTAGCCGTAATCGTATGTCCTGGTCTCCCGAAAACTCGTGCGCAACATGCTCGACTAGGGACACCAAAGATTGCCCTGACCTGCTCATCGACGGCTTTTCTAGGAAGAAATCGATATCAGATATAGCTCCTAATGCGTACTCTATTCGCTCCCTTAGTTCATCAGCCTCCGCGGCCTCCCCTGCGTCCATCAACGGCTTCCGCACATTTGTCTCCAAAAATGTGCTCACCCGCCCAATCGCCTCAACGAGAGCCACGTTCCTCTCGGCTTCACGGGGTGACCATCCACGTTCCAAGGCAGCATGGAGCTCCGCTTCAGGAGATCCAGCGGGGGCATCTTCAGGGCTCTGCCCGCGAGCCACCGATTCGGTGATAGCCTTGATCCGAGAAGCGGCTTCAGAAGCCCCTTCAGAAAGACCAAGTGAACGGCCTGATGAGCGCCCAAAAACGAAGCCAGCTATAGCTAGAATAGCCCCTGCAGCAACTCCTATGGCAATTTCCATGCAACTCCCGTTTAGGGGTACTCTGACTCCGAGATGTCGGAGCGGGCGGACAGATCTTCGCACGCCCTGATCACACTGGCAACACAACGTTGCTGGTCACGAGTCTCGATCGTATGCTCGGGTTGTGTTAAGACTAGAACCCATCCGGAAATTGCTTGAGTTGGCAGGAGATCCTGACAACCCAACCGCCGAGGAACTCACGGAACTCTTCGACCGGATCCAGACCATCGCTGTTATTGGCCTGTCGCGTGATCCCAATAAGGCTGCACGCCGAGTTCCATCCTATCTTGCTTCAAGAAACTACGATGTCATCCCGATTAATCCTTATGCAGACAAGATTCTAGGCAATGAGACTTATAACACCATAAGTGATGTCCCTGCATCGGTTGACCTTGTAGTCATTTTCCGGCCTTCGGCTGAAGCCGGACAATTCATCATTGAGTCTGCGAAACGATCTGAGCGACCAGCGATCTGGCTCCAAGAGGGCATATGGGCAAAGTCAGAGATTAGAGAAGTACGGGCCCAACGAGTAACCGCTGTCCAGAACATGTGTACATACCTCGTGCATCAAGCATTAAACAAAGGAAACGAAGCATAGACAGAACCTCCTTCAATGAAGAGCTAGTCAGCAAGAATTTCTGACAAGATTTCAGTATGGCCCTTGGGTTTCACCTTTCTCCACACTTGTGATACCACACCTTCCTCGTCGATCAGGAAAGTGCTTCGCTCAATCCCCATGTAAGTGCGTCCATACATCTTCTTCTCCTTCCATACGCCATACGCTTCAGAGACTGAGTGTTCTTCATCCGCGAGAAGTGGAAAGGTTAGGCCAAATTTTTCTCGAAATTTGGCATGGGATTTCACGGAATCTGGACTTACACCCAGAACTACCGCCTTCACTCCTTCAAACCGGGGCAGTGCATCGCGAAAATCACAAGCCTGAATCGTGCAGCCCGGAGTGTCATCCTTTGGATAGAAGTATAGAATAACTTTCTTCCCCCTAAGCTTTGAGAGCGTCACGGATTCCCCCTGATCGGGTTCGAGCGTGAAATCTGGCGCTATAGTTCCACTTTCGATCATCCCTAAGTCCTCTGTGACTGGGTTATTGAGTCATACCTCAGTATAACAGGACCGCTCATGCTCACTCTTCGGTCAGGGGTATGATGCTGCCGTCCCATCTGCAACGATCATCACCGCGAGCCTGGCACAGAGTATGACCAACTTCGGCGGATCTATGCCCAATCTGCTCAAGAATTCGTTGGCATATCCCAGAAATAAGATAGCAAGTGCTATCGCCCCCCCCGAAGAACAAGCCCTGTACCTCAAGATTCAAGGGTCCCTCTGCGAAACTAAGGATGCGTCGCCCAAATAGGTGTTTCAGGTGCCAACTCAAGTAAGTGCGGGCGAACATATACTGAATAGACTCAGAGAATGCCTGGCCCCAACGAAACGGAAAATGAACCTCGACCAATTCACGTCCGGTGTTTAGGAAAACCTCATCGCTATCGGATCTTCTGTTCACCAGTGTGAAAAGATCTGTTATCCCTTGGTCCGTGAGATGAACCCCTTTCCGGACATCATCCCCATACACGCGGATTTGACGATCTACTACATCGCTCAGACCAAGTCGGCGGGGGATAGTCTGCGCTGGGTCCTCTTGTTCTAAAAGCTCAGTCGGTAAATCTCGATCGCGGACAACCTCTAGAAGGCGCAGTCCCACAATAGCCTTGACGCGTCGATGATTTTTAGGGTTTGTGTCGCTAATCAACTCACTAACAAGCTTATAGGTAGGATGACGCACCAATCTCACCCGAGCTGTCTCTCACTGCAACGCATCTACAACTACCCTATACGGCTAGTGCCCCAAACCTTCCGGTACCCTACCGTTTCGCAGTCCCTGGCTAGCTGTACATTGAATACATGAAGCGTTACAAGGCTTTTGACCCTCCGGAATACCTGAACTGGATACCGGACCCCGACCTTATAAAGTCGCTAAAACAATCGCTCTCCGAGCATCCTGGCCGGAGTGAGATTATCAAAGATCTAAGGGAAAACGATCTACTCTTGATCTATCGTGACCTACTGCGGACACGACTCCACGATATTGGACTCAAGCGTTGGGTAAGAACCGGCATTATTTCAAAGGCTTGGCTCGGAACCGGTGAAGAAGCCGTTACGGTGGGCGCAGTCAGGGCCCTAGACACTGAGATTGACGTCGTGAGCCCGATGATTCGCAATGCTGGAGCACTCCACATGATGGGTATGTCGTTGGCGGATATGTTTCGGGGATATGTAGCCACATCGGACTCTCCCAGCGGGGGTAGAGACCTACATATAGGGAATCTGGAGAACGGGATTCTCCAACCAATTAGCCATATGGGAACCAGCGTGAGCATTGTCACGGGTGCCGCCATGGCTTTCCGTAATCGAGGAGAAGCCCGTGTCGCCCTCACTTGGGTTGGCGATGGAGCCACTAAGACCGCTGCATGCCATGAAGGGATGAACTTAGCAGCCGTCCAGAACCTTCCAGCAATCTTCATTATCCAAAATAATCAGATCGCACTTGGAACCCGGTTAGACCAGCATGGCGCCGGAAGCCTCCATGACTGGCCAGCCATGTATGGAATTGAGCCACAAGTATGTGATGGTAACAATGTCTTAGATGTGTTTTCGGCGGTTCGTATCGCCGTGGATAAATGCCGGGCAGGTAAGGGGCCCGCAGCAATCGTTGCAGATACTTTCCGAATGGGAGGACATGCAACGCATGACGAGCAGGAAGCGAGAGAGACATTCCCAGCAGAATTGTTCAAAGAATGGGGACAACGCGATCCGATAGGTTTATTCGAAGGCTACATGACAGGCGAAGGAATCACAGTCGCTCGCCTGGAGGCCGTCGAATTAGAAGTTATAAGAGAGATTGATCAGGCGATTGAAGATGCACTCAAATCACGAGACCTCGTTCTCGCCCCAGAGAAGGCACTTTATGATGGCTTTTCAGAGGGCGGAGTTCTTATCGGCCTAGAAAAGCGCCCGATTTAGATCCTCACCCCCGAATGCTTAACCACCGGATTAACAGTTTCTGAGCTGACAGATACAAACATGTTCGATGACCTCAGGGCCCACTTCCGCAAAGCGGTCGAAAACTTTAATGAGGAATTGAACCGCGACGAATTCCCCGAGAAAGCTGATGACCTTATTGATGCAATGAAGAATGAGGTCACTGAAGCGACATCTCATATCAATGCCCTTGAACTTCAGATCTCTAAAGCAAGAGATCAGATGGCTGAGGTAGGACACGCGGCCGAAACATGCTATCGGCAAGCAGAGATGGCTCACCGTATCGGGGATACTGAGACCACTACCGTGGCAACGCAGTACGCAGAAAAACACGAAGAACATGTCCGTGTCCTCAACGACAAGATTGACGCGCTAAATGCTGAGATCCTCTTCCTAGAAGAGGAAGTTGAAGAAATGGTTGATAAGGTCGAAAAGGCAGAAGCCACAGGGACATCGCTTTCCATTGACCCTGTTCCCTCGAGGAAGCACGACTCAATCTCACCTAGCAAGTGAATCAGTACTCAGATAGAAAAAAAGACGGGGAATACTGTCAGAACTTTCAGCAATAACCGGTTGTTTTCCCAACGTTGTTGGGCCTAGCTCCTATCCTAGGCTTCCGGTAGATTCGGCCAACCTAAAGAATAGCTTTCAGACTACCTCCATAGCACCACTGCCGAGGTCGACATTTCGTATGCAAAACTGGATTGGTATAGGGATTTGGATTCTCCTTGGGGCAACAATCGGTTTGGTGATGAAAGTCCTGATCAAGCGCCCGAACGAGACACCCGGACACACAATAGTTTTGATGGTCTTGGGATCGTTCGCAGCTGTTATCGGGGGTATGCTGGGGGTGGGCATCTTCCATCTCTATGAGCCACTCGCTATCAGCCCAGGTGGTATGGCGGGGGGAGCAACCTTCTCGGCAATGATGACTTTCGTCTACCGATGGGGAATCCGCGGACTCATCTAGCGAACAGCCTACATCTTCACTCTCTCCCACTATCCGTAGCGGATATGTCCGAAGTACTAACTTTTATAGAGTCGAATCTCGATCGCTTCCGAGCTGAACTCTATGAGTTCCTCAGGATACCTTCGATCAGTGCGAAAACCGAGCATGTTGAGGACACGCGGCGCTCGGCACAGTGGCTGGCAAATCGCATGCGGGATGCAGGCCTCGAGGTCGAGATCATCGAAACCCCTGGACATCCTGTGGTGTTGGGCGAGTGGCGAGGTGCTGGTGAAGCTGCCCCAACGGTCCTGGTCTATGGTCACTACGACGTGCAACCCCCTGAACCCCTGGAAGAGTGGGTATCACCCCCCTTCGAACCGAACGAAAGAGACGGTCGTATTTATGCTAGAGGCTCAGCGGATGATAAGGGGCAACTCTACATGCATATTAAAGCCTTGGAGGCACTGCTCACGACAAATGGCTCTATGCCAGTGAATGTGGTAGTGCTAGCCGAAGGTGAGGAAGAGATGGGATCCCCCAACCTTGTCCCTTTTGTAGAAACGAATCTCGATAGGCTTGCCTGTGACGTGGTGCTCATTTCTGATACAAGCATGTTCTCAGAGGAGCTTCCCTCCCTAGGCTTTTCACTCCGTGGACTAGCATACTTTGAGATCCATGTCTCCGGGGCCCGGAGTGATCTGCATTCAGGAGAGTATGGGGGTGCAATCACTAACCCAGGAAACGCACTGGCGCACATCCTGGCGACTTTGCATGACAAGAGGGGCAGAGTCGCGATCGAAGGGTTTTATGATGACGTCGTCGAATGGGATAGCAAGACACGGGCACAGATTGAGTCTCTTCCTCATTCTGATGAGCAGTACCGAGAAGAACTCGGGGTAAGACAACTCAACGGTGAAGACGGCTTCAGCACCCTCGAACGCCTCTGGATTCGACCCACATGCGATGTGAACGGCCTACTGTGTGGATACACTGGTGAGGGAGCCAAGACAGTTCTACCCAACCATGCGATGGCCAAAGTCAGCTTCCGTCTCGTGCCTAATCAAACTGATGGAAAAGTAAGGGATCTGTTCGAGAAACACGTGCAGCACGTTACTCCTGAAGGTGTCACTGTTCAGATTAATGAACTCCACGGAGGGCGACCCTGGAGGGCTTCTGTAGAAGGTCGTTACTTCGAGGCCGCGACACAGGCACTAGAGGAAGCGTTCGGTACCACACCCGTCCTGATGGGTAGCGGGGGCTCTATACCGATTGTGGTTGAGTTTGAGGAACGGCTGAGCGCTCCCGTGATGCTGGTGGGCTTTTCTCTCCCGGGCTGTAATCTCCACGCGCCCAACGAGTGGTTACCAGTTGAGAACTTTGAGCGTGGCATCGGGGCGCTCGCTCTCTTATACCAGAAACTAGCGAACTGAGTCCTACTGGTACTCAACCTCGCACCATAACCGCGGCCTTGAGTAATGCCCTCGCCTTGCTAATGGTCTCTTCATACTCCCGCGAAGGATCACTATCTGCCACGATACCAGCACCTGCCTGGACATAGGCCTTCCCTCCAGTCGCCACAAGCGTGCGGATCGTGATCGCGGTATCCATGCTAACCCCTCCATAGTTGAAATAACCGACTGCACCGGCATAGGGGCCCCGACGCACCGGCTCTAATTCATCAATGATCTCCATCGCACGAATCTTGGGGGCTCCTGATACTGTACCTGCCGGAAAACACGCCCTAAAGACATCGATAGCGCCAAGCCCTTCTCTAAGCTTGGCTTCGACTTGGCTCACGAGGTGCATGACATGTGAGTATCGCTCTACAATCATTAGATCTGATACCGTGACCGAGCCAAATTCGGCAACCCGCCCAATATCGTTGCGACCGAGATCTACAAGCATCCGGTGCTCCGCTAGCTCCTTCTCGTCTTGGCAAAGCTCTTCGGAAAGCAAGCGTTCCTCTTCAACCGAGTCGCCACGGGGTCTCGTTCCTGCGATTGGTCGAACAATCACAACATCGTCTTCAACCCGAACAAGCACTTCCGGAGAACTGCCAACCAGACTAATCCCGTCAAGCTCAAGGAAGTAAAGGTACGGAGATGGATTTAAGGTCCTTAAGCCTCGGTATAGGTCAAACGGAGAGGCCTGAAGATCAATCCCAAGACGCTGGCTAAGTACAACCTGAAAAGCATCTCCTGCCCGAATGTAGTCCTGGATCTTTTCCACACCCTCCTCAAATTCCAGCTGCGTTGTTGAGCTATCGAACGGCGGATCAGTCTTGGGTTCCCTAGCCAACTGAAGAGGAGGAGGCGAGGGCTGTGACTTTAGCCTATGAATGAGATCGTTGGTGGCTGCAACGGCATCGTCATACCCGGCCCGGAGCTCATCCTGGTGCAAACCATCCACAGGAACAGCAACAATCGCCATCGCACGATCAAGCAGGTTATCGATCGCCAGAACAACGTTGGTAAACAGAAACAGACCGTCCGGAAGTTCTAGGTCATCAGGCGCAGGGCTTGGGAGTGTCTCAATTTCTCTCACCACGTCGTAACCGAAATAGCCGACTGCTCCTCCCCAAAACCGAGGAAGACCTTCTATCTCAGCTGGCACACGTTCCCTCAACCTTGTATTTAGGTCTTCGAGTGGGTCATCGGTATCCACCTTCTTCCAGCCTTGTTCGGGCGTCCACCACGAGACTTCACCACCTTGAAGTTTCCAAGCGCCCACCGGACGGGTTCCCACAAACGAGTATCGGGCCCATTGTTCGCCGCCAAGTACCGATTCTAGAAGAAACCCAAACGGGGGTTCGGCTAGTTTAGAATAAGCGGTTACAGCTGTATCTACATCAAAGAGGAACTCTTGCCATACCGGCACCAGGCCGCACTTGTCGGCTAGGGCCTTAAAGTCATTGAAGGAGGGTCGAATCTGCATGAGCGAAACAATGTCCTCCGAGCGTCAAGGAGCGTCAACGGCACTCCTCGCTGTGGACACGGGTGGAACCTTCACAGATCTGGTACTTCTCAAAGAAGGGCAAATCCGAACACTTAAGGTATCATCGACACCCGAAGACCCCTCACAAGCAGTGTTAGACGGGATCCTAAAGATCTTTGGGATTACTGACGTGGGTAGCGGCAAGGACGATCCATTTACCCTTCTTCACGGCTCAACAGTTGCCACGAATACTTTACTTGAACGACGCGGTGCCAAGGTATTACTGGTGACAAACAGAGGGTTTGAGGACGTAATTGAGATCGGTAGGCAGAACCGACCTCAGCTGTACGCGTTGGTTGGACATAGGCTTCCCCCATTGGTGATGCGTGATGATCGCGTGGGGATTAGTGGGCGCATTGGGCCCCAAGGTGAAGAAATTGAACCACTTGACCTTGAGGAACTTGCAACCCTCGCCCTTCGGATTAAGGAACATAATGCTGAAGCTGTCGCCATCTCACTTCTGCACAGTTACGCCAACGATGCACATGAGCAAATCGTTGCAGAAGCCTTAGGTGATATTGGGCTACCGCTGTCGGTTTCCGCTGACTTGGTACCAGAATTCCGAGAGTATGAGCGTACATCCACCACCGTAGTAAACGCCTATGTGGCGCCAATCATGAGCAATTACCTCGGACGCATCTCGAAAGAAGCAGGTGCAACACGAGTGAGGATCATGGGATCGAATGGAGGTGTGCTACCAGTTGAGCGGGCCAGAAAGGAACCAGTGCATACAGTCCTTTCTGGCCCTGCTGGAGGGGTTGTTGGAGCACTAACTTGGGCCGAACGCTCAGGTAGGAAGCAAATTATTTCATTTGATATGGGAGGAACGTCCACTGACGTATCCTTGTGTCCTGGGCACCCACTCAGGACTCGAGAGTTTGAGATCGCAGGGCAACCCACAGCAATACCGGTTCTGGACATCCATACCGTCGGTGCTGGTGGCGGATCGCTGGCCAGGGTCGACGCGGGCGGTGCGCTCAGGGTAGGACCTCAGAGCGCCGGAGCAGAACCCGGACCGATCTGCTATGGCAGAGGCGGATCAAGGGTCACAGTAACTGATGCCCATGTTTGGCTTGGGCGTCTTCCGGCGTCTTCCTTCCTAGGTGGTAGCGAAACTCTTGACCGGGACGCAATTCGTGATCCGCTGGGGGTGCTGGCAGCAGCACTCGGTGCGTCTCTTGAAGAAACCGCCGAAGGGATCTTGGCCGTGGCGGACACAGCAATGGAGCGAGCCCTGCGCGTGATCTCGGTAGAGCGTGGCTACGATCCAGCGGATTTTACCATCGTGGCATTTGGCGGTGCCGGTGGCCTACACGTCACTGATCTTACTGAGCGACTAGGGGCTCGAGAGGCCCTGATCCCCCCAGATCCTGGCCTCTTATCAGCCTACGGAATGCTGGCTTCGCCCATGACCCGAGAAACCGCCCGCACTGTGCTGCAAGCCACCGATGATTCAGGGGCTGATGACTACATTGACGACGCACTGGCAGGGCTTGCTCTTCAGGCATGGACGGAAATGGTAGAGGAGGGGTCAGACCCGGATGAACTATCCACTACACTCTGGATTGACGCTCGATATCGAGGGCAGAGCTTTGAGCTAAGGGTTCACGCCGAAGATTGGGTCGAACGCTTCCACAACTTACACGAGGAACGCTATGGGTATCGCCGAGATGGAACAGCGGTAGAGGCGGTCACTTTGCGCGCAGTAGTGACCGCACCAGCTCCACTACTTGCGGTCCATAGACTCTCGATTGCTGATGGTCCACCACCGACTCTCTCAACTAACGTGGTCTACGGGGACAGAGAGATAGAGGCACTACTGGTATCTCGAAGCGACTTACGTTTAGAACACGTGTTAGAGGGTCCGCTGATCGTTCAGGAATACAGTGGGACGACCTGGGTGCCCCCTGGCTGGATCGTAAGGCCAGATCTCTGGGGATGCCTACACCTTACAAGGGGGCTGGGCTGATACGGCACGTTGCCTAAGATATAAGCAGATTATTCGGGGCAATTACCTTTGAGCTTTCATACAGTAATGGCTAATCAAACATGAACCCTGTTCAAGAAACTGCTTCGCTGGGGCGAGATGAGTAGAGCAAGCAAGCAAGCACTGCACGAGAGTCCAAAGGGTGGCGCTGAGAACCTTCGTCCGCCCTATAAGGAGGCTTGGATCGCAGGAGCACTCGTGTTTGCTCTATACTGGCTCACGTTATCTCCTACAACGGCATTCTGGGATACCAGCGAGTATATCGCGACAGGCCACATGCTTGGTATTCCACACCCTCCGGGGAATCCGCTCTTTGTAGTCCTCGCCAGGGCATGGTCCGTGGTTTTCACATTTTTCGGCCTATCGGTAGCAACCAGTATCAATCTATTCAGTGCTTTCATGTCGGCCTCCGCTCACGCTATGTGGTTCCTGGTAGCACACCACATCCTGCGCTACTTCTCGAGTGACAAACTTTTCCGCCTTGTCGGGGCTGCGGCAGCCGTTCTTGTGAGTTCGACTTCCTTTACAGTCTGGAGCCAGTCAAACGTCAACGAGAAAGTTTACACAGTCTCACTCTTCACGATCGCCCTTCTATCGTGGCTAGCGGTCCGATGGCAAGAGAACCTGGGGAAAGGCAAGGACGACAATCTACTCATTCTGATGGTGTTCATTCTCGCCTTAAGTGTGGGAAATCACCTGATGGCGTTCCTCGTCGCCCCCGCCATCGGAATCTTCATACTCGTGGTTCATCCCCAAACTCTCTTGAACTGGCGCTTGTACTTGGTTGGTGCAGCCGTAGCGGTAGTCGGACTATCAATTCATCTATTTCTGCCCCTACGTGCTGGACTTCAGCCGGTAATCAACGAGGCGGCACCGGCATGTCCAGATATAAGCTCTGCAATCTCAGCTGTGGTTACGTATGGCAAAACTGGCTGTGCAGCGCTAGCCGAAGCACTCAATCGCACTCAATACGAGAAGCCACCTCTACTTCCTAGGTCGGCTCCACTGGTCTCACAAGTTGCGAACTACCTTCAGTATTTCGACTGGCAGTGGGCCAGGTCTCTCGATGGTAACAACGTGCTCTTCTCTAATTGGCGCCTACCATTCACGATGCTATTCACAGGGTTAGGCGTATGGGGTGCAATCGAACACGCAAGAAGAGACCGGACGAGCTTCATTTTCTTGGCCACGCTCTTCGTGACCTTATCCGCTGGCCTAGTCTACTACCTGAACTTCAGATACGGATATTCACTTCCGGACCCAATCGCCGACCGAGGACTCCATGAAGTTCGTGAGCGTGACTACTTCTTCATAGTCAGCTTCTCGGTATGGGGGCTTTGGGCCGGCATAGGCATTGCAACTCTTTGGCGGGAGGCAGGCCGTGAGGTGCGCTTGGGCCTCGCGAAGGCCAGCCCAATCCTTGGGTTGGCACTGATTCCGTTGGTCCTGAATTTCGCTTGGGCGAGCCGGGCAGATGACTACTCTGCTAGGGACTGGGCCCACAACCTTATAATGAGCGTCGAACCATACGGTGTGCTTTTTACAAACGGTGACAATGACACCTTCCCGCTCTGGTATCTACAGGAAGTAGAAGGCATCAGGCGAGACGTCACAGTCATTGTGACTTCCTACCTAAACACTGAGTGGTACACGAAACAACTCAAGAGGATAACCGCACCATGTGATCCCGACATGGGTCCATCCGAGGACTGGTCCAGAATTATTTGTCAGCGTCCTTATACTGCCGAAAACACGTCCGCAGCATACGTGACTGATCCCACATCTATGCCCAGCAAGGTCTCCCTGGTTGTGGCTACTAGCATCAAGGAGCCCACCAAGTCGATCATCCCACTTACCGATGAACAGATCGACCAGGTTTCACAGAATTATGTGCGCGTCGAAGGAAATCGATCTGTGAGGCTCGGAAACATCACTACTGTCTTGAGGGACGGTGATAGTCTGGTGCCGTGGGAACAGTACGCGCTAGCGCTGATCGGAGAGGTGATCGATGAACGGCCGATCTACTTCTCGTCCAGTGGCAACGCTGCGGTATCACTGGGCTTGACTGACTACCTCGTGCGTCAGGGCCTTGCTTACCGACTGAATAATGGTCCGCTGGAGGAGGTTGAAGGCACTGGGGGTGTTATCCGCATGTTGCCCTCACCGTACGAATCAGTAATAGGTCAATGGGTAGATATGGCGAGGACACACACTTTGTTGACTGAAGTCTTCGTGCACCGATCGGGAATTCCAGATGAATGGACGCACTGGCCGGATCTCGCGACGATCGGCATCCCTAACTATTACGCCTGGGGATACTTGGCTCTAAGTCAAGCTGCACTACAGACCTCTGATGAAGAATTGATGGAGCAGTACAGTGAGCGTGCTGAAGCTTGGTTGAGGCTAGGCACGGGGTGAAGCACCAAGTCAAACTTCTTTATTCATAGATCGAAGATTTCTCCTAGTTCTTCCGCCTCGGCAACCGATAGTACCTTTGCCGCCACCGCGATGTCCTGGACTGCATTTCCTACAGATTTGAAGTATGTGATTTCCTCTGCTTCCGTGCGTCCAGTAATCCGACCAAGAACGATGTCGCCAATTTCTCCAGCAATCACGTCCTCTCCAAACAAGCCATCTCTAATAGGACCTACGATATCTCCAGCCTCCTCAAGTGCAGCCTCCTTTTGGTCAACTATGACTCGTGCCCGCTCCACCAGGGTGGCATCGACTTCTCTCATATCTGTAGTGAACGAGCCGATACCGGTCACGTGTGTGCCAGGCTCTACGAGCGCACCATCAAACACTGGAGTTGAACTGCTGGTTGCAGTAATGATGATATCCGCCCCAGTTACGGCCTCATCTGGGTCCTCCAAACTGACAGCCTTCACTCCGCTCAGTTCACCTACCAGATCCTGTGCAGACGTAACACTACGGGAGACAACACGAACCTTAGTGATGTCTCTCACACACCGTACAGCCTCAAGTTGGGTCCTTGCCTGCGTACCGGCTCCAAAAAGCGCCACAGTCGTGGAATCTCTCCTGGCTAGAAGGTCTGCGGCGAGGCCACCAACTGCGCCTGTGCGAAGGGCGGTCAGCCACGTCCCATCCATAAGGGCAATCGGACAGCCAGTCAGAGTGTCTAGAACCACCACCACCGCATGGATCACTGGGAGGCCCGACTGTGCATTACCCTCATTCACTGAAACAATCTTCACGCCAGCGGAGTCCTGCTCTTTCAAGTGGGCGGGCATGAATAGACTGACCCCATGAGATGTCTCCAGCGCTACACGAACAGGGACAGTTGCATCACCCGCTGCAAGAGCGCTAAATGCATCCCTCATCACCTGAATGGCCATTGGCATGTCGATAGTGGATCGCACGGTATCAGACGATAAAATTCGAACCCTCATGGCTTACCTAGGGAAACAGGGAATACAACAGTGTAGGGCTTGAACCACCCCATCACTCTTAATTCTAGCCAACCTTCTACTGGATCGCTTGTGACCAAAGCTCAAACTCGACCTCAAATAGGGCACCGCGTCGTTATTGTGGGTGGTGGAGTTTTTGGCTGCACTGCAGCCCTAAAGCTCCAGTCACGTGGTTGGTCTGTGAGCATAGTCAATCCTGGCACCCCCCCACACGAAGACGCGTCTTCGACTGATGTCAGCAAGGTTGTCCGCATGGATTATGGTTCGGATATCTTCTATCACGAACTTGGAGAGATCGCAATCGAAGGATGGAAATCTTGGAACCGCGACTGGCAACAGCCCCTGTATCACGAAGACGGGTTCCTCATACTCTCGCGTGGCCAAATGAAATTGGGCGGATACGAACACGAGAACCGTAAGGTATTAGAACAACGTGGCTACAACACCGAACGCCTGACTACGAATCGGATCGCCAATCGTTATCCAGCCTGGAATTTTTCGGAATATCCTGATGGCTACTATAACCCCCACGGCGGATGGGTGGAGAGCGGGAGCGTCATGGAGCATTTGGTTCAGCTCTGCAAAGCCAGCGGTGTTCAATTTTATTCGGGCCAAATGGATCAATTACGATCGAAGGGAAGTCGTATTTCAGGTGTCCTAACTAACAATGGCGATATAATCACAGGCGACATTGTCGTGGTCGCAGCTGGCGCATGGACTCCCACATTACTACCCTGGCTTTCGGGTGTTCTCTGGTCTACCGGTCAGCCAGTGCTCCATTTCTTACCCGATAATCCCGACCTCTTTCGAGCTGAGTATTTCCCTCCGTGGTCGGCTGATATCTCGAATAGCGGGTGGTATGGATTCCCTGCCCTAGCGGATGGACGTGTCAAGGTGGCACACCACGGGCAAGGAATACGTATGCACCCAGAAGCGCGGGAGACAGTAGACGCGAATCATGAAGCTCGTACCCGTAAATTCTTGAGCAGTGCGATTCCAGCGCTCTCGGATGCCCCCATCGCATACCGGAGAATCTGTATGTATTGCGACACTTTCGATGGAAACTTTTTGATCGGGCACGACCCGGACCGGGAGGGTCTTGTCGTAGCAGCTGGGGGTAGTGGGCACGCTTTCAAGTTCGCGCCAGTACTTGGAGAGATCGTGGCTGACGCTGTGGAGCATCAGCATAATAAGTGGGGCTCCCGGTTCGCCTGGCGAGAAGCAAGGGCATTTGGAAATGAGGAAGCTCGCTATACAGGCCAATAACGACTCACCTTAATCGCTAACTTGCTGACCATACTCTCTTGAACCCATCCTACAGCATGCAAACAATTTCTACTCTCAACGCCCCGGCTCCTGCGGGACACTACTCTCAGGCGATAGTTCATCAAGGCATCGTATATGTTGCCGGTCAGTTGCCTTTCGACCCAAGAGATCCTGAGGCACTGCCCGATAATCCTGGGGACCAAACACGCAACGTACTTGAGAACGTTCGTGCAATACTCGAAGCAGCCAACAGTAGTTTAAGTAAGACTCTTCAGATGACGATCTATGTCACTGATATAGATCACTGGCCAGCCGTAAATACAGCATATGCTGAGGTCATGGGCGCACACCGGCCAGCGCGTGCTGTGGTACCTGTCGGAAACCTAAAGCCCGGTTGTATTCTTGAGGTTCAAGCGATCGCCGCACAGGAAGTTCCCGAGGATACCGGGATCTAGAATCCATATGCAAGCATTGATCGACACTGCTCGCTGATCACTACAGATCCGGACTCAGCGAAGGTGAGATGGAAGGCTCAAATAGAGAGTGTGTGGTCTATAAACCTATTCATCCTATTGGGCTCACGATCAATTAGTGTTTCAGGATAGCCGAAGATCGTAACATGAACCTGCCTGGACCTGCTGGAGTTGGACGGAGCGCAGGACCAGCAGTCGAACCTTCCTCTCGAATTTCCATGATGCAATCAAATAGTTCAGGACGTGCCCCAACCGTTGCACCTCGACTGACTAGTATAATCCTAGGAACCTCACTTACGAGCTCTTTCATGAGCACCAGGCTACGGATACCAGCCTCAGGGTCTAGTCGATCGAATGGCTCCTCTAGCAAGAGCGAGCCCAGGCCCTGCCCGCCCGCAGCTATAAGAGATGCAGCAGCTAGCCGTATCGCTAGCTTGGCAGCAGAGAGATCCTCCTCTGATATCGAACGCAAGGTCTCATAATCCCCTTCGAGGCGGACCCCTCCCCCTCGTAGAGTGATCGCCAGAATTCGGCCACCTGTGAGCCTGCAGACGAAACGGGAAGCTCTATCCAGAAGTACGTCCCTAGCTCGAGCCTCACGAGCAGTCCGCACACGCAAGAGGGCCAACATGACCTGACCCCGATGGTCATCTCCTGCGACTTCCTTCTCTATTAGCGAGCCTCCTGTTCGCATGTCGCTAACCCTAACTCGTAAGAGTTCGACACGTTCGGATTGAGCCTCCAGAGCCACATGTAGCTTCAATGCTTTTTCTTCACGCTCTTGGAGATTCGGCGGTTTGAGCTCCAATTGTTCCCGCCTGCTCCGCCACCAACTCCCGTCTTGGATGACTGATTCCCACTCATCATTTAGCTCGCGCAAGACCTCATCATAATGACCCTCCAATACACGACCGCAGAGTGGACAAGGTGCGTCAGGCCCAGTCGCCTCCATTTGGCGTAAGCGTGATCGAAGCTGCCGGGCTCGATCACGGTAGGCATTGAGAGTTGTCTCAGCATCCTGCCTCTCGCTGAGCCAATCCATCATCGAAGCCTCCAGGGCCACATCAGCCTCAACCACCTCTGCTCTAAGTGACCGGAACTCTTGTTCCGCTGATTGGGCTTCTGTAGCAATAGCCTCAAGATCTGTGGAAGTCCATCCTGGAACATTGCTCTCTAGTGCGGACGTACCAAATCTCAAACCTGTCCCAGATTTGTCACCTGGTTCTAGTCGCTCTAAAGCAGCATCGACCACGGCTAGCCCGCGGGTAAACGCTATCGCTAGCGAAGCAATCGACAACATCTCCTCTAAAGTCCCTGCATCGGTGCAAGCCCAAAAATGCAGCAGAGGCTTGTTGTTACAGCCTCCTCCGATCTGGATCAAGAGTTCCTTGACTGATTTACGTGACCGCCCGTCACCACCGATCACCGCTGTCAAACCAGCTGGTATGGAAGCGCTCACTCGGCCAACTCCAGGGATATCGCCATCCAGTGCATCCAGGCCTCCAACCGAATGAACCCCTGAAGCATCAGCGGTATCAGAATCCAGTAACTCCTCAATGACTGCCTGGGTGGCATCGTCTAGAAGACCGTCCCGTTCAAGTTCTTTTTCCAGTGCAACACGAAGGAGTGAAGGTGCATCTTCCAATAACCAGTCTGCTGGGAAGGGGCGCGGCTCTTTTCCAGCCTCGATGGCCAGGTGTAGTGCGGAAGTCCGCAGACCCGATAGCTCTCCGCCCTGTAAGGCAAGGAGATCCTGCGGGAAGGCACCCTCAAGCCTCAGGCGCACAATCTTACCCTTGATACCTCCGGGGATTTCCTGGACAACCTCACGGACTCGGCGACGCAGTTGATCGTGATCCCCACCAACGACCTTAATGGGAGCCAGCGCAGCCACTGGACGTGATGGAATAGCGTGGAATTGGTGCTCTCCCCTCTCCAGGTTCACTATTAGGAATCCTTTTTCCCCTCCGGCGTCTGCCCAGGGATCAAGTGCCACACGCTCTAGGGATCCTGCCCAGAGAACATTCGAGCATACTTGTTCTGTCCGGTGTTGACCTCCCAGGGCTATATAACTCCAGTCTTCGGGAACAACTGGTACTGCTGCCTGCTCGGACTGTTCAAGAGTTCCATGCAGTACCAAAAGATTCCAACGCATTCGAGGGTCAGACTCCGGGAAGGCCGAAGGGTGGCGGACAGTAGCACGGTATGGAACGAGGCAAGCATGAAGCTCAAGACGCTCCATGATAATGGAGCGCGTCAAATCGGTAGCTGCCTCGACGTTCGGAAAACTATCCAGTACAGCGAGGGCCCCGGGATCGCCAAGCTGCCTGGGAGTGTCCCTGGGACCAGCAACCATGAATACTGGTGTCTCAGGAAGTGAGGAGCGAAGCAGTTCGAGACCTCGCGCAAGCACCACCACTGCACTTGCAGGAGGATCCGGACGATCAAAGACATCACCCGAAACCACCACGATGTCAGGATTTAGTCGAATTATATCCTGAAGTGCACGCTCAAATGCCACAGAGACATCTCGTTCGCGTATATCCACACCGCGATCGATACGCCCGTATGCCCGGAAGCCCAGGTGCAGATCCGAAAGATGTGCAAGAATCACTCGGAGGCCAGGCCTTCTTTCTGGATCCATGAAGGAGCTAGGTAGGATAGAGCACGAAACTTGACTACTGGTTCACTTAGCTCGAAGTCCGTCAAGCAAGAACGGAAGCTGTCTCCAGTTGGAAACCGGGGCAGCACCTTCCTAAAGGGCCCTACATACTTTAGGTCCATGGCATCCTTAGGGATGATACTTCAGGCACCTCCGCACGAGGTTATACCAACCACCCCGAGTGAGCAGGGCACCATGCATCAGGTTGCCTCAAAAGGAGGCATTGATAGCTTTGGAGCCTCAAATCATACCTGACCCCATCGACCGCATGCAAAGGGAACACCTAGCGATCGCGGTGATCTTAACCCTGGCAACAGGCTGCGACAACGTTGCCTGGGAAGGGTTAGAACTCCGCCTTAACCCTCCTACCTCTTCTTCCGCAATATCTTCGGCGCAATCAGTTATTACCCCGGATCTGGCCGACGAAGAGCAATCCCTCGGAATCCCCCAGAGACCAATTCTACTTAGTGGGAAACGGACCGGGTCTACAGCTAAGCTAACCGCAGTCGGAGAGGTAAATGGTAATAGTCTCAAAAAAATCTCGAACCAGGGCTTGAGATCTGAGACCACCGGTGATTTCAGCCTAGGGCTTATAACTCAAGGCTCAGAATGGGTACTGTTCTCTGAGGGGGTTAGGATCGGAAGGATGATAGCTCAAGAAGTGTCAATCGATGACAGCTTCTGTACCCTAAGGCCTACCATTTCGGGTATTGTGGAACTCGTATCAGAAGCGAGTGATGTAGAACAGTTAATTGCCTTGCCAATTGATGTTGCAGGTTCTCGCTCTTTTCAGCCATATACGGCATACCGTCATAACTACAATCAACGTGTAGCCTCGCTTGCACTGGCATCTGAAGTGATCCCAAGCGTCGGCGCTGAATGGCCTCCCTCAATCCTGGATTCACGAACGGACATTCATGCTTTCCAACTTCCAGGTGAACCGAGACAAGCGATCGCAGCGACCTTCCTACATCAGGATCGAATGATCACATCACCACCTGAACCTGGAGCCTACTCTCTATTTGTGATGGGAGACGCCACCTCTGGGACTTATGAGGTAAGCTATATGTGGTACCGGCTTGCTGAGTCTCAGGGAAAAGGGGTGCCGCGTTACCTGGATCATATCGACTGGAATGGTGACGGATCGGAAGAAATCCTGCTGGAAATATTTGGTTCTGAGGATCGCTGGTTCGCGGGCCTTGCTAGGCAGGACAGCAAATGGATTCGCTCATTTGAAGACTCTTGCAACTCCGCGACTAAAGAAAAATGATACGGATCCGAACAGTGCAGGAACATATCCGTGAACTCATTTTCTGCATCATCGTTCTGGCAACAGCGTGCCAGCCAACTTCAGTGGAAAAAAATAGAGGCACTGCTAGTAACATTATTCTGGTGGATGCAACTGGACTGGAAGTTACTCTTGAGGAACCAGCACGGAGAATCATTTCACTCGTACCATCAGCGACTCAGACGTTGAGAGCACTCGGGGCCATTCATACGGTTGTTGGGCGCACTGATTTCGACCTAGAGAACTGGGTTCTCGATATCCCGTCTGTGGGTGGAGGGCTGGAGCCAAACTTCGAAGATATCATCGCTCTCGAACCAGACTTAGTTGTGCGTTTTGCTGGTGACCAAGATCCTCAAACCAAATCTCGCCTGGATGAGCTTGAGATCCCCCAAATAGCCGTGCGTCCGGATCGCCTAACTGACTTATACTCAAGCATAATACTTCTCGGGAAAGCAACAGGTACCGAGCCTGCAGCTGATTCCATAATCTCGAACATCAAGAATGACCTCGCTGATCTTCAGAGATGGACTTCCGGGAAGCCAAAAATCCATACGGTGTACATTCTCGGAGGTTCGCCACCTTGGGTTGCAGGTCCTGATACCTATATCGATGAGATACTAGTGCTAGCTGGCGGTAGAAATGTCTTCTCCGACTTGGGATTCTTGTATGGCTCAGTAAGCCCCGAGCAATTTCGCGTCCGAAAGATCGATGTAGTTCTAATTTCGGACAGGTCCCAGTTCAATCCCAGGCTGACCCCTGGGGCTCGTATAGAGGAGATCGGAAATACCCTGGATTTCCCCGGGCCGAACATAGCAGAGGCCGCAAGACATGTAGCCACAATCTTGCATGGTGATCTACTGCGATGAGCAAAACAAAACTCGGGTCTCTGTTGGTTCTAGCCCTCATCGGGATCGGGCTATTAGGTGTGCTTTTTGGTTCCGTTCCACTTCTAATTTCCGAAGTCTGGGCTGCTCTCACTGGAAATGGGCAAGAAGCACATCGGGACATTGTGGTCAACCTGCGACTACCCCGTATCCTCTTAGCGGGATTTGTCGGGGGAGGACTGGGTGTAGCAGGGGCAACTTTTCAGGCTCTGTTACGAAATCCTCTGGCGGAACCATATATACTCGG